>JBJXDU010000039.1:0-76047 GCA_046153565.1 Sphingomonadaceae bacterium
AGGGTTACGGTGACACTTGCAATAAACCCCAAACTCTAATTCATTCATGGCAATAATCTACTTCCCAGACGCCGATATCGCAATGACAGTTTGGGGGTTATTGCACGTGTCAACGTCATTCGACCAACTCCTGTTCTCGGATAAGTCTCCCTCCGCGCCTCTGCGCGAACCAAATGCATTGCGTCCACCTAAGCGGAAGCGTGACATTATCTCACACAAAGCCACGAAGACGCCAAAGTGTGTGAGGAGGCACTGACCATTCCATGTCATAAGGGCTGAGGGAAAAACTCACCTTCGTAACAGTCTCCCTTGGCGTCTTTGCGTCTTGGCGTGAGATAAATCAGGGCGTTGAGTGCTCCCCCTCACCCCACTGGCAAAGCCAGTACGAACCGGGCCCCGCGTCCTGGTGCGCTGTCGACTGATATGTCGCCGCCCATGGCGCGGGCGAGGCGGCGGGATATGAAGAGGCCTAGGCCTGATCCGCCGGGCTCGCTTGGATCGACGCGTTCGAATTTTTCGAAGATGCGCGGTTGATCCTCGGGAGCGATGCCTTTGCCCTGATCGGCGACGATGACGGCGGCAAGATCGCCCTCTTGCTCAACGCGGAGCCAGATGCTTGACCCACTTGGCGAATAGCGAACAGCGTTGGTCAACAGGTTGACCATGATTTGGAGCACGCGGCGGAAATCGCCCAGCGCCAAGACGCTCTCATCATTTTGCGGCGCGTCGATCCGAACGCCGCGGTCGGCAGCGCGCACGCGGAGCAGCCCCGCCGCACGCCGTGCGATGTCGGCGAGATCAACCGATTCGGTCTCGATATGAAAATCGGGTTGTTCAACGGCTTGAACATCAATCAAATCATCGACGAGGCCCAGCAAATGCCGCCCCGCCGACGATATGTCGTTGGCATAGCCTTCATAAACATGGCGCAGCGGACCATCGCGCAGCGCGCCAATGTCATCAGCATTACCAATGATCTTCGTGAGCGGCGCGCGCAGCGCTGCGTCGAGCCGATTGGCAAATTCTGGTGGCTTCACCGCGCTCGGCACGGCGGCCCGTACCGATGCCAAGGCACGGTCAATCAGCGCATAAGTGCCATCATAACCTTCAAAATCACCCGTCGACGCAAAACGCGGCACGCCGCTCAAATAGAGCTGCACATGCGGCATATCACGCAATTCAGCCAATTGTCCCGCAAAGGCGGTGCGGTTGAGTGCCGCCAGTAACAGAGGGAAATCGCCCGATTCATCCTCGATCAAACGCATCGTGTGCGTCAGCGGTTGGCCGGAGGCACGGCTGGCCGCTGCGCCAAGCAATTGGCCCAGACCTGCCGACATGGCGGTAATCTCAAATTCTGTGTTGATTGCCCATGCCCCGTCGGCCTCTAGCGCCGCAAAATCACGCGCGCGCTGTGCCGCTGCTGCCGGGGTTAGCTTAGTCAAGGGCCGTTCTGTCCAGCCACTGATGGCGAGCGTGACCAGATCACCATCAAGCCGGGCATTCACCCACAGATCAAGGTCTGACGCACCATCCGCCGCGACAACGCCGCGCGAGACGACAACGCCCAGGCTTCGCGCCATCCGGGACAAGCTCGCCAGTTGCGGGATGACAAGAACACCCCCCTCTTCCCCGCCTGCACTCAGCTGAAGCGCCAGCAAAGGCGGATCAGCAGCGATCAGGCAGCCCTGCCGATCAACGCAGCCATGCGCAATGATGCCAGGTTCAACCACCATGCCAACCGGCCCTTATCACTGTCGACACACTCATCATGACGATAGCATAACGTGAAGGTGGTTAAGGCGGCGCTAAATTTTCGCACTGTGCCTATTTCATCTGGCGCAAACTGATTTGCGTCAACAATCCGTGGGCCACTAGCACCGCGATTCCGATCAGGGGTTGGCCAACCGCGCAGGTCAGCAGCATCACGAGCGCCGCCATGTCGCCATTGGCATGCCACGGCGCGCGGTCTCGTTCGAGCAGCAGCAGGTTAGACGCTGCCCAGCCCGCCGCTATCAATGCGCCCCACTGCGTGCCTGCGCTTGATAAGCCCCAGCCTGTGACCAACAGCATCAGGCCAAGTGCGGGGTGCTTTGCTCGGTCATACCAATCAAGCAAGGGCGCGGCGCGCGCGGCGATATTGGCCATCGTAAAGGCAATGCCCGCCGGAATGATCGCAAGCAAGGCGATCAGAAAGCCAAATGTAAACCACCCCAGAAGCACCAGCAAAATCGCGCTGCCGAGCAGAACAAGAGGCAAAGTGACGATCAGGTCAAGCGGCACGCGGCGCGCGAACAGAGTCGGCGTCGCGCGCGCTGTGAGGGGGCGTACCAACCAATCCTCAAACCACCCAGCGCTGCGTGGCCCCGGCGCTTGTGCCAGTTGATGCGTGAAACGCGCAGCCGCCGCTTCATTACCAATCAGGGCCGCCTGGTCGTCCGCGCTTAACAGTCGCTGTTCGGTACCGCTCTGAACCGCAGCGCGCAGCAAAGTCGGCCCGAGCGTCCAATCCCCCAGCATCGCCGCCGTCGTGCGCAACAGCGCGCCTTCAACAAGCGCCAGCCCAGACCAGCGCGACCGCGCGTCAATCCGTTCGCAGTGCCCGTAATCGACCGTATCAGGCACGGTTAGCAAAGCCGGTCGGTTAGGGGCGACAAAGTCAGCCACCAGCGTCGGCGAGGCGACTGCGCCGTTTGCCATCACCAGCAATTGCTCATCAGGGTGAATTCGGTCGGCCGCATCGCGCGCATCACGGGCAATATCGATATCGATCCCGTCCGCACGAAGCCGATCAAAGGCCGCAACCAAAGCAGCAGGCATATGATCAACCAACACAATGATGTGCGCAGCGCCCGCCGCCCGCGCCACGCGGACTTGATATTCGATCAGGCTTTGCCCCGCGACAGGAAATAGCGCAGGCATGACGCCCCCGATCAGCCCACCGTCATCACTGCCCAAAATTAAGCCTGCCAATGGCAAGATAACCGCCCCAATTGTCCCTGAAGCGCTGTCCGATACTGATTATACCCCCGTTTGAAAAGGGGCGCGCCGATCAGGCGTCGATTATGGCGATGGCCCGTTCGATGCGGCGGATGGCCACGGGATCACCTGGCGCGGATTCAA
Organism: Sphingomonadaceae bacterium; assembly: GCA_046153565.1. Taxonomy (GTDB): domain Bacteria; phylum Pseudomonadota; class Alphaproteobacteria; order Sphingomonadales; family Sphingomonadaceae; genus Aquisediminimonas. Next base: position 3,121 of record JBJXDU010000039.1, read on the forward strand.
GCGCAAGATTGGCAGCGTCAAGCAAATGCACCGCGCCAAAGCTGGCCGCCAACCCTTTCAACCGGTGGGCCGCGACTGACCAATTACCGTCACAGCGGGCCCGCGATAACAAGTCGGCGTGGCGCTTGGCTCCCTCGATCAACGCCGCGCGCAATTCGGCGACGAGCGAAGCATCATCACCGACCGCAGCCGCCAGCGCGGCATCCAAGGCACCCATTTCATAAGCCATCATCGCGGGCTATCAGGATATGATTAAAAGAACATTGCAAGACTCTTTCCAAAGTGGATAATTATATGGTAAACCTGTGGATATGACCGGGGGAAATTCAGTTGTCGGCCTATGGCGCGACCGGGAAACCGCACCAGAACGGGCCGAAGAGGCCGTGGTGGTGCCTGTTGAAACAAGTGTCGCAGAACCGACATATAGTGGTGATGAGGAGCCTGCGCCGCGCGGACGCTGGCGTCGCCCGATCGCAACAATAGCCTTTGTCGTGCTCACATTGGCGTGGCTCGGCGCGCTCGCTTTCAGCCGATTTGGGGCAGCAGGCGGCCGAGCGTTGACACTTGAAGATGGCATCGCATTTGTATCGACCGCCAGCGCACCACTCGCGCTGATTGCCGTCGCTTGGTTATTGCTGCTGCGCACCAGTCGCGGTGAAGAAAGCCGCTATGCGCGCACTGTTGCCGCGCTGCGCACCGAGAGTCAGCGGTTGGAAGCCTTGCTTGACCATGTCTCCTATCGGCTCGACAGCAACCGCTCCGCGCTATCAGAACAAAGCGACAAGCTCATGACGATTGGCGAAGATGCCGCCGTGCGCATGAGCAGCATGAGCGAAGTCATGCGGACCGAAATAGAAACGATTGACCGCCATGCGCAGGGGCTCAAATCATCCGCAGCGGCGGCGCGCGGCGATATGGCGGTCTTGCTGGCGACCTTGCCCAAAGCACAGGTGCAAACGCGGCAAATGCTCGCCGCACTTGATGAAGCCGGGATGGTTGCGCTCGAAAAGGCAGGCGCGCTTGACGCCCAACTCTCGCTGCTGGGCAAACGCGGGTCTGAGGCCAACGAAATTGCGGGCAACGCAGCGCAGCGCCTCGCTTCGCATCTGGCGCGTATGGAAGGCGTCAGCGAAGTTGCGGGGGCCCGGCTTGAACAAGCCGCCGATCAGATGACCGGAGCCGTTGATCAAGCCCTCGAACGCGCCGGTGCCGCGCTTGAAGCGGCGCGCCAAGGCATGGAAGCGCAAGGCGCGGCGATGATGGCGATGGTTGAACAGAATCAGGCTGCCCTTGCCAATGCTGGCGCAGAGTCCGCTGAATCGATCAGTCGTCGAGTTATAGAAATTCGCAATGAAATCAATCATATAGCAAAGAGTTTTGCCGATCAAGATGAAGCCAGTCAGCGCCTGGTGAAACGCATGCATGCCGATCTGGGGGCGATTGAAGACCGCTTTGGCGAATTTGACGCGAGTGGCATTGCGCGCACCGAACGACTGAGCACCGCCGTAGCAGCGCTGCGCGATCATGCCGACGATTTGACAAATGCGCTCCAAGGCGGCGGTGATACCGCCAATAGTCTGGTTGACCGGGTTGGCTCACTCATGACCGCGCTTGATGCCGCGACGCGCGAAATTGATGAAACATTGCCAGCGGCTTTCACGCGGCTTGAGGAGAAAACCAAAGCCAGCCTGGCCACGGTCACTGCCGCGACGCCCGTCATCGAAACACTATCAAATGCAGCCGTCGACGCGCTCGGCAAATTGAGTGAGGCGGACGTCATGCTCGCGCGGCAACGCGACGCGCTTGCCGAATTGACCGGTCTCAGTGCCGTGCAAATGAATGAAACCAAAGCAGCCGCCGATGCGCTTGCCGAGAGCATCGCGAATACGACCGCAAGTGCGCAGGCACTTGCGAGTGGCGCTGGGCCGCAATTGGTCGACGCGATGGTGCGCGTGCGCGAAACGGCAAGCCAAGCCACTCAGCATGTGCGCAACGCGTTTAGCGAGATTATCCAACAATCGAGCAAGTCGCTTGGTGATCAAGCTCAAAAGGCAATGACCGACGCGCTGACCAGCCAAGTCGAAGCGCAAATGGCATCGGTGGCAAGCATCACCGAAACCGCCGTCGCGACCGCGCAAAAGGCGACGGATCGCCTGATGCGGCAAATGCTGACCATATCTGAAACCAGCGCCGCGCTCGAAGAACGCATTGCCGAAGCCAAGGCCGAAGTCGAACATAGCGACCAAGCCAATTTCGCGCGCCGTGTGGCGCTGCTGATCGAATCGCTCAATTCAACCGCGATTGACGTGACCAAGATATTCTCGAACGACGTCACCGATGTCGCCTGGGCGTCATATTTGCGCGGCGATCGCGGGATATTTACCCGCCGTGCCGTTCGCTTGCTCGATTCGTCTCAAGCCCGTGAAATTGCGCGCAATTATGAAAATGACCCCGAATTCCGCGAGCAGGTCAATCGTTACATCCACGATTTTGAAGCGATGCTGCGCAACGTACTCGCCACGCGCGACGGGTCACCACTGGGCGTGACGTTGCTTTCTTCAGACAATGGCAAATTATACGTGGCGCTGGCCCAAGCGATTGAGCGGTTGCGCAATTAGACTTTCGCCGGTCACGGCGAGGTTAGCCACGCTATCTTGGCCCCATTGCCATTACCTACCCCCCCGGCTAACCGTCGCAGCATGACTGATAAACTGGCTGAAATTTGTGACAACAAACGGCTTGAGGTAGCGGCGCGCAAGCCAATTGGATTGGCGCATTTCCCGCCCCCCTCCCCGGTGCGCGGGTTTGAAGCGGCGATCCGCGAAGCGTCACTAGCGGGCTTTGCATTGATCGCAGAAATCAAGAAAGCCTCACCCTCTAAGGGGTTGATCCGTGCCGATTTCAATCCCCCGGCGCATGCGCACGCTTATCAAGCGGGGGGTGCAGCCTGCCTTTCGGTGTTGACCGATGCGCCCTATTTTCAAGGCAGCGAGGCCTATCTGATGGCAGCGCGCGGCGCTTGTTCGCTGCCCGTGCTGCGCAAGGATTTCATGATCGATCCGTGGCAATGCGGCGAAGCACGGGCAATGGGTGCCGATGCCATACTTATCATCGTTGCCGCGCTTAGTGACGCAGCGATGATCGAGATTGAGGATGCAGCGATTGGGCTTGGCATGGATGTGCTCGTTGAAGTGCATGATGAAGCCGAAATGGAACGCGCGCTCACACATCTGGCGTCGCGGTTGATCGGGGTGAATAACCGCAATCTCAAGACATTCGACGTTGATCTTGGCACCACCGAGCGCCTTGTGACAATGGCACCCGCTGACGTGCAGCTCGTCTGTGAAAGCGGCATAGCAACGCACGCGGATTGTGTGCGGATGGCAGCAGCAGGCGTGCGGAGTTTCCTCGTGGGCGAAAGCCTGATGCGGCAATCCGATGTTGCCGCCGCCACCCACGCCTTGCTGACCGGCGCATGAGCCAGCTCACGCACCTTGATGCCACCGGCCAAGCCACCATGGTCGATGTCTCAGCCAAGCCAGATACGGTGCGCGAAGCCGTCGCCGAAGGGCGGATTAGCATGTCCGCCGAAGCGTTTACCGCGATCAAAGAGGGCAGCGCGAAGAAGGGCGACGTGATCGCGACCGCACGGATTGCGGGGATCATGGCGGCCAAGAAGACCAGCGAGCTGATCCCGCTCTGCCATCCGTTGATGATCAGCAAAGTCAGCGTTGATTTTGACTATGAGGCGAGTTCGATCCGCGCCACAGCCACGGTTCGTTTATCGGGCCAGACCGGCGTCGAGATGGAAGCGCTCACCGCCGTTTCGGTCGCGCTGCTGACGATTTACGATATGGCCAAGGCAGTGGATAAAGCGATGGTGATTTCGGATGTGCGCTTGCTTTTCAAATCGGGGGGTAAGTCGGGCGATTGGCGCGCCGCGCCGTGATCTCACTCGATGACGCGCAAACGCGGTTGCTGGCACTGGGGGGCGTTTTGCCGTGCGAGACAGTGCCAATTGCCGAAGCCATGGGACGGTGGGGGGCAGCGGACGTTGTTGCGCTGCGCACCCAACCTGCGCGCGACCTGTCGGCGATGGATGGCTATGCCGTGGCCTATGACGGTCATCGTACGGCGTGGCGTGTGATTGGCGAATCAGCAGCGGGATCGCCGTTCCGGGGGGAACCCAAGCCGGGTGAAGCGGTGCGGATTTTCACAGGCTCGGCACTGCCAGATGGCACCGATACGGTGATCATCCAGGAAGATGTACAGCGCGATGATAGCGACATAGCTATCGATCAGGCGCTGACCGTCGCGCGCGGTCAACATGTCCGCGCGGCGGGCAGCGACTTTGCCGCGGGCGACTGCCTCATCCGCACGGGCGAACGCATATCGCCTGGGCGACTGGCACTGGCGGCGAGCGGCGGGCATGGCAGCCTGACGGTGCACGCGCGCGTTCGCGTGGCGATCATCTCCACCGGCGACGAACTCGTGCCGCCCGGCGTCGAGGCCGGGGATGACAAATTGCCCTCATCAAATGCCCTGATGATTGCCGCGCTGATCCGCGATTTGCCGTGCATTGTGACAGATTTAGGGATTATCCCCGATTCGCTGACCGCGCTGACGGCGGCGATTGCGGGGGCGGAGGCTGATATCATTGTCACCACCGGCGGCGCATCGGTTGGTGATCATGATCTGGTGCGACCGGCGCTGATCGCGGCTGGTGCCACAATCGATTTCTGGAAGATTGCCATGCGGCCGGGCAAGCCACTGATGGCGGGGCAACTTCGGAACAGCGTCTGCCTTGGCCTGCCCGGTAATCCGGTATCGGCCTTTGCCACCGCGCATTTGTTCCTGCGTCCGCTCATCGCGGCGATGAGCGGTTCGCAAAGCCCCCTGCCGCCGCGCTCGGTCGCATCACTGGGTGTGGCTCTCCCGGCAACCGGCCCGCGCACCGATCATGTCCGCGCGACGGTGGCGGGTGAAACGGTGTTTCCGGTCGGCCCAAACGACAGCGCGGCGCTTTTAGGATTGGCGAATGCGACCGCGCTGATCATTCGCCCGGCCCAGTCTCCGCCCGCTTCGATTGGCGACAAAATAGAGTATATCAGCATCGCTTGACACGGCACATATTGTTCCCTACACGTTTCGCGTTCGTTCCCAAGGAAAAGGGCAATTACGATGCTGACACGTAAACAACATGAATTGGTCTGCTATATTGATGACCGCCTCACCCAAACCGGTGTTTCGCCTTCGTTCGAAGAAATGAAGGAAGCACTTGATCTTAAATCAAAATCTGGCGTTCACCGCTTGATCTCGGCGCTTGAGGAGCGCGGCTTCATTCGCCGCCTGCCCAATCGCGCGCGCGCGCTCGAAGTGGTAAAAATGCCCGAACGCGGCGACATTGGTAAAAAGGATGGCGGTACTGTTATTGCGATGCCATCAGCCGGCGTTGCGACGCCAAGGGCCGCCAATGACGTGCTCGAAATTCCACTGCATGGCCGCATCGCGGCGGGCATGCCGATTGAAGCGCTTGAGGGGCAATCGATGCTGTCGGTTCCGGCGGCGCTGCTTGGTGCCGGTGAGCATTATGCGCTTGAAGTATCAGGCGATTCGATGGTCGAAGCCGGAATCCTCGACGGTGACTATGCCCTCATTCGCAAGGCCGATGCCGCGCGCGAAGGCGATATCATTGTCGCGCTGGTCGATGATAATGAAGCGACACTCAAATATTTCCGCAAGGAAGGCGCTATGGTGCGGCTTGATCCCGCCAATCGCGCTTATCAGCCGCAACGCTATCAGCCCGGGCAAGTGCGCGTGCAGGGCAAATTGGCTGGCTTGCTTCGTCGTTACTGAGCCGAACGCGCCAGCACCCACGGGTGCCGGTCCCCGCTCGCGTTGACGCGCCGCACTGTCGCGCTCGCTAGATTGATTGCGAGCCCGCCGGTGCGGCGTAGCAAATCAGGATCGATCTTGATCCACCGCGCGGCGCAGGCGGTGGGTAACCGCCGATCGCTAATGATGATGTCTGCTGCGCGACATGTGTTGATCAATTGTTGCCAGGGCAATCGGTAGGCGCTGCGCGTCGCGGCAATGCGCCAATCTCGCGCACCGCTGCTGATCCTGACCATACACATATCGGGGCCGCAATCGGCGCCCGGCAGCACGTCGAGATCATCGAGCGGGTCAAGCGTGCCCATCGCTTCGGCCATGGTATCGCGGACATAATCACCCGCGCGCGGGCGCAACACCGCAAAGTCGCCGTAATCACCGCGCACCGCCATATGCTTGCCATCGCCCGTCACCAGCAGATCGGGCGCGGGCGTCACTATCGCCCAGCCAACCCCAGCCACTATGACAGTGATACCCAGCACCCTTACCCGGCTTTTCCACAGGATTAGCCACAGCCCGCCGCCAACAATCATCGCAAACGCACTTGCCGGAAAGCTCGGCAGTGCCGCCACAGATCCCGGCAGCGCGGCGACCATGCGCGACAGGCCCAGCAGAAATGAAAGCGCTTGCCCGGTCGCCCACCAGAAGGGCGCACCGACGCCGATAGTATCAAACAGCAAAGCCAGCGCCTCAAGCGGCATGATGACAAAGGTAGTGAGCGGAATCGCGATGATATTGGCAAGCGCGCCGTAAAGCCCCGATTTGTGGAAGTGAAACAGCGCGATTGGCGCGAGTGCGAGTTCAACCGCAACCCCCGTAACCAGCAGCGATAATAGCGACCGAAGGCTGGCCGCCATCACCCCTTCCTCTTCGCGCCGCTGCGTCAATCGCTTGACATGGGCATTTTCATGCACCGCGACGATGGTCGCAATCGCGGCAAAGCTTAACTGAAAGCTGGGGCCGATAACCGATTCGGGCCGCACCATCATCACCAGTAACGCGCCGGTCGCCACCAGCCGCAAGGTCAACGCTTCGCGCCCCAGCGTCAATCCAATCAACACCAGCATCGCCGCAATACATGACCTAACCGTTGGCACTTCCGCGCCGGTCAGCAGCGTATAGCCAATCCCTGCCGCCGCGCCGCACCCCGCCGCAATCGTCAGCAGCGGCATCCGCAACGCCAGCCAGGGGCTCAGCGCCAACAAGCGTAGTGCGAAAAACATCGCCGCGCCGATGACGGCGGTGATGTGCAGCCCGCTGATTGAAAGGAGATGGGTGAGGCCGCTGTCGCGCATCGATTCCTCATCGGCGCGCGCAATGGCACCGCGATCGCCTGAGGCGAAGGCAGCGGCAATGCCGCCTTCACTGCCGCTTAGCTGGCTTTGCACATGGGCGGACAAGCGTTCGCGAAGGCTTGGCGCGCTCAACGGGGTTGACGTCAGCGTCGCAATCTTGCCCATCGCGCTGCCGGTGGCACCAATTCCCAAATACCAAGCCGCGCGCGAAAAATCATAGGCGCCCGGCACAGCAGCCTGCGGCGGCGGCACAAGCCGCGCGCGCAACGTCACGCGATCCCCGTCAATCGGCATCCGGTCAATATCCTTCGCTTTCACGCTAACCCGGATCAAGGGCGGCAAGCGCGCCTCAGCATCGGGGCGGAGCAGCATGCGGATCGCTTCTTTGGCGGGTTGGGCCTCAACACGGTCAACGCGCGCCGAAAAGCTAGCAATAGTGGGGCGCAACAAAACTGGCGATGCCACGCTGGCACTGCGCCACCAGGCAAAGCCGCACCCAAGGCCAACACACAATCCGGCAATCAGAATGACGCGCGCGAACCGACGTTCGGGCCGAAACGCAAAACTGCCCAGCGTCAACGCCGCCCCGCCCAGCATGATCGATGTCCAGCCCCGTTCATCAGGCAGCGTGAACCAGAGCGCAATCCCCAGCCCGAACATCACTGGTATCCACAGCGGCAATTGATCGCGTTCGCTATCTAGCCAATCCTCAAGGCGCGTGACGACGCGCGTTTGTGGTGCCGCTAAGGCCATGCTAGGGGCGCGCATCATCATCGCATAGTGAAGGGTAAGCGCGCAGGCGCAAGCAGATAAATGTCAAAAGTCGTCACTCGTTTCGCCCCGTCGCCCACTGGCTTCCTCCATATCGGCGGCGCGCGCACCGCTTTGTTCAACTATCTCTATGCGCGCAGGCATGACGGGCAGTTTCTGCTGCGGATCGAAGATACTGACCGCGCGCGATCAACCGACGCCGCGATTGAGGCTATTCTGGACGGCATGAAGTGGCTTGAGCTTGATCATGACGGCGAGGTGGTGTTCCAATTCGCCCGTGCCGCGCGCCATTCAGAGGTCGCACATCACTTGCTTGCCGCTGGCCACGCCTATCGCTGCTACGCGACGCAAGACGAACTTGCCGAGATGCGCGAGGCACAGAAAGCCGCTAAAGCCCCCCTACGTTATGATGGCCGCTGGCGAGACCGGGTCGCGACGAACGAAGAGGCGATGCGGCCGTCGGTCATCCGGCTAAAGGCCCCGCAAACCGGCAGCGTGACGATCCATGACCGGGTTCAGGGTGAGGTGACCGTCAATAATGCTGAACTTGACGATTTCATCCTGCTGCGCTCAGATGGCACGCCGACTTATATGCTCAGCGTCGTGGTTGATGATCAGGATATGGGCGTCACCCACGTCATCCGCGGCGACGATCATTTAAACAATGCGTTTCGGCAACTTGCGCTCATCCGGGCGATGGGGTGGTCTGATCCTATCTATGCGCATGTGCCGCTGATCCATGGCAGTGACGGCGCAAAGCTATCGAAGCGACACGGTGCGCTTGGCGTTGACGCGTACCGCGATGAATTTGGCTATTTGTCCGAAGCGGTGAACAATTATCTGCTCCGGCTCGGCTGGGGCCACGGCGATGATGAAATCATCAGCCGCGAACAGGCGATCGCGTGGTTTGATATCGATGATGTCGGGCGTTCACCTTCACGCTTTGATTTCAAGAAGCTCAGCAACCTGAATGGCCATTATATGCGCGAGGCCGATGATTCGCATTTGGCGGCCTTGGTGGCGGCACGAATGGGCGGCCTGAGTGATAGTCAGCAGGCGCTGTTATCCCGCGCCATGCCGGTGCTCAAAACCCGCGCAACATCGCTGGTTGAGCTTGGCGATGCGTGCCAATTCTTGATCGACCGCGCCCCAATTGCGATGGACGAGAAAGCCAAAAGCCTGCTAGACGATGACAGCCGCATCCTTTTGGGTAAGGCCCATGAAGCTTTGGCGCGCGTGACCATTTGGGACATGGCAACGCTTGAAGAAACGGTGAGGGTCGTTGCGCAGGGGGCCGATGTCGGCCTTGGCAAAGTGGCGCAGCCTTTGCGGGCTGCCTTGACTGGCCGGGGCACGTCCCCGGGTATTTTTGATGTGCTGGTGCTCCTCGGTCGCGAGGAAGCGTTGGTACGCCTGAGCCATTGTCTGGCTCGGTAATTATTGACGAAAGGGATAGTGATGACCAACAGCAATGCGAAACTTACCATCGACGGCAAGGATCACGACTATCTTGTGCGCTCGGGCAGCGTCGGCCCTGACGTCATCGATATTAGGAAGCTGTACGCGCAAACGGGTGATTTCACCTTCGATCCCGGCTTCACCTCAACCGCCAGCTGCGAATCGGCGATCACTTATATAGACGGCGATCAGGGCATCTTGCTCCACCGCGGCTACCCGATTGGTCAGCTCGCCGAACATTCAAGCTATATGGAGGTCTGCCATTTGCTGTTGAATGGAGAGCTTCCCAACAAAGCTGAACTCGATAGTTTCACCACGACAATCACGCGCCACACAATGGTGCATGAACAGCTCGCCACATTTTATCGCGGATTCCGGCGCGACGCGCATCCGATGGCGATCATGTGCGGCGTTGTTGGCGCGCTATCGGCCTTCTACCATGATTCGACTGATATCACCGACCCGCAGCAGCGGATGGTCGCTTCGCACCGGCTGGTCGCCAAAATGCCGACAATTGCTGCAATGGCCTACCAATATTCGGTCGGTCGCCCCTTCCTCTATCCTAAAAATTCGCTGTCCTACACGGGCAACTTCTTGCGGATGACCTTTGGCAACCCGGCTGAAGACTATGAAGTTAATCCGATTGTTGAAAAGGTGATGGACCGGATTTTCATCCTCCATGCCGATCATGAGCAGAATGCATCGACATCGACGGTGCGGCTTGCCGGTTCTTCGGGTGCCAATCCCTTTGCTTGCATCGCGGCGGGCATTGCCTGTTTGTGGGGCCCCGCGCACGGCGGCGCGAATGAAGCGGCGCTTGAAATGCTGCGTGAAATCGGCACGCCCGACCGCATTCCGCACTATATCGAGCGCGCGAAGAATAAGGACGATCCGTTCCGCTTGATGGGCTTTGGCCACCGCGTCTATAAAAATTACGATCCGCGCGCGACCGTCATGCAGCAGACCGTGCGCGAAGTGCTAAGCGAGCTGGGCGTCAAAGACCCAATCTTTGAGGTGGCGTTGCAGCTTGAAGAAATGGCGCTGAACGATCCCTATTTCATTGAAAAGAAATTGTTCCCCAACGTCGATTTCTATTCGGGCGTCATCCTCTCCGCCATCGGCTTCCCGACAAGCATGTTCACCGTGCTCTTCGCGCTCGCCCGCACCGTCGGCTGGGTCGCGCAGTGGAACGAGATGATTTCGGACCCCGAACAAAAAATCGGTCGCCCGCGTCAGCTATATACCGGGCCAGTGATGCGCGATTATGTGCCGGTGGAAAATAGGTAATGCAACGCGCCCTTGTTTGCCTGACCTTGCTGGTGTGCCTCGCACCAGCAGCCTAGGTATCAACCGCTACTCAGGATCAGCGCAGGTCTGATTACCCCGCCGCCGCGAGCGGCCCCGAAGCACGGATGATATGCGGGGCGGCGCGGTAGCGGGTTGGCAGATCGTGAATGCCGAGTTCTTTGCGTACATCCGCCAGCGGCCGGTCAAGCAAAGCCTCCCAATCGACTGCGGGGAGCCATATCGCGCGCTTGCCGCGGCGATAGCCTTCCCACATGGCGCTCCAGACGCGCGCGCCGGGGAAGGCTTGTGCATAGCGATGCGCGCCTGCCGCCGCCATCAGCATCATGCCAATATTGCCGCCGTGCGCATAAGAGAAAGCCAGATTGCACACTTCGCCAAAGCCGTCGCAGCCATAGCCCGCGACGACATGCCACAGATCATGCTGCACGCGGGTGCGCCGCGCGAAGCGGAGTTGATCTTCGCTCAACCGGTCTTCAATCGCCCCGCCTTCGCGCGCGGCGTCGTTAAGCCCATCCGAACTGATCCCGCAAAAATCAAGGAATTCGATGAATTCGCGCCCCAACGTGCCCTTGGGCAGCCCCTCAAGATAGGCGCGGTCGCTCAGGCGGTCGATCAAATCCTCCTTGTTCGTGAGCACGCGCTGACCCACCGGCGATTTGGTGAACCGCTTGAACGCGCGGTCAAATGATCCACCGCGCAGGGCAACGAGGATGCGGAATACCTGAGCCGTATCTTCCTTATCCGCCATCAATTTGCGCAGTGCATCGATCACCACAAGCGGTTTGAATGAATATGTCGAAACTGCCTGCGTCACCGATGCCTCATGTCAATATTTGCTTAGACGAACGTTCATCTTGCGATAGCCATTCACAAAACATTGCGCAACGCGGACCGGTTCACCCTCAATGGTGACGCGCATCCGCCGCTTGGCCATTTCCTCAAGCAAGATCTGCACTTGCAATTCGGCAAGCCGTGCACCGACGCAGCGGTGGATGCCATAGCCAAACGACAGATGCCGCCGCGCATTTTCGCGTTTGAGATCAAGCGCTTCAGCATTCGGAAACACGCTTTCGTCGCGGTTGGCCGAAATATACCAGAGCACGACCTTGTCGCCCTTCTTGATCGCATGGCCGTCAAGCTCGGTGTCGGCAAGTGCGGTGCGCCGCATATGGGCAAGCGGGGTTTGCCAGCGGATGAATTCGCTCGCCGCGCCCGGGATGATCGAAGGATCGGCCTCAAGCAACGCACGCTGCTCGGGATATTTGTCGAGCGCATAAGCGATCCCCGACATTGTATTGCGCGTTGTATCATTACCGCCGACGATCAGGAGGATCAGGTTCCCCATAAACTCCATCTGGCCCATATCCTTCATCGCTTCAGAATGGATCATCATCGAGATAAGGTCCGGCGTCGGCGCTTTATCGACGCGTTCGTCCCACAGCCGCTGAAAATAGGCCCCCATTTCATACAAATGCCCCATCCGTTCATCGCGGCGGGTGTGATCGGCAGCAAGTTCGATATCGCCCGCCCAGTCCGACCAGAAGGTCAATTTGCGCCGATCAGCCCAGGGAAAATCGAACAGAATCGCAAGCATGCCTGTGGTGAGCTCAATCGATACCCGATCAACCCAGTCAAATGTCTCTCCCCACGGCAAATCATCAAGCGTTTCGGCGGTACGCGTGCGGATTTCGTCGGCAATGCGCACCATTTCGGTCGGTGTGAACGCCGGAGCCACCGTGCGCCGCTGTTCCGTATGTTTGGGCCGATCCATCGCGATGAACATCGGCAGCTGAATGTCATTTTCCATTTCATCGCGGTCAACGATGGTAATCCCGCCATGTTCGTAGGATGAGGAATAAATGTCAGGCAGCGCCTCAACATGCTGGATCGCTTTGTGGCTGCTTACCGACCAATAGGCACCGAATTTGCTAGTCTCGCAGCGATAGACCGGTGCTTCGGCGCGCAGTCTGGCAAAGGGTTCATGCCAGAGATGGTTGGTATAAAGTTCGGCGCGACTGACGTCGAGCGGATCAACGGGGTCGACGTGTTCCTTGAAAGCGGTGGCCATGTGACGATCCTCTCATATTGTCTTTATCGCACCAGTCTGAACCTAATAACGCTCAAGCTCAACCATCAACTTGCGGTAGCCGTGCACGAAGCAAGCATGGACGCGCACTGGCTCTTCAAGCACCTTCACGCGCAACCGCCGCTTGGCCATTTCCTCAAGCAATGTGTGCAGTTGCAGCTCAGCCACCCGCGCGCCGACGCAGCGGTGGATGCCATAACCAAAGGCCAAATGCCGCCGCGCATTTTCGCGGGTTACGATGATCTTGTCGGGATCGGAAAAAATGCTCTCATCGCGGTTGGCCGAAATATACCAGAGGGCTAGTTTATCGCCCTTCTTGATCTTATGCCCCTCGACTTCGGTATCCTCCATCGCAGTGCGGCGCATGTGCGCGAGCGGGGTTTGCCAGCGGAGCAGCTCGGCCACTGCATTGGGAATGAGCGAAGGATCAGCCTCAAGCTTGGCGCGCTCTTGCGGGAATTGCGCGAGGCCATAAGCATAAGCCGTCATCGAATTGCGCGTCGTATCATTGCCACCGATGATCAGGAGGATCAGATTCCCCATAAACTCGCCTTCGCTCATATGCGCCATCGCGTCTGAATTGAGCATGATCGAAATGAGGTCGTTCGATGGCGGCTCGGCGGCCTTGCGGTCCCAGAGTTGCTTGAACGCCGCGCCCATTTCAAACGCATTTGCTAGGCGGAATTGACGCTCCTCAACTGTATCAAATAATTCAATATCGCCGAGCACATCGGACCAGCGCGTGAGATTATGACGTTCTTCCCACGGAAAATCGAACAGTTTGGCGAGCATACCAGTGGTCAGTTCAATCGACACGCGCTCAACCCAGTCAAACGCTTCGCCAATGGGCAGGCCATCAAGCACCTCGGCGGTGCGCGCAACGGCTTCATCACGCATATTCTGCACTTCGCTTGGGCCAAAGGCAGGCGCGACAGTGCGGCGCTGCGCGGTGTGGTTTGGCGGGTCCATCGCGATGAACATCGGCATCCGCACTTCGCCTTCAAGGATCGCCGAGGGATCACCGGCAACGGTAATCCCGCCATATTCCCATGATGAGGAAAAGACTTTGGGAAGCGCCTCGATATGCACAATCGGCTTGTAGGTCGAGATCGACCAATAGGGGCCAAACTTCGAATCTTCGCAATAATAGATCGGCGCATTGGCGCGCAGCTCGGCGAAGGGCGCTTGCCACGTATCGCTACTGTACAGTTCAGCGCGGCTAACGTCGCGCGGGTCAACGAGTGATGGCGCTTCTTTGGGCATGGTGGCCATGGCAAATCCTCTGCTAATTTAGTTGCAGAATGCCACTGTTTACAGACTTGTCAATAGGCTTTGCAGGGCAATCGGGTGAACGGGATAAAACGATCCTCCCCGAGCTTGTCTCGGGGAGGTGGCGCGCCGAAGGCGTGACGGTGGGGTGTATTCTTTCACAATTGCCCCACCACCACTCGCTCCGCGAGCGGTCCCCCTCCCCGAGACAAGCTCGGGGAGGATCTTTGAGCCGCATTGCCCGTGAAAGCCCGTTCACCCGATTGCCCTGATAGGCTTTGCGAACAAGATCCTCCCCGTGCGCGGGGAGGTGGCAGCCGGGACGGCTGACGGAGGGGGGTTTCCGATGATGCACCTGAGACGTCGCTCAAGCCCCCCTCCGTCGCGCAAGCGCGCCACCTCCCCGCCTACGGGGAGGATTTAAGGGGCCGCAACCCGTTTCCGAAATCCGAACACGCCAGCCCAGCCGCCGCCCGCCTTGAGCACGCCTGCGCGAAACATGCGCGCGGCGAACCAGATGGTGATCATGACCCAGAGCATCTGCCACGCCAGCGCGCCGATATGGGGCCAGAGCGCGGCATCATTGGCCGCGTGCGCCGCCATCGCAAAGGGTGAGCTGAACGGAAACCATTCGGCAAATGTCGCTATCGTGGTGCCCGGATTGCCCGCCGCCGCTGATGAAAGGCCGAACATTGCCATTTGAAACACCGTGATGGGCAGCGACATCATCTGGATTTCGCGCATCGTCGATGCCTGCGCCCCTATCCCCAGAAACACCCCGCCAAGCAGCATGAACGCCATCGCGAAATAGACGCCGCACATGAGCAGGAACAGGGGAAGCCCCACCGCAGGCTGATAGCCAGCAAGCGGTACGGTGTCGGGCACGAACTGGAGCAGCACAAGGATGAGCGCGCCCCAAAAGGCGATAAACACCATAGCCACGCCAAACATGCCGATCAGCTTGCCAAAAAAGACCGCCTCGATCCGGATCGCCGCCGCAACAATTTCGATCACTTTGTTCGATTTCTCTTCGGCGAGCATCCCCACCGTTTGCCCGGCGAGCAACAGCGTCAACAGGAATATCGAAAACACCGCGCCGACGCCGACCGTCTGCCGCGTGTTCACGTTAACCGCAGGCGCCTTAATGCTGACCATCTTGGGTGTGCTGATCGGCTTGATGTCAATCGTTCCTGCCCGTTCGCTTTGCAGCGCCCGTTCGCTCAGCTCAGCCAGATAGGCCGCTGCGCGCTGATTGCCATCGCCAAAGCTTATCGTTGGCGCGGCCAGCGGCCCCACCATCACACCCTGCGTTTCATATTTCGGATCTTCGAGCGCCTGCTTCACCGTCGTCGTTTGCGGCAACACCATCAACCGCGCCGGGCCACCGCCATTGTAAAGCTTGCGCACTTGCACATCAGCGGCGAGCAAGCGATCCGCATCGTTGCCCCCGGCAATTGCGACGGTGCGGGCATTACCCTCTGAATCGAGTGCCAATTTCGCCGCACCAAACCCGCTCGCGCCGCTGATCGTGATCATCAGCAACGGTGTTAGCAGGAAAATGAGGAAAGTCGGCGTGCCAACGATTGACATGAAATCGCGCCGCGCGATCACGAGGGCTTGGGCGAATAATTCTTTCATATCATGGCTTCCGTCTTGGCGTCGCCCACGATGCGGACAAAGGCGTCGTGCAAGCTTGGGCGTTCGATTGACAGGCCCGCAATGCCATGCCCCGCGTCGATCAATTTTGTGACGATGGCCTCTGCCCCGCCGTGCGGCACGGTGAAGCGCCAGCCTTCGCCGGCAGGTTCGGCACCGTCGGGCAGCAATGCGCGAACGCTGTCTTGTCCGTTGCTCGCGACATAACGAGCGCGCATTGGCAGCATCGCGCGGGCATCATCGACGGTACCGTTGAAATGCACTTGCCCCTTGGCGATGATCGACAGATGATCGCACATCCGTTCGGCATGGCCCATCACATGCGTCGAGAAAAGGATCGTCGCGCCGCGCGCCCGTTCGGCAAGGATCAGCTTTTCAAGCAATTCCTGATTGACCGGATCAAGCCCCGAAAAGGGTTCATCGAGCACGATCAGTTCGGGCTGATGCACGATTGATCCCAGTAACTGAACAAGCTGCGCCATCCCTTTGGACAATTTACGGATTTTGAGATCGCGGGCATGGCCAAGTCCGGCCATTTCGAGCATCAGATCAGCGCGCTTGCGCCCTTCGTTCCAGTCAAGCCCGCGCAGCGCACCCATGAACGCAATCGCTTCGCGCGCCTTCATCGAGGGGTAGAGTCCGCGCTCTTCAGGCAGATAGCCAACGCGCGTGCTTGCCTCGCGCGGGCTGGTGTGGCCGAGCAGGCTACGCTCACCTTGATCGGGATCAATGATACCAAGCAACATGCGCAAAGTCGTCGTCTTGCCCGCCCCATTGGGGCCCAGCACGCCGTAAATCGACCCGCGCGGCACCGACAGACTGACACCGTTTACCGCGCGCGCTTTGCCAAAATTCTTGATCAGGCTGCGCGCCCATACTGGATGATCTTGATCCACGCTCAAAAAAAGTCCCTCTCGCAATCTGCCGCCCGCGTGGTAGCGAGGTTGCATGCCCCATGACAAGCTAGCCCTGAAGATCGCGTTAAAGGAACAAGCCAAATCGCTTGGTTTTGTGGCGTGCGGCGTGACCAGCGCGGATGTGTCGCCAGAGATGGGGCAGCGGCTGGCCAACTGGCTGCACAGCGGCGCGCAGGGCGAGATGGCGTGGATGAAGGCGCGCGCCGATGAACGCAGCAGCCCCCGCGCGCTATGGCCCGAAGCGATGAGCGTGATCATGCTGGGCATGAGCTATGCGCCGGGCGCGCCGCCGATTGACGTGCCCGCACGCGGAAAAATCTCGATCTATGCCCAAGGCGCGGATTATCATGATGTAGTCAAGAAATCGCTTAAAGCCTTGGCCCGCTGGCTGATTGCGGCGGGCGGCGGTGATCTCAAGGTCTTCGTTGATACCGCACCCGTTATGGAAAAGCCGCTAGGGGCCGCCGCCGGAATTGGGTGGCAGGGCAAGCACACCAACCTTGTCAGCGCCGAACATGGCAGCTGGCTGTTCCTCGGCGCGATCATGACGACGCTGGCGCTCGACCCCGATCCACCACAGCGCGATCAATGCGGCAGCTGCACCGCCTGCCTGCGCGCCTGCCCGACCGACGCCTTTACGGCGCCCTATATACTCGACGCGCGACGCTGCATTTCCTATCTCACCATCGAGCATAAAGGCCCGATCCCGCTTGATTTGCGCGCCGGGATAGGCAACCGAATTTATGGCTGCGACGATTGCCTCGCGGTGTGCCCATGGAATAAATTTGCTGACAGTGCGGCGGCCAACCGCGCCTTCCTTGGCCGCGCCGAACTCGCCGCCCCTGCGCTTGGGGATTTACTCGCGCTTGATGACACCGGGTTTCGCGCTGTGTTTGCCGGTTCACCCATCAAGCGGATTGGCCGCAACCGCATGGTGCGCAATGCCGCGATTGCTGCGGGGAATAGCGGCGATGTCTCGCTTGTGCCCGCTCTCAGGCAGTTGGAGCGTGATGTGGATCCTGTGGTTGCCGAAGCGGTGAGGTGGGCGGTCGGTCGGTTGAACCAATCGAATTCCGCTTATCCTGAGTAGCCCCCTATTTTCGCTTAGCCAGCGCCGTAATACACGACGCCTTATCAACGTCGCGCCCATCGGGCTGACGCGCGTCGATATAGGTCACGACTGGCTCGCGCCCTTTGGCAGGCGGATAGAGATAGGCATCCAATATGCAGCTACCCGTCCCGAATTGCAGCTTGCGCGCATCGGCCTCGATCACATCCAGATCAGCCGCGCCAAAGAGCGAGACGAGCCCGCGCGCATCCTTGCCGATCACCCGGTCAAGGCCGGCTGGCACTATGGTTGGCACGCGCGACGTGGCGGGAACGACGCTGGCGCTAACCGGCCGGGGCACCGGTGCCTGACTACAAGCACTCAGCATTGCCGTCATAATCAGGGCGCAAGCGATACGGTTCATGCCCTTTTTCCGTGGAATAAATGTGTGGCCATGGCAGCCCCCATGATTGGCGCTATGAAATTTATGAAGGGCAGCATGAACAGCCCAGTGACGATCAACCCCATAAGCCCCCGCTCCCCCCGTGTCACGCGCAACCAATCGCGCCGCGCTGTGCCGTCCAGATGGCGGGCCGCTACCATCTCGCCCAAATCACGCCCGAGCAGCCACGCATTGATCAAGACGAAGAGAATGAGCGGGCCAACACCCGTCACAATCAGCAGCAAATAGAGTGGCAGCGCGATTAGATTGGCACCGATCAACCGCGCAACCGACCCAAGCGCCATCCACAGGCCAAGCGCCACGCTTACCGGTCGCGCCATTTTCGCGGCCTCGGGATAATGTTTGGCCTCAATCGCCGCGACAATTTCATCAGCAAACAAGCTCATCACGGGCATCGCGACCGCCCGAAAGAGCA
Organism: Sphingomonadaceae bacterium; assembly: GCA_046153565.1. Taxonomy (GTDB): domain Bacteria; phylum Pseudomonadota; class Alphaproteobacteria; order Sphingomonadales; family Sphingomonadaceae; genus Aquisediminimonas. The sequence continues at coordinate 21,699 of JBJXDU010000039.1, forward strand.
GCCACGCGGCGACAAAGGCGGCGAGTGCGGCGGTTGCTGCGGCCGCAAGCCCTCCCTCAGCTCCCCAGCCCCATGCCTCGACCAAAGCGCGTGCACCCAAGACAGCACCTGCGCCCAGCCCCACGAAAATGACGAGCGTCAACGCAAATGATTTGACAAAGACCCAGATGATTGCGGGGTCGCCAAGTTGCTGGAGCGAGAGGGACAGCGCACGAAACATGAGCGGGGTGTGGCCGCGTGGTGGCGGGATTGTCAACCACCCCCGGCTTGCGCGCACGCGGCAGGGCGGCTAGGCGGCGCGAACACGTCACTTACCCGAACCGGAGCCTTCATGACCGAAACCACCCTTGAAATTGTCGCGATCGGCAATGCCATCGTCGATGTGCTTGCGAGCACTACCGAAGAGTTTCTGGCAGGCGAGGGCCTGGCCAAAGGGTCGATGCAGCTGATCGATGCGGGCCGCGCCACCGAACTATATGGCCGCATGGGGCCAGCGCGCGAAATTTCGGGCGGGTCTGCGGCCAATTCACTCGCAGGCTTGGCCGCGCTTGGCCACAAATGCGCGTTCATTGGCCAAGTCGCCGAAGATCAACTTGGCGAAGTATTTCGCCACGATATGCGCAGCACGGGTATCGTTTTCGATGTACCCGCGCTCCCCGGCCCGCCGGGAACGGCCCGCTGCTTGATCCTGATCGCGCCTGACGGCGAGCGGACGATGAACACTTCGCTTGCTATGGCGCATAACTTGCCAGCGTCCGCCGTTGATGAAAGCCTGATTGCGGGGGCACAATATCTGCTGATCGAGGGATATTTGTGGGATCCAGCCGAGCCGCGTGCAGCGATTATCCGCGCGATGGAGATTGCCAAGGCGTCAAACACCCGCGTCGTGCTTGCGCTATCGGCGCTCTATCTGATGGGCCTATACCGCGATGATTTTCTGGGCCTCATCCACGGCGGCAAAATCGACACGTTGTTCTGCAACGAAGAAGAAGTCACTGCGCTTATGCAAAGTGATGACCTCGAAGCCGCCATCGCCGCGCTATCGGGCCATGTGAACACCCTCGTTGTGACGCGCGCCGAACAAGGCGCGATGGCGGTGCAGGGCGGCGTCCGCGCCGAAGTTCCCGCCGAACCGATTGCCCGCGTCGTCGATACGACCGGCGCGGGTGATACATTCACCTCAGGCTTCCTCGCGGGTCAGCTGCAAGGGCGGTCACTCGCCGACAGCCTCACCATGGGCGCGGTATGTGCTGCCGAATGTATCAGCCACTATGGCCCCCGGCCCGAGGGCGATTTGAAGGCATTGGTGGCGGCAAGGCTGGGGTAGGTCAGTACTTAGCGCGTGATGACTTTAGGTTGACCCAATACCGCTTATGCTGAGTAGGGATTGAGTGCGAAGCATCGAAAGCCCGTATCGAAGCACGGCTTTAGAGTCTGGCACCGGTCCTTCGATACGCCGTTTCGACAAGCTCAACGCCTGTCCTGAGCGCCTGCAAGGCAGTCGAAAGGGCTACTCAGGATAAGCGGACAATTTCTGCTCAAACCCGCTTACGCCAGCCCCTTGCCCACATGGCTCGCACCGCGGCTATAGAGGAAATAGACCACTAGGCCGATCCCCGCCCATACGAAGAACAGCGCCTTGGTATACATCGACAGGCTGTAAAACAGATAGAGGCAGCCAAGGATCGACAAGGGCGCAACCACGTTGACCAGCGGTGTGCGGAACGGGCGGTGGCGATCTTTGTCCGTGTAACGCAGCACCATCACGGCAATCGATACCATCGCAAAGGCAAACAATGTGCCCGCGTTCGAAATATCGGCGAGCGCCCCGACGGGGAAGAAAGCGGCGAAGAAGGCCACAAAAATGCCCGTGATGATCGTGATCACATGCGGCGTGTTATAACGCGGATGGATCGATGATAGTGCTTCGGGCAGCAAACCATCGCGGCTCATCACGAAGAAGATGCGCGTTTGGCCATACATCATCATCAGAATAACCGATGGCAGCGCAATGCCAGCGGCAAGACCGATCAGATTACCGATCTGGGCCCATCCGATGCTCCGCAGAGTCCACGCCAGCGCTTCTTTTGAACAGACAACGGCATTATCCTGAATGGCGTTACAAGCCGCCGTCAGTTCTGACGAACCTGGGGCTAGCCCCGCACCGGTAGCATCGAGCATCGGCTGCGCGCCAACTGATCCAATCACGCCTGCCGCGACGAGCAAGTAGAAAAGCGTGCAAATGCCGAGCGAACCCAGCAAGCCGATTGGCATATTCACCTGCGGATTCTTGGTTTCTTCCGCTGCCGTCGACACCGCGTCAAAGCCCACATAAGCAAAGAAGATTGACGCCGCAGCTGCCGAGACACCGCCAAATCCAAGCGGTGTGAAAGGTTCAAAATTGGTTGATTTCATCACCGGCACCGCAAGGACGATGAACACCGACAGCGCAAACACCTTTACCCCGACCAGCACGGCATTAACCCGCGCACTTTCGGTTGTGCCGATGACGAGCAGCCATGTAACCAGCAGCGCGATGATCATAGCAGGCAGGTTGATGACCCCCCCGCCGCTTGGCCCCGAGGTGATAATATCGGGAATGTGAATCCCCAAAAAATTCTTGAGCAAACCGACGAAATAGCCCGACCAGCCAACCGACACCGCCCCTGCCGCAATCGCATATTCAAGCACCAGCGCCCAGCCGACCATCCACGCGAGCATTTCACCCATCACCGCATAGGTATAGGTATAGGCAGACCCCGAAACGGGCACCATCGACGCCAGTTCCGCATAGCAAAGGGCAGCGACGGCGCAGACAATACCGGCAATAATGAAGCTGATCATCATCCCCGGCCCCGCCTTTTGCGCGGCCTCAGCGGTCAGAACGAAAATCCCGGTGCCAATCACGGCCCCGATGCCCAGCATCGTCAGCTGAAACGCGCCAAGCGAGCGCGTCAGCGATTTTTTCTCCGCCGTCGCCAAAATGGCATCCAGCGATTTAATCCGCCCAAAAATCATAACTTACTCCCACAAACTCTTTATGCCGGCAAACCTAGCCGCAAATCGCAAAGGTGCAACCGTTTATCGGCGGTTACGGCCCATTGGACATCAAAACGAGGAAAGGTGGACGCGAATCGCAATTCAGCATCGTCGCAAAAAGTGCCGAATCAGCGTTACTCTGTCAAGAATAAAATTCCATATAGGATATCATCGTGGTAACATCAGCCCCATTTGGGTGCCGCCAAAGATATGGACGTGGAGGTGCGGCACCTCTTGGTGACCGTGTATCCCAACGTTGGCGAGCAAGCGATATCCAGGCGCCGGCATCCCGGCAGCGCGCGCGACTGCGCCGACCGCGCGGACGAAGCCCAGCACCTCGGCGTCGCTCGCAGTGGCGGTAAAATCGTCCCAGCTGACATAAGGCCCCTTGGGGATTACGAGAATATGCACCGGCGCTTGCGGGTTGATATCATGAAAGGCGAGCGCCCACTCATCCTCATAAACCGTCTTGTTCGGAATTTCGCCGCGCAAAATGCGGGCGAAGATGTTGGTATCATCATAGGGCGCGGTGGCATCAATGGGCATCAGGCTGTCCTTGCGGCTTTTTCGGCGAGGCCTGAAACGCCGTCACGCCGGTCGAGTTCAGCCATAATATCGACGAATGACACATTCATGTCGGCCAGCAATATGGCGAGGTGAAAGAGCAGATCAGCACTTTCGCTGACCACAGCCTTGGGGTCATCGGCAACCGCAGCGATCACTGTTTCGACCGCTTCCTCGCCCACTTTCTGGGCCATTTTGGCCCGCCCGGCGGCGGTTAGCTGTGCGACATAGGAAAGCGCCGGATCACCGATCCGACGCTCCCTGATAATTGCTTCGAGTCTTGTCAGTGTGTCGGCCATGGTCTTGTGTGGCCGACCAGCGCTTTACGCGTCAAGCGCTTCCTGTGCAGCAGCGTTGCGCGCGCGGCTCGCGCGGCGACCGACGAGCAAGCCGGTAACGCCGATCAAGAATAGCGCGAAATCAGCTGGTTCGGGAACCTCTGTCCCGCCCGATGACGTTGAACCGCCAGAGGTCGTAGACCCACCACTTGTGGTCGAACCACCGGTCGAGGTTGAACCGCCGCCGGAAGTCGATGTTGTGGTCGAACTCGTGCTGCTGCCCGTTGATGAACCGCCCGAAGTTGTCGATGTGGTCGAACCGCCAAATGAAGATGATCCGCCCGAGGTTGATGTCGACGTCGTCGTCGAACCACCAAATGATGACGAGCCGCCCGACGTCGCGCCGCCAGACGTAGATGTCGTGGTCGATCCACCTGTTGTTGACCCGCCAGAGGTGGTCGTTGAGCCGCCCGACGTCGTCGTTGATCCTCCTGAGGTCGAGGTCGTAGTTGACCCGCCTGAAGTCGAAGTTGTCGTCGAACCGCCTGATGTCGAAGTCGAGGTCATGCCCCCTGATGTCGAAGTCGATGTCGAAGAAGCGCCACCCGACGTCGAGGTTGAAGTCGACGAGGCACCACCTGATGTGGAGGTCGACGAAGCGCCGCCCGATGTGGACGTCGACGTAGCGCCGCCCGATGTCGAGCTGCTCGTTGAACTGGATCCGCCATAACCGGGATGTCCACAGCCGGGCCGATGTTTGTGCGCGGCTGGCGTCCACCATTTGCCGCTGGAGCCGCCAAACAGGCCACCGGTTGCCTGCGCAGGCGCGCTCATCCCGAGCACAGCGATTGTTGCGATACTGATCAGTAATGTGGTCTTCATAATCCTATGCCCCTTCGGCGAATCAAAACTCCGCGATTCGCGTTGTTGTGGCTATGTAAAAGCAAATAGCTTGCCAAAGTCTGACAATATAGGCCGCCTGCGCACTTCAGTGGTTAACGACCCAAAACGGAACATGGTAAATGTAAAGCTAATCGACGTTTCACGGCGCAAATCAGGGCTTCAGCGGGGTTCGCACTGGTACGCCCGCACTGGCCAAGGCACGGCGAGCATCCGCAATCGTCGCTTCGCCGAAGTGGAAAATCGAGGCTGCGAGCACAGCGCTCGCCCTCCCTACCACCACGCCCGCAACCAAATGAGCGAGCGACCCCACCCCGCCGCTGGCGATCACGGGCACCGAAACGCGTTCCGCAATCGCTTTGGTTAGCGTCAGGTCATAGCCATCACGCGTGCCATCGCGGTCCATTGAGGTGACGAGCAATTCGCCGGCACCCAGTCTCGCGAGATTTTGCGCGTGAGCGACAGCATCGACCCCTGTCGCGGTGCGCCCACCGTGGGTGAAGACTTCCCAATGGTCGCCGACGCGTCGTGCATCGACGCTTGCCACAACGCATTGGCTGCCAAAGCGATTGGCCATTTCCGCCACAAGCTCAGGTCGCGTGACCGCCGCGCTGTTGACCGCAACCTTATCCGCCCCGGCGAGCAATAGCGCGCGCGCATCATCGGCGCTGCGCACGCCGCCGCCAACAGTCAGCGGCATGAAACAGACTTCGGCCGTCCGCGCGACCATATCGAGCAAGGTGCCGCGCGCTTCATGGCTGGCAGTGATATCAAGGAAGCAGAGTTCATCAGCCCCGGCCGCGTCATAAGCCCGCGCGGCTTCAACTGGATCACCGGCATCGCGCAAATCGACAAAGTTGACCCCCTTCACCACGCGGCCATCCTTAACGTCAAGGCAGGGGATAACGCGAACTCTAACAGTCACAGCGCGGCAACCGCGAGCGCCGCCGCCAAATCCAAGCGCCCATCATAGAGCGCGCGGCCCGTAATCACGCCTTCGATCCCGTCTTTGACAAAGAGCGACAGCATGCGGATATCGCTGATCCCCGCGACGCCGCCGCTGGCAATGACCGGAATTGATGTGGCGCGCGCGAGGTCTACCGTCGCTTGGACGTTGCAGCCTTTTAGCATCCCATCGCGCCCAACATCGGTAAACAGCAAGGCGGCAACGCCCGCATCCTCGAACCGCGCGGCCATCTCTTCAATCCGCACTTCCGAGACATCGGCCCAGCCTTTGGTGGCGACAAAGCCGTCACGCGCATCAACCGCAACCACAATCCCGCCAGCGAAATCACGCGCAGCCTCGCGCACCAAGTCGGGATATTCAAGCGCCGCCGTGCCAATCACCACGCGCGACACACCAGCATCAAACCAGCGCTCGACGTTGGCGCGCGTCCTGATGCCCCCGCCGACTTGAACATGACCGGGGAAGGCCGCAACAATGCTTTCAACCGCGCCCGCATTGACCGCTTCACCCGCAAAGGCGCCGTCGAGATCAACGACATGGAGATGCTCAGCCCCCGCCTCAGCAAAAAGTAATGCCTGCGCCGCCGGATCATCACCGTAGACCGTCGCCCGGTCCATATCGCCTTCAGCTAAGCGAACGACTTGGCCGCCTTTGAGGTCAATCGCGGGAAAAATGATCAACGACACTCATGACCCCTTCTTCTTCGTGGCTTAGTGGCTTTGTGTGATGACAAGAGGGACTCACACGAAGCCACAAAGCCACAAAGCAAAGCTGATGTCTGCGTCATGGCTTCCACCTGAGAAAACGTTCGAGAAATTTCAGGCCATAAACCTGGCTTTTTTCGGGGTGGAATTGGACACCAATTCTGTTCCCCGATCCAACCGCCGCAATCACCGGCGCACCGAGTGATGTATGCGCCACCCCGTCTTCGCCCCAATAGGCATAACTATGCAGGAAATAGGCCTCGCCCGCTTCGATCAGGGGGTGGGGCACGACGGGAATGACCTCGTTCCAGCCCATATGCGGTATCTTGGTATCGGGATTGGTGGGCGTCATCAGCTTCACTCTGCCCTTCACCCAGCCTAGGCCAGCGTGAACGCCATGCTCTTCGCCTGCGTCGGCCATCAATTGCATGCCGACGCAAATGCCGAGAAATGGCTTAGCCCCCGGCCCGGTCGCCTCATTCAGTGCCGCAACCATGCCATCAATACCCGAAAGCGCGCCCATACAGTGAGCAAAAGCACCGACGCCCGGCAAGACAATCCGGTCACAGCCGCGCACCACATCGGGATCAGCCGTAACGCGAACATCCTCTGCCCCGGCGGCCTTCAGCGCATTCTTCACCGATTGCAGATTGCCAGCGCCATAATCGACAAGCGCGATGGACACAGTCAGAGCGTCCCCTTGGTCGAAGGGATGCTGTCGCTTTTGCGCGGGTCAATCTCAACTGCTGTCCGCAATGCCCGGGCAAGCGCCTTGAAACAGCTTTCGACGATATGATGATTGTTGCTGCCGTACAGATTTTCGACATGGAGCGTGATGCCCGCTGCGGTCGCGAACGAATGGAACCAATGTTCGATCAGCTCGGTATCCCACTGCCCCAATTGCGGCATCGTCAGTGCAACCTTCCACACAAAATATGGCCGCCCCGAAATATCAAGCGCACAGCGGGTCAGCGTTTCGTCCATCGGCGCATAGGCGCTGCCATAGCGCGTAATGCCCCGCTTATCGCCGAGCGCTTGCAGCAACGCCTCGCCAATCGCGATCCCGGTATCTTCGGTCGTGTGATGTTGATCGATATGGAGATCACCCACGGCCTTCACGCTTAAATCAATCAGCGAATGGCGCGATAATTGTTCAAGCATATGATCAAGAAAACCAATGCCGGTCGAAACCGCATAGACCCCCGTTCCATCAAGGCTGAGCTCAACGTCAATCGACGTCTCATTGGTTTTGCGGTGAATGGCTCCGGTGCGCATGCGCACGCGCTATAACGGTCTCGCGCGCCGACGCAACGTCTTGACCAAGCCTTCCGTAACGTTCAGTTGGTTAATCATGAGTGAGACCCCGCCCGATAGCCTGATTCCTTACGATGAAATTGTTCAGGAGGCACTGCGCGCTGTTGTTGGCCGTGTGCTTGGCGAAGTTGCGATGGGCGGGCTGCCCGGCGGTCACCATTTCTATATCACGTTCAAAACCCGCGCACCCGGCGTATCGATCCCGCGCAGCTTGATCGAGCGGTTCCCCGATGAGATGACGATCGTTATCCAGAACAAATATTGGGATTTAAAGGTGGATGATCGCGGATTTGAGGTGGGGCTGACCTTTAACCAGATCCCCGCACATTTGGTAATTCCCTTCTCAGCGGTTACCGCATTCGTTGATCCTGAGGTCAATTTCGCGCTCCAATTTCAGGCACAAGTTGAAGACGGCGCGATTGCCGATCATGAACCTGCCGAAAATGATCGCCCGGCCGTGGTTCCGGTTGAAGACGGATCGAATGTCGTTTCGGTAGATTTCGGGCGCAAAAAATAGCGCCATTGCAAAGCGGCTTTGCGCTGTCATACTCTCACCCAGTAATCACGATGGTGAGGAATTTTCAGATATGTTTCAAACGACCTTTGCACGCCGCAAGCTGTTAGCCTCTGCGTTATGGGGCACTGCGGCAGCCACCACGCCTGCTACGGTTTTGGCCGCTGCCAAGGCAAAACCCGCCAAACTATCTCGGTTTGCTGGCCTGCTCGGAACATTTGCCGAAGAGATTATGCGGCTTAGCCCCGAATCGGCCACATCACTTGGCCTCGATTCAGGCGCGCGGCTCACGCTCAAGAGCCAGCTGTCCGATGGATCGCTGGCCGGTGAGGCAAAATGGAGCGCGCAAGTCTCCTCGATGCTGACACGGCTTGGCACGATTAACCGAGCGACGCTTAGCCCGGCGCAACAGATTAGCTTTGACACGGTAAAATATGCCGCCGAGCAGGGCGTGGCCGGCACGAAATTTTTTTACGGCGGTGCCGCGGGCGGATTCTTTGGCGGCGCAACCCCCTATCCCGTCTCGCAGCAGGACGGTGCCATCACTTCAATCCCCGAATTTTTGAATTCACAGCATCAGATCAAAAGCAAAGCCGATGCAGAGAGCTATCTCGCGCGCGTGGCCGCAATGGCGACATCACTCGACAGCGAAAGCGCGCAAATTGCGCGTGATGCGGCGCGCGGGGTGATGCCCCCTTCGTTCATCGCCAAAAAGGCGCTTGGCCAATTGACCGAATACCGCGCGACCAAGGCAAGCGCGCAGGGCCTTGTCACCTCGCTCACCGAACGCGCCAAAGCAGCTGGGCTGACAGGCGCGTGGGAAGCGCGCGCGACCAAGATGGTCGAGCAGCTCATCTATCCAGCGCTTGATCGCCAAATTGCGGCCTTCACCAAGGCGACGGCCAACGCGCCCGATATAGCGGGCGTCCACCGCCTGCCGGGTGGTGACGAATATTATGCTTATGCGCTCAAATTGGGCACGACGACGATGCTTTCGCCCGCCGAAATCCATGCCATCGGGCTTGAACAGAATAAGGCGATCCAATCGCGGATGGACGCGATTCTAAAGGGCCAAGGCATGACGCAAGGCAGCGTCGGTGAACGCTTGCTTGCGCTTACTAAAGATCCAAAGATGCTTTATCCCGATACCGCTGCGGGCCGCGAGGCGCTGATCGCTTATTGCAACGACCGCGTTGCGGCGATCCGCAAGCTGATGCCTGGCCTCACCCACCTTACCATGAAAGCGCCGCTTGTGATCAAGCGCGTGCCCGAGGATATTCAGGCGGGGGCCGCGCTTGGCTATATGAATTTCGCATCGCTCGATGGGTCACGGCCCGCCATTTATTACATCAACCTCAAATCGACGACATTGTGGCCCAAATATCAGCTCGCGACGCTGACCGCGCATGAAGGGCTGCCCGGCCATGCCTGGCAAGGGGCGTATCTTGCCGAATTTAGCAAGGATATCCCGCTCATATCATCATTGATGGGTTTCAACGCCTTTGTTGAAGGCTGGGCGCTTTATTCGGAACAGCTGTGTGACGAAGGCGGGCTGTATAAAGAGGATCCGCTTGGTCAGCTTGGCTATTTGCAAGCGCAGCAATTCCGCGCCTGCCGTTTGGTGGTCGATACCGGGCTTCACGCGCTGAAATGGACGCGCGAAGAATCGATCCGTTTCCTCGTTGAAAATACCGGGCGCGGCGAAAATTCGATGACCAGCGAAACCGATCGCTATTGCGCTTCGCCGGGTCAGGCCTGCGGTTACAAAGTCGGCCATAACGAACTGATCCGTTTGCGCGGCAAGGCGCAGGCGGCATTGGGGGCAAAGTTCGATCTGGCCGCTTTCAACGATGCAGTGGTGAAGACCGGCGGCGTGCCGTTAACGGTGCTCGCCACCGCCATCGACGCCCATATTGCGGCGGCGGCATAAGGATTGACGAGCGCGGCTGTGCGTTGCAATAGCGCGCATGGCCCTCTCGCTTCCCTTTGATCGTCGCGGCGTTCTCTTCATCCTCTCTTCGCCGTCGGGTGCAGGCAAATCTACGATAGCGCAAAAATTGCTGACCGCGGATGACGCGCTTGAAATGTCGGTTTCGGCCACGACACGCCCGATCCGTCCCGGTGAAGTGGACGGCATCGATTATCACTTCGTGACGCTTGAGCGGTTCCGCGAAATGGTCGCAGCGGGCGAATTTCTCGAATGGGCGCATGTCTTTGGCCATCGCTACGGCACGCCACGCGCGCCAGTTGATAAGGCATTATCCGAAGGGCGCGATGTCTTGTTCGATATCGATTGGCAGGGCGCGCAGCAATTGTATCAGCAAGCGGGCGGTGATGTCGCGCGTGTGTTCATTTTCCCGCCTTCGCTCGTTGAGCTTGAGCGGCGATTGCGTTCACGCGGCACCGATTCAGATGAGGTGATCACCGCGCGAATGAGCCGCGCGGCGGCTGAAATCAGCCACTGGGATGGCTATGAATATGTCCTTGTCAACGATGATGCTGATAAATGCTTTGAGCAAGTGCAGACGATCCTCAATGCCGAACGCCTGCGCCGCAGCCGCCAGACCAGCCTGATCGGCTTCGTCCGCAGCCTAATCAAGTAAGGCGAGGAACCGCGCTGCCTGCAAGAAATCGGCGCGGTGCGCATCGCGCGTTTGCATCGCGAAATGATCCTCTCCCCATTTTTCGGCCTGCCATAGTTCGTCAAGGTGAGCGATATCGAAGGCGGTTTCGGGTTCGATGTGAGCCTCAGCCAGTGCCAGCGCGAGGATGAGCGAGCCGCTGATCGTGATGATCGGATTGAGCGGGGCGAGATGCCAAAAGCCAAATGCATCGAGCGCTTGGCCAAGCCGCGCAACCGTTTCGCTTGGCTGCGGCTGGTGGATTATGCCCGTCACGACTGTAAAGCTGACATCATAGCGCGCCCGCGCCCATGCCAGTAGCGGGTTCCACTGTTCATCCTGCCGCGCAACCAAATCAGGCGGATCAGCGGCGCGGTAGCAGAGCAAATCGCTCTCGCCATAAGCTGCAAGGCCGCGCGCAGAGGCCGCAGGATCAGGCGCAACAATATCAATCGCCGCATTCGCAAGACCGGTTAGCGGCATTGTCCGCGGATCAACCTTTTCCCCCTGCCCGCGCCACTCGTCGGCGATAGCAGCGACCAGCGCGTCGGTGGGCGCAACCAAAGGTGCCCGTTTGGGCGTCCGCACCGGTTTGCCATCGAGCAGCAAGCCGCGATCCGCCGAAACACGCACGTCTTTATAGAAGCGCCTCATTCGCGCGAGCGCCACGCGCGTTTAAGGAAGGCTGGCAATGCAAAAAACAGAAAGGCGGCGACCGCGAGCAAGATTTTGCCGAGTAGCGGCGAGAGGTCGGGCATTAGCCGTCCCCCGATGTTCGCAGCCCCCACAAAAGCGATGATGATCGCGAACAGCCGCGCAAAACTGATCATCGCAAAGCGCCGCCGGGCGCGCATTTCCTTTTCGTCGATCATTATGCCTCCATCAATCTTGCGATATCGGAAGGCACTTGCGCCACCGCAAAGGCGCCCGCCGCGCTCAATTCCTCAGGGGGATGATAACCCCACGCGACGCCAAGCCCACGTGCCCCTGCCGCCGCTGCCATCATCATGTCATAACTCGTATCGCCAATCACAATCGTCGTCTCAGGCGCTGCGCCTGCATCTGCCATTGCTTCATGCACCATCGACGGATGCGGTTTTGACGGGTGCCGGTCCGCGGTTTGAAGAGTGATAAAATGATCCGCAATGCCGTGTTTGCTTAGTACGCGCGCTAACCCTCGATCGGACTTGCCAGTCGCCACACCCAAAAGCCAGCCTTTGTCGATAAGCTGCGCCAACAGCGGTGAGATACCGTCAAACAGCGGCTCTAGTGCGACTAATCCGCCTTCGTGCAGCGCGAAAAATGTGGCCCGATATCTGGTGACGAGCGACTGCCGAACGGCATGGTCACTTGCTGGCGTCAGCGCCGTTACAAGTTCGGCCAAGCTCAACCCCACTAGCCTTCTGATCGCGTTGCTGGGCGGGGGTGCCAAGCCTGCGCTCTCAAAAGTGCGCTGCATACACAGACAAATATTGGCTTGCGAATCGACCAAAGTCCCGTCGCAATCGAACAAAGCGAGCTTGTTCATGGGGCGAGGTTTCGCATCAAATGGGCAACCGCTGGCTTCCCCACGCCGTCGAGTGCGTTGGCCGCATTCTCTCGGGCCGAAACTGGCTTATTCTGGCCAAGCTTGGCGGTGCTGCGCCACGCACTGATCCGCATGTCGAAACCGACAATCGCGCCGAGCATCTTCTCAAACCGCCCCGCGCTCATCTTGTCGCGCGTCCATTCGGGCTTGGGGGCGAGCCGCGCTTCTTGCTCAGCCGTGAGCGCATCGACTTGCGCGATCAGCTGATCCCGATCCATTTTGGTCACGACGCCTTGCAGCTCAAGCGCCAGATAATTCCACGTCGGCACCTGATCATTATCAAGCTCGTACCAATCGGGGCTGATATAAGCGTCGGGCCCGTTGATCACGAACAAGGCCTCGCTGCCACCCAAGTGACGCACAAGGCCATTACCGCGCGCGAGATGAAATCCGATGCGGTCATCATCCAGAAACACGAACGGCACATGCGCGACGCGCGGGCCATCGGGGGTAGCGGCAAACAGCAATCCCATGCCCACTTCGCGCGCAAAGGCACGCAGCGCATCGCGGTCTTCCCAGCGAAAGGCTGAATTGGGATGCATCAGTCGCGCGCGCCCCGCCCGCGCCGTTCGCCCTTGCGCTCCTTGCGCGCTGACTTGGCGATGTTGAGCGCGGCGCGCGCTTTGCCTTCGGGCGTGTCTTTGAATTTGACTTCATCAAGCACCATCGCATCGCCGTCTTCAATCGTGAATCCGAGCGACTCGAGACTTTCGGCAAAATGCGGTGGCAGTTCGGCGGTCACATCAATCTGGTCACTGCCATCAAGCCCATCAACGCGTATGCGCCGCGCGTGGAGGTGCATCTTGCGACTGATGCTGCCAGTAAGGAAGGCATCGCGCCCGCCATATTTGCCATCACCGACAATCGGATGACCAATCGCCGCCATATGAACGCGCAGCTGATGCGTGCGTCCGGTAAAGGGCTGAAGCTCGACCCAGGCCGCGCTATTCCCCGCGCGGTCAATCACCCGGTAGCGAGTGCGCGCCGCCTGCCCCTCTTTCATATCGACATGCATCTTCTCGCCGCCGCTGCCGGGCTGTTTGGCGATGGGGAGTTCAACCATCCCGTCAAAAATATCGGGCACGCCGATGATCAAAGCCCAATAGACTTTGCGCGCGGTGCGGCTGGAGAATGACTTGGCAAAATGCCCTGCCGACCGCGCCGTCCTTGCGACAAGCAGCGCGCCGCTCGTATCCTTATCAAGCCGGTGCACAAGCTTGGGCCGCCCATCGATATCATAGCAGAGCGCATCAAGCAGCCCGTCGATATGTTCGTCAGTCTTGGTGCCCCCTTGCGTCGCGAGGCCCGGCGGCTTGTTAAGCACGAGCGCCTGCTTATCCTTATAAATGACCAAACTCTCGGCAAAGGCCGCTTCATCTTCACTAAGCACAGGCCGGAGTTTTTTGGGCCGCACTTTTTCCTCTGCCTCAGGCTTGGTAACAGGTTCAGCAGGCGGCACGCGGATGCTTTGGCCGGTCAGCACATGGTCCCCGGGCTTAGCGCGCTTGCCATCAACGCGCAGCTGCCCCGTGCGTGCCCAACGCGACACGAGGTTGAAACTAGCATCAGGCAAATTGCGCTTGAACCAGCGGTCAAGGCGAATGCCATCGTCATCAGGCTTTACGGTAAAGGTGCGAACATCAGTGATCATTGCCGCGCCTTAGCTGGTTTGCCAAGGAGGCGCTACTGCGCAGAACTTTGCTCCTGTGAGACAACTAATGCAAATTAAAGGCCGCAATAATCGCCGCTACAAACGCCTCAGCCTGTTGAACGGCCCAATCAGCGTCTTCGGCGCTAATCGGATCGCCGGTATAATCTGCGAGCAAACGAAGTCGTTCGACCTTGTTAAAGGCCGCTCCCAACTCTTGACCAACATATCCTTCCAAAACAACTTGCTTGCCAAATGCCGCTATCAGGCCGCGATGGGTTTTGGGAACAATGGCTGAATTATCATCGGATACAGCCAAAAGCGAGGCCATCGCGGCGTCAAAAATTGCATAATAGGCCCGGTTGCATGCCCCATCGGGATCATTGCCTACGAGGAGAATGCGCGCACTATGCAGCGCTTGCCGCGACTTGTTGATATGGCTAGCCAACGGGGTCAGAGAACAACTCCATCGCGTTGGATTGCGTGGATCAAGGCCGGATTGCTAAATGTTTCAGGATGCTCGAACTCAGTATGCCATAACGGGAGGGCCTCAATCAGGATCCCAGTTTCAAGCAAAACGTCAAATGCAACACCTGCCATTTCTAGAGCGGCTGCTGATCGTTTTCCAGGTTGGCCTTCGATGATCACCGCGATATCGGCGTCGCTATCTTCAATATGCGTTTGTCTTGCGCGGCTGCCAAAGAGAATCGCTTGTTCAATCGCAAAACGGCGCTCAATCCGCTGCATAAAAACATGTGCAGCCCGAACGGTCTTTGGATCAAGCGAAATCGAAGTCATCCTCAATCATAAGCAATGTGCGTCGGCTCGTCGAGACTGAATGGCTACAGCTTGAAAACACCATCGATACAGGTAACGCACGATCCTCCGACATGGATATCGCCGCCATCGATGCGGACATTTACATAGCCATCACGCCCCATTTGTCGCCCCTGGCTCGCCACATAGGCCGCTCCGTCACCAATAGCGCCGTTAAGGAGACGGAATGCCGCGACCGCCCCGTTGCCGCTGCCGCACACGGGATCTTCGACCAATCCATCGGTCGGCGCGAATGAGCGGACGACGATGCCGTCGCCTTTAGCCGCGAAAACGGTGAGCCCTGTTGTCGCGGTGCGCTCATTGTAGGCGGCAAGCGCCGGCAGGTTGACTGCAAGCTGCTCAACCGCATCAGCCGACACCAGCTCGGCAATCATCCAGCGCGGGCCAACATCGACGGTGGCGGGCGGCTTGGCGAGGAGAGCCGCGCCGCCAATCGCCGCGATCAGTTCGTCTGGTGTATCGGCCTCGGCAAGGCTGTAACGCGGCAAGCGGAACGATAGCCCGTCCGCGCTCACCGTCACGTCAACCAGCCCGACCGCGCATTCTATCACTAGCAGACCTGCCGTGGGCGCGGCGATACCGGCCTCCACCACGGCGTGCGCAGTGCCAAGTGTCGGGTGCCCGGCAAAAGGTAATTCGCAACGCGGCGTAAAAATGCGCACGGCATAGTCAGCAGCAGGGTCTCTGGCGGGCAAAACGAAGGTTGTTTCGGAGAGGTTCGTCCAATTCGCAATGCGCTGCATCGCGACATCATCAAGCCCGGCTGCGTCGAGGATCACCGCAACGGGATTGCCGAGCAGCGGCACCGATGTGAAGACATCAACTTGTTTGAATGCGCGATTGCGGGTCACGGTCAACCTTTCCGATTTCGCTTTGGAAAGAGGCCAATCGACCCGCTAAGTCAAGCCAGTTTAACGCCCGCGATTGGCAACCAGATCAACGCTGCTGCCGCTGCCATTGGGCTGAACAATCGCATAAAAGGCCGCACCATCGCTGACCCGCGAACCCGAAACGGTCGTTTCGCTGCCATCATCCTTCTGTGCAACCTTGTAACCACTCCGTTTGGCAACGCTCGCATAAAAATCGATCATCGCGCGTGGTGCAGCAGCACTGGCAAAAGTCACTGCGCGCAACTTGCAGGTGCCATTATCACTTCCGGCCGCTTCACTAACGCGACCTTGGGGATAGACGGGCAAATCGGACGGCATCCGGTTTGACCAATCTATCGAATAGCTCACGTCAAGCGCGCAACCGGCATAAAGCGCCTTATCAGCGGTGATGGCTTGATCGCTTGCCAAGCTGCCGAGTGTTTGGCTCGCCACGTCAACCGATCCCGTCGTTGATGCATTGCGGTCCGCCGGGATGGGCGCTTGATTGGGTTCAGCGGCAGGGCGGATTGAATCCTCATTGGCCTGTGCCGACAAAGACGGATCGACCATGATCTGATCTTCAAGCGCCGATGTAAGCGCTGGATCGACATCACCCTTGCCACCCAATTTTGCATCGAGCTTGTTTAGCGCGGCCTTATCCTCACTGCCGCCACAGCCAGCTAGCGTCAGCGTTATACCAGCAAAAGCCACGATGAACGAACCACGCATCAACTTCATCCTTCACATGAAGGTTGGTTATTACGCAGTAAAGCTTATCAGGGAATAGCCAAAGTAGGTTAACGATGCGCGGATTTCCACGCTTCGGCGCTTTGGCCCCATATATCGACGCGGGCATTTTCATAGGGCACAGGCAATGTTGTTGGCCCTAAATTGGTCGAACCAAGCCGCTTGGCAACGGCGATCGAGGGAAGGTTTTCGGGATCGATAACGTGGATTATATTGGTCCAGCCCAGCACATCGATCACATAATCCATCGCCGCACTTGCCGCTTCGGTCACATAGCCTTTGCCTTCATAAGCCTTGGCAACGCCCCAGCCAATTTCAGTACCGGGCCAGCCTTCGGGTTGCCACGGCCCGGCGCGACCGATCCAGCGGCCCGACGCGCGCTCGATCATCGAAAACATGCCAAAGCCAAACAAGTGCCACGAGCCGCCCATGCTACACAGTGATCGCCATGCCTCGCTGCGCGTCTGTGCCCCGCCGACAAACCGCGTATGGACGGGATCCGCGTTGAATTCGGCCCAGCCGTCCAAATCTTCGGCACGCGGCGGGCGCAGGATCATCCGCGCGGTTATGATCTGAATATCGTCAATCATTGATCGGCATCATCCTCACAGGCAATCCATCGCGCGGCTTGGGGATTGGCCACGCCTGCCACTTGTCGCCGCTGCCCGCCGGAATTTCAATTCGGTGATGGCGCAGCATATGCCACATGAGTATCTTCATCTGCATATAGGCAAAGTGCAACCCAAGGCACATATGCGCACCGCCGCCAAAGGGCACCCAGGCATATTTGTGCCGCGCTTTAACCTGCTCGGGCTCAAACCGCAGCGGGTCAAATTTTTCGGGTTCGGGCCAATATTCCGCCATTGTGTGCGTGAAAGCGGGGTTGATGCCGACATGCGTGCCTGCGGGAAAATCATAGCCGCCAAAGCTGAATGGCTTGATCGCCCGCCGCGGGATCGAAGGCACGGGCGGGATCATCCGCAGCGATTCCTTGAACGCATAATCAGTCAGCACGAGATCATTGATCCGCTCATAAGGCAGATCATCGCCGTTGACGCCAAGCCTTTCCATCTCTTCGCGCAATCGCGCCTGCCACTCAGGATTTTTGGCGAGCAGCATTACCATCGAGGTGGCCGACGAGGTAATCGTGTCATGTGCCGCCATCATCAGGAAATTCATATGATCGATGATCTCGTCATCACTAAGCACGCTGCCATCTTCATTGGTCGCGCGACAGATTTGACTGAACATATCCTGCGCATCACCCGCGCGGCGCTTGGGCACTTCGCGACCGAAATAATCGAGCAGAAATTTGCGCCCCGCGACACCGCGCCCCATGGCCGTGCCGGGAAGCGGAATACGCACGACACCAATCGACGCCTGCACCATATCGACAAAAGCGCGATTGATCTTCTCCGCATCAGGGCCCCACGGCAGGCCAAGGAAGGATGAAGCCGCAAGATCGAGCGTCAGCTGCTTGATTGCGGGGTAAAAGGCAAAGCTAGTGCCCGACCACTGCTTCATCCGCGCCGAAATCCCCGCATTAAGCGCTTCGGCATAGAGCTTCATTGGCTCGGGCTTGAACGCAATCGAGAGCACCCGGCGATCCGCGCGGTGCTTTTCAAAATCCATCAGCATCAATCCGCGCGGGAACAGCAAATTGAGCACCGGCCCCCATCCCTGTTCGGATGAAAATGCCTTGTCGCGATCAAATAGGATCATCTCATTGGCTTCAGGGCCAAGCATCGCCACAAACCGGCCACCAAAGGAATTAGCCCGGTAAATCGGGCCATATTTGGCAACCATTTTTTTCGTAAAGGCGATCGGATCCTTGAGCTGTTCAAAGGTCGTGCCAACAAAAGGAAGGCCATCTTCGCCGGGGACAAAGGTAACATCCTGCCCTTGTTTGGCGGGAAGCCAATGCGGATTGGCAGCGTTAGTGTGTGCGTAGGCCATAGTATCTCGCTGGTTAGAGAAATGTGTGCACTTACATATATGTTAGTATCGCAGGCGGCAAGGCCAGAGGAGTTTTCGGCCGCGATGCACTGTGTCCGGCGCGGACAAGTAAGAGCCTGCCAACGCTCTATGACACTGGACACAGACTATCCTTCCGCGCCAGTCTATGATCACTCGAATCGGTGGGGAGTCGCGGGATGCAGTGGAAGCCTTTGATCATCATCGCGGGCTTGGTTGCGCTCAGCGCACCACTGATCGGTCGCACAGATACGCCGCCGCAAGTCGTATTCGCCAACCCCGGCGGCGCGGGCGGTAATAGCGGCGTTATTGACCGGTTTACGCTGCGCTTTTCCGAACCGATGGTGCCGCTCGGCGATCCGCGCGCGCGCTCACCAATTGACATGAAATGTGCCGTAGACGGCACCGGACGGTGGGTTGACCCACAGACATTCGTGCATGAATTCGCCAAGCCCCTGCCGGGCGGTTTGACCTGTGAGGCAAAGCTCCGCGACGGACTGTCGAGCGTGCGGGGTGTTCAAACGAGTGGAACGCGGAGCTTTGCCATTGACACGGGTGGCCCATCCGCCCGCGCCATTTTGCCAGGCACATATGATGGCGACATTGAAGAGGATCAGGTATTCCTCGTCGCCACGAACGTCGCCGCGACCAAAGCATCGGTCGCCGGGGCTGCCTATTGCGCTGTTGACGGGATTGGCGAGGCGATTGCGGTCGATGTCCTCCCGCCGTCGGTCGTGCCAACGCTGCTAAGCGATTTGGGCGCGGACAATTGGGAAGTGCGCAATTTTCTCGAAGAAGCGGGTTTGGCGCAGCGCGTGCCAGCAAGTGCAGCCGACCGCGTCGCGGCCTATCAAACCGTCACCGCGCTCAAATGTCGTCGTCCCCTGCCGCCGGGAAAAGATGTTGCGCTGGTCTGGGCGGGCAGCATCACCAGCGCTGACGGACGCATCGCTGGTAAAGATAAGCGATTTGATTTCAGCGTGCGCAAATCCTTCACCGCGCGCTTTGAATGCAGCCGCGTTAACCCGCAAGCCGGATGCAACCCCATCAAATCCGCCTATGTTCGCTTTTCGGCTGACATCGCAATGGCGCAAGCGCGGGGAGTTCGCCTGACATTTGCCGACGGCACAAGCGCAGAGCCGCATTTTTCGAGTGACGACAAGAATAACGCCTTTGTTTCGGATCTTGAATTCAAAGGGCCGCTGCCTGCGGGCGCTAAGGCGACCGTCACCCTGCCTGCCGGTGTGGCCGACGAAAGCGGGCGCAAGCTTGCCAATGGCGCGCGTTTCCCGCTTTCGGTGATGATCGATCAAGCACCTCCTTTAGTCAAATTTGCGGCTCCCTTTGGCATCATTGAGGCGAGTGAAGGCGGCATCCTGCCGGTGACCGTGCGTGCCGTTGAACCTGAACTAACCCAGCGGATTAGCGGCGTCACCGGCGATAGCTTGCGGATTGATGCGAGCGACGGTCAGATTGCAAAATGGCTGCGCGACATTGACGACGCCGACAACAATGATTTTCGGACGACAGGAGAAGGTGATAAGGAAGTCACGGTCAATTATACGGGCACAAAATCGCTGCTAAACGGCAAAGGCAGTTCGGTTAAGCTTGGCCTTCCGGGCAAAGGCAAGGATTTTGAAGTTGTTGGTATCCCGCTCAAAACGCCCGGATTCTATGTTGTCGAACTCGCCAGTCCTGCGCTTGGCCGCGCTCTCCTTGGCCGCCCCGCGACACGCTATGTTGCGGCGGGGGCGCTGGTTACCAATATGGCGGTGCATTTCAAATGGGGGCGTGAAGCCTCGCTCGCCTGGGTGACATCGCTTGACGGCGGCAGGCCAGTCGCCGGCGCTGATGTCCGCGTGACCGATAGCTGTTCGGGCAAGGAACTCGCCCGCGGCACAAGTGACGGACAAGGGCGCATGATGATGCGCGGTGGCCTGCCGCAGCCAGAGACTTACGGCAGCTGTGCCGCCGATTCGACTGAGCATGCCTTAATGGTATCGGCGCGGCTAAACGGTGATTTCAGCTTTACGATGACAAGTTGGTCAAAGGGCATTTCGCCAACCGATTTTGACCTGAGCTACGGCTATTCCGAACCTGACGATATTTTGCACACCATCTTTGACCGCACATTGCTCAAAAACGGCGATACCGTTCATATGAAGCACATTTTGCGGAGGCCCAGCGGGGCTGGGTTTCGTGTGACGGGTCCGGTAAAGGGCACGCTAACGCTGACGCACAGCGGGTCAGACACTAGTTTCGATGTGCCCGTATCCATCGGCAGCGATGGGATCGGGGAAACGAGTTGGATGGCACCGCAGGGCGCGCCGCAAGGTGACTATTTTGTGACAATCACAGCGGGTGAGCGCAGCCTGTCGTCCGGGCAATCAATCCGGCTTGACGAATACCGCCTGCCAACAATGCGCGCGACAATTACCGGGCCTAAGGCCGCGTTGATCCGGCCAAAGAGCGTGCCGCTTGATCTGTTTGTCGGCTTTCTGTCGGGCGGCGGCGCATCGGGTCTGCCGGTCAGCATCCGCACCGCCTTTTCGGCCAATGATCAAAGCCCCGACGACTGGGATGACTATACATTTGGCGGGCGCGCAGTGAGCGAAGGCACGCGCCCGCTTAACGGTGACGGTGAGGAAGATGCAGTGCCTGTCCCCCTCGCCCAGACGCTGCCAGCGACGCTCGGCAAGGATGGCAGTGGCAAAACCAGCATCGACATCGCCCAAGATATCCAAAATGCGCTGCGCATGACGGTCGAAATGGATTATCAGGATGCCAATGGCGAGACGCTGACCACCAGCCGGTCATTGTCGCTGTTGCCATCGGCAGTGCAGCTTGGGCTCAAGACCGATGGCTGGTTGATGCGCGACAATGATCTGCGGCTGAAGCTTGTCACGCTCGATGCCGACGGAAAACCGGTAGCTGGCAGAAATGTGCGCGTTGACGTTTATAGTCGCGAAATTCTGACCGCGCGGCGGCGCCTGATTGGTGGCTTCTACGCTTATGATAACCAAGCCCGCATCACCAAAATCGCAAGTGGCTGCACCGTCACCAGCGATAAAAAGGGCGTTGCCGCGTGCAAATTGGCCCCCGGCGTCTCGGGCGAAGTGACGGTGGTGGCAACGACGACTGACAATGACGGCAACGTTGCCCGCGCGGTTAGCTCAGTCTGGCTGGCGGGCGAGGATGAGTGGTGGTTTGGCGGCGACAATGGTGACCGGATGGACGTCATCCCCGAAGCCAAAAGCTATCGCAGCGGAGAGACTGCAAAGCTTCAGGTTCGCATGCCGTTTCGCGCGGCAACCGCGCTCGTCACGGTTGAACGCGAAGGCGTGCTGTCAAGCTTTGTGACTGAACTTTCGGGCAAGGATCCGGTTATCTCGGTGCCGATGCCGGCTTCCTATGCGCCTGACGTCTATGTCTCGGTGATGGCCGTGCGTGGGCGCGTTGACAGTTCGGGAACATGGCTTGCCGAAACCGCCAAATATTGGGGGCTTTCGGGCAAGACAGGCGAAGGCGCGCCGCCAACGGCGCTCGTCGATCTGTCAAAGCCAAGCTACCGTCTGGGCATCGCCAAGATCAAAGTCGGATGGGAAGGCCATCAGCTGTCGGTAGGCGTCAAAACCGACAAGCCCAAATACGGCGTGCGCGAAACCGCGCTGGTTGATGTTGACGTGAAAGAACCCGACGGCAAACCAGCGGCGACCGCAGAAATTGCATTTGCGGCAGTCGATGAAGCATTGTTGATATTGTCGCGCAACAATAGCTGGGATTTGCTCGACGCGATGATGGACGAACGGCCGATTTCGGTCCTCACGTCGACGGCGCAAACACAAGTCGTTGGTAAACGGACATACGGCAAAAAGGCGGTCGAAGCCGGCGGCGGCGGCGGCGGCGATATTGCCAGCACGGTGCGCGATGATTTTCGACCGGTACTGCTGTGGCGTGGACGCGTGGCGCTCGATAGCAATGGTCGCGCACGGATTCCGGTTGAGCTGTCTGAATCGCTTTCATCGTTCAAGCTAGTGGCAATCGCGACGTCTGGTGCCGACCGTTTCGGCACCGGACAGACGAGCGTGAAGACGAGCCAAGACTTGCAGATATTTTCCGGCCTCCCGCCACTCGTGCGAACCGGCGATGTCTTTGGCGCAAGTTTTACGCTGCGCAATACATCGGACAAGGCGATGACAGTAACCGCCAAAGCATCGGTCACACCAACTGTCGCAACGGGAGACCCATTGACGGTGACAATTCCAGCAGGCGGGGCAACGCCTGTGACATGGAATCTAACTGCGCCAGAGGGTTTAGCCAAACTTGACTGGAAGGTTGTGGTAACCGCACAAGGGAGCAAAGCGACCGACCAAATTGCGGTTAGCCAGGATGTTATCCCCGCGATCCCGACCGAAGTCTGGGCGGCAACGCTGACGCGCGTGGGCAGTGGCACCCCCTTCCCCGTCGCCGCGCCTGCGGGTACTTTGCCCGGCACTGGCTTTGTTGACATCAAATTATCCGACACGCTTGCGCCGCCGCTTGAAGGCGTGCGGCGCTACATGGCGAGCTATCCCTATAATTGCTTTGAACAACGCCTGTCGCGCGCGGTTGTTCAGGGCGACAGCGCGGCATGGGGCGTGCTAGCGAGCGAAATTCCGGCCTACATGGATGGTGATGGCCTGCTCCGTTACTTCCCCAGCGATCAGTTGCGCGGTTCAGAGGCGCTGACCGCCTATGTGCTCTCAATGACGCGTGAGGCAGGCTTTGCAGTTCCCGATGCCGCGCGTGCCAAGATGATCGAAGCGATGAAATCAGTCGCGGCTGGTAAGCTGACGCGCGAATATCCGTGGGCGCGCAATGATCGGCTGACGCGGATTGCAGCAATTGCGGCGCTCGCTCGCAATGGTCAGGCGACACCTGTCTTGCTCGCGTCGAACACGCTTGCCGCCGCCGATATGCCGACGATTGCGCTAGCCGATTGGCTCGTCGCGATTGACCGCACTAAGGGCGCCAACACTGCGCTGCGTACCGAAGCCGAAGCCATGTTGCGGCGGCGATTGGTGTTTGAAGGATCGCGGCTTGATCTCGCTGATCAAGCGAATGCCCCGTGGTGGATGATGACCTCGGGCGATGAAATGGCGCTCAAGGCCTTGCTCGCCGTGCTGGGTCGTCCCGGCTGGAGTGAAGATGGCCCCAAGATGATGGTCGGCGTCGCGCTGCGCCAATCGCGCGGACACTGGGATACGACGCCTGCAAATGCGTGGGGGGTCATCGCCGCGCGGCGCTTCGCCACGCTCTATCCTGCAAGCGCGATTACGGGCACGACGTCAGCCAGCCTTGAAGGCCAGAGCCTAACACAAAGCTGGCCGATGCTCGCAACCTCGGGCCCGCTGCGCTTGAAGCTGCCATCGGCACAGGCACCGCTTATGCTGACGCAGTCGGCAGGTCCGGGGCCATGGGCAATGATTTCGGTCTCTGCCGCAGTCCCACTCTCCAAACCTTTGTTTGCAGGCTATAAGATCGAAAAGAGCGTCAGCGTCATCAGCCAAAAGACCAAAGGCCAATTGACGCGCGGGGATGTGATCAAGGTGCGAATCACCGTTGATGCGAGTGCAGAACGCAACTGGGTAGTGGTGAGCGATCCCGTCGTGCCGGGCGGCACGATCATTGGCAATCTGGGCGGCCAATCGGGCTTGCTTGCTGCCGCCGCATCGGGTGGTGAAGGTGTCCAGCCAAGCTATATCGAGCGCGGCAAGGATGCGTGGCGTGGCTATTATGAATGGGTGCCGCGCGGTCGCTTCGTCACCGAATATGCGGTGCGATTGAACAGCACTGGCCAGTTTAGCCTGCCGCCAACGCGGGTGGAAGCGATGTATTCGCCCGATATCCGCGCGGCGAGGCCCAATGCGCCGGTGAGCGTGGCGATGCCGTGATGCCCAATCCCGTCATCTCCGCGCAGTCGGGGATCCATTATCTCAAACAGTGGCGGATATGGATTCCCGCTTGCGCAGCGCTTGGTGCAATCACGCTCTTCCTCCTCACCCTTCCCCCGCTCCTGCCGAGCTACGCCCGTGTGGTCGGCGCGTGGCAGCCGAGCGAGGCGTGGCTTTATGATCGGCAAGGGCAATTGCTCGATAGCCAGCGCGTCAATTTTGCCGCGCGTCGGCTTGGCTGGGTCAAGGTGGCCGATATTGCGCCTGTTCTAATAGACACGATCATCGCCGCCGAAGACCGGCGGTTTCGCGCTCATGGTGGCGTGGACTGGCTTGCGGTTGGCGGCGCGGCGCGGTCACGCGTCGATGGGCATCAGTCACGCGGGGCGAGCACGATATCGATGCAAGTCGCCGCTTTCCTCGCGCCCGAACTCGCGGCACCCGGCGCGCGCAGCTGGCGTGACAAGCTGCGCCAAATGCGCGCCGCGCTCTCGCTTGAGGAAGGGTGGAGCAAGGATCAAATCCTCGAAGCCTATCTCAACCTCGCCGGATTTCGCGGCGAAGCCCAAGGCATTGGCGCGGCGGCGCTGTCGCTCTTTGGCAAAACACCCGCGACGCTGACGCATGACGAGGCGGTATTGCTCGCCGCCCTTCTCCCCAATCCCAATGCAAAGCCCGAACAAGTGGCGGTGCGCGCGTGCCGGATAGCGCCCAACGACTGTCCTTCGCTGCGTCCGCAAGCGCTGGCTATGCTCGGCACCACGCGGCAATTAGCACTCGATCCCGGCCTCGCCCCGCATTTGACAAGCAAATTGCTCACCGAGGCAGGAATGCGCCTCACCACCACGATTGACCGGACGATCCAGACCATCGCGACCGCAGCGCTGCGCCGCCAACTGATTGGCCTGGGCGAAGCGCGCGCGCGCGATGGTGCGGTTGTCGTGGTCGATAATCAAAGCGGCGATGTGCTCGCTTATGTCGGCGGCGTCGGCGGCGGATCAACGGCGGCTTCGGTTGACGGGGCGGATGCGCGGCGACAGGCCGGGTCGACGCTCAAGCCCTTCCTCTATGCGCAAGTGCTCGAGCGCGGCTATCTGACCCCCGCCTCAATCCTTGACGATTCACCCGTGCAGCTCGACACCGCGTCGGGGCTTTATGTGCCGCAAAATTATGATCATGCATTCAAGGGGCCCGTGTCGGTGCGCAGCGCGCTCGCCGGATCGCTCAACGTGCCCGCTGTGCGCACGTTGGTGATTGCGGGCACCGAGGCGTTTCGTGATCGATTGTGGGATTTGGGCTATCACGGGCTTACCGAAGACGGCCAATATTACGGCTTTTCACTCGCACTTGGATCAGCCGAAGTGACTTTGCTCGAACAAGCCGCCGCCTACCGCGCTTTGGCACGCGGCGGTGCTTGGTCGCCCCTGCGGATCAAATCGAGCGACCCGATCGAAACGCCGCGCGCGATCATGTCATCGCAATCGGCATGGCTGGTCGGCGATATTCTCGCTGATCCTGCCGCGCGGTCGGGGACGTTCGGGCTTGATAGCGCGCTCAAGCTGCCTTTCTGGGCTGCGGTCAAAACGGGCACGTCAAAGGCTATGCGCGACAATTGGTGCGTCGGTTATTCGGATCGTTACACGGTGGCAGTCTGGGTCGGCAATCTTGAAGGCGATAGTATGAAGGCGGTTTCGGGCACGAGTGGCGCGGCCCCCATCTGGCGTGACGTCATGATGGCACTCCACGCCAACGCGCCCGGAAAAGCGCCGCCAATGCCAAGCGGTATCGAAACGCGCACGATCAGTTTTGCAAGCGGCACCGAGCCGCCCCGCCGCGAATATTTCCTGAGCGGCACCGGCCAATCGCAACAAATCGCCGCCCCCGCCGTCGCGCGCCGCCCCCGGATTACCAATCCCGTTAGCGGTAGCGTTTTCGCGCTTGATCCCGATATTCCGATTGAACGGCAACGGATGATGGTCGCGGTGTCGGGTGAGGTTGCGGGCCACCGCCTGCTGCTCGACAAACGCGATCTGGGCGATGCCGATGCCCGGCCCGCCGTACTGGCATCGCCGGGCGCACATCAATTGGCGCTGGTTGATGCCGGGGGGCGCGTGGTTGATAGTGCGCGCTTTGTTGTAAGGTAACGTTTCGAGCAAAGCCGCGAAGGATAAAAAGGGCGCAAAAAAGAGGCCGGAAAGCTTCCCTTCTCCGCTTTTCCTTCGCTTTGCGGCTTTGCGCGAAACGAACTTTCTTACAGCCACCCCGCCGCGCGATAAGCCGCAGCCGTCGCCTTCAACCCATCGCGCGTTTTGATCATCGGCACCCACATCTGAGGCGGCACTGCGCGCGCTGGATCTGCCACCCAATCAGGGTGACAGAAATAATTGACCCGGTCACGCGTCAGCCGCGCCCGTTTCCCGCGAAACAGCCGGTCGACCCGTGCGCCCGCATAAAGCGCAGTGCGCGGCAGTGATAGCGCGTGGATATTTTTGCCCAGCGCCCATCCAATCGCTTTGGCAAAGGCGCGGTGCGTCCAGCCGTCGGCCACTCCGTCGTCAGGTTCGTAGAGTTTGGCCCGTGTCTCTTCGACAGTGATGACTGCGAGCAACAGCCGCGCCAGATCATCGACATGAATGAGCGACAGCCGCCCCGGCGGCGGCAACGGCACGAAGCCGCGCTTTGCCATTGTGAACAGCTCAAGATTGTCGCGGTCGCCGGGTCCGTAAACCGAAGGCGGGCGCACCATAGTCCAGTCAAGGCCGCTCGCCTGCACAATCAGCTCGGCCTTGGCTTTCGACGCGCCGTAGTGCGACAGCTGTGGCTCACGCGCGGCGAGCGAAGAGACATGGATGAAGCGGTCGACGTGGGCCGCGCGCGCAGCCGCAATCACCGCCATTGTGCCCGCGACATTGCCTGTTTCGAAGCCTGATAGGTCGGGCGCGTTGACGACGCCTGCGACATGAATGATCGCATCGCACCCCTGCGCCATATCGGCAAGCGCCTCTGCCTGATCAAGCGCACCGATGACCCATTTGACGCCATCGCGCGGTGGCTGCGATGACCGGGTCAGCGCGCGCACAAACCAACCCTGCGCAAGCGCTTGCGCCAAGACGACCTGCCCGACAAAGCCCGTAGCGCCCGTCAATCCCAGTACCGGCTGCGTCACAGCATGACCATATGGTCACGGTGGATCAGCGCCGCGCGCGGCGCATAGCCGAGCAAGGCGGTCAGCGCATCGCTGCGCTTGCCCGCGATCCGCGCTGCTTCATCACTATCATATTCGGCAAGGCCACGCGCGACGCCTTGGCCATCGGGCCCTACGACGTCGATCACATCGCCGCGCGCAAAGTGACCCTCAACATGTTTGGCCCCGGCGGGGAGCAAACTCGCCCCTGTGGCAAGCGCGCGTACCGCACCACTATCGACATGAACTTTGCCCTTGACCGTCAGCCGACCGGCAAGCCACGCCTTGCGCGCGGTCGCAGTGCGGTCGGCGGCGAACAAGGTGCCGCAGTCGCCTTGGGCGATGCGGGCGAGCGGATGATCGTGGAGGCCTGACACGATGATCAGATCAGCCCCGGCTGCATTGGCGATCCGCGCGGCTTCGATCTTCGATGCCATCCCGCCCGATCCCATGCCGCCAGCGCTGAGCTTGCCCGCCATGGCTTCGATTTCGGCATCGACTCCGTCAACCCGCACGATCCGCGTGGCCGATGCATTACGTGACGGATCAGCGGTGTAGAGGCCATCAACATCGGAGAGCAAAACCACTGCCTGCGCCTGCGCCGCCTGCGCCACACGCGCGGCCAGCCGATCATTATCGCCGAAGCGGATTTCGGCGGTGGCGACTGAATCATTTTCATTGATCACCGGTACGACGCCGAGGCTAAGCAGCCGGTCAAGCGTCGCCGCTGCATTCAAATAACGTCGACGATCCTCAAAATCATCAAGCGTCACAAGCATTTGCGCGGCGATCATCCCGTGACTTTCGAGCAGTTCCGCCCAGCATTGCGAGAGCGCAATCTGCCCAGTCGCCGCCGCGGCTTGCGCATCTTCAAGGCTAGCGCGCCCGCCTTTGGCAAGCCCCAATCGCCGTGCCCCCAGCGCAATCGCGCCTGATGATACGATGATGATCTGCTGTCCCTTGGCCCGCTGCGCCGCGATATCGGCGACCAACGTCGCTAGCCACGCCCGCTTCACGTCGCCAGCAGGATCGACGAGTAGCGCCGATCCAACCTTGATCACGATACGGGCATAGTCGGCAAGCGAGCCTAAATTGGCGACCATGCCTCTTCCTCTTGGCTCGCGCGCACGGCTTGAGTTGCGCCTTGTTCGATTCCGATGGCGTCAAGCAAGCGGTCAAGCACCGCCTCAATCCCGTCCCCCGCCGCGCCCGATAGCAACATCACTTCAGCCTTCGATGACCGTTTGAGCTTAGCGGCGATCTTTTTGACCTCGGATGGGTCAAGCGCGTCGATCTTGTTGAGTCCAATCACCTCAACCTTATCCTCAAGGCCACCCCCGTAGGCTTTGATTTCTTTGCGAACTGTCCGCCACGCCTTGACCGGATCATCGCCACTTGCGTCAACCAGATGGAGCAACACGCGGCAGCGCTCGATATGGCCGAGGAAGCGATCACCAACCCCTGCCCCGTCGGCGGCCCCCGCAATCAAGCCAGGAATGTCAGCAACCACAAACTCGCGGTTGCTATGGCTCACCACGCCCAATTGCGGGCGCAGCGTCGTGAAGGGATAAGCGCCAACCTTCGCATTGGCGTTGGTCACGGCATTGATGAAGGTCGATTTGCCAGCATTGGGCAGCCCGAGCAGGCCAGCATCGGCGAGCAATTTCAACCGCAGCCAAACCCACATCTCCTCGCCCGGCCAGCCCATACCGTGCTGACGCGGCGCGCGGTTGGTTGATGTCTTGTATGACATATTGCCGCGCCCACCGTCACCGCCGCGCAGGAAAACGCGCCGTTCGCCAATCGTTGTAAAATCAGCCAGCACATGTTCTTTGTCGTCAGATATCAGCTGAGTACCAACGGGCACGCGAATGAGAAGATCATCGCCGCCCGCCCCCGTGCGGTTGCGCCCTGCCCCGCCTTTGCCGCGTGGCGCCCGGAAATGCTGGGTATAGCGAAAATCGATGAGCGTGTTGAGGCCAGCGACGGTCTCAAAGATGATATCGCCGCCCTTGCCGCCATTGCCGCCGTCGGGCCCGCCATATTCGACGAATTTCTCGCGGCGAAAGCTGACGGCACCCGGGCCGCCTGCCCCGGATTGGAGATAGACTTTAGCTTGATCTAAGAAATGCATGTGGCCGCGGTTACCCCATTGACAGCCGCGCGACTACCCCTGGTGAGTTCATAAGCTGTTTATGCGCAATTTCACGCGCGGTTTCGCGCGGCACACCGAGCGCTTTGGCAAGCGGCCCGCCCAGCAAAGCATCGCCCATCGCCATCAGGACTAGGCTCAGCGTATCTTCGTGGATCAACTGGTCGTCATGGCCTTCGCCGACTTTGTCGATCAGATTGTGGATCGCATCCAGGATGGGATTGAGCGCATTTTCATTCCCCGTCATTATCATCCACGTCGCAAGCGCGCCTGCCCCTTGCTGATCAAAGGCGTCAAAGGTCATATCAACGATCAGCCGCGGATCGGCCTCGCCCAATCGCGCCTTGAACACGACCTGTTCGATTGTGGTGCACACTTGATCGGCAAGCATTTTGACCAGCGCCATCTGAAGATCGGCCGCCGATCCAAAATGATGGAGCAAATTGGCGTGCGTGCGCCCGATCCGCCCCGCAACCGCTTTGAGGGTAACCGCCTGTGGCCCCGATTCGATTAGCAAATCACGCGCCGCTTCGAGCGCTGCTGCGCGGCTTTCATCGGGGCTAAGCCGCTTTCTTACTATTGACACCAATGTAAACAACCTCTACTGACAAGCATGTCAGGAGACTAGACCACTATGACCCGTGCCACCTTAGCCAAATCCCCTGTTGACCTCACGATCACCCCGCGTGATCGCCGCTTTGGCCGTGGACAATCACAGGCACGGTGGTGGCTTGGCGGCGATCCGATTGCAACTGCTTTCTATAATGCCCTTTCGGTCACCTTCCCGCGCGGCGAGGCCTTTTTCGTTGAAAGCGTGCGCGCGCACCGTGAGGGCGCGCCCGAAAAGTTGGCTGGTGAAATTAATGCCTTCATTAAGCAGGAAGTGATCCACAGTCGTGAACATGTGTCGTTCAACAAGCGCATCGTCGATGCTGGCTATGACATTAGCGGGCTTGAACAGACGGTTGTTGAGAGCCTTGAACTGACCAAAGGCCGCCCTGTCATTCTGAACCTCGCGGTCACGATGGCGCTTGAACATTATACCGCGACATTGGCGCAGCAATTGCTCGCCAATCCAAAGCATTTGCGGGAAGCGGACGCCGAATCGGCCAATCTGTGGCGCTGGCATGCGATTGAAGAGATTGAACATAAGGGCGTCGCTTATGACACATGGCTACACGCCACGCGCGATTGGACGCGGTGGAAGCGCTGGAAGGTCAAGGCGCTGATGATGATGATCGTCACAGTCAAATTCTGGACCAAGCGCTATATCGGCACCAAGGCCTTGCTAGCGCAAGACGGCATTTCGGGATGGCGCACAGACTTTGGCATCATTTGGTTCATGATTGGCAAGCCCGGCATGCTCCGCAAGATTTTTCCGGCATGGGCGGCCTATTTCTTGCCTGGATTCCATCCATGGAACCATGATGACCGGCATCTGATCAAGCTGGTTGACAGTGACTATGAGGATGCGCGGTTGCCCGAGGCATTGGCGGCTTAGCAGGTTATGCTGCCAAGTTGATCCACTCAATCTTCGTCCCATGCGGATGGCAGTCCGCGAGATGCAATTCCTCCCCACGAGGCCACATCTGAAGCGTCACCCCCATATGGTAGAGCGAAGCACGTGGTTCAAACTTTAGCCACGCCAACGGCTGCTCGGCGCTCGCTTTGCTCCCCGCCGCTGCTATCGCCGCACTAATCGCTTCTTGCGTTTCAGGCGGCAGATATTGCCAGAAGACACTGTGCATCACCACGCGCGTGACGCCAGTAGATTGAGGCGCTGCGAGTTGAGCCTCAAGCCACGCAGCCGCATCACCCGCCACCACTAGCGGCGGAAACGCGCGCGCGAGGTCAATCGCCGCCTGTATCCGCTGCAATCGCTCGGTCTGATCAACCCAGATATAGGCGATCAGTCGCTCGGCTGCGTGATCAGCAGTCAAGTCGACCGGACGCAGGTCAACGCCTTTGCGCGATATAATCGACGGCGTTGCAGCAGGTGGCGGTGGCCCCGTCCATTCGGGCTTTATCTTGACCCCCGACGCCGGATCACCCGCGCGGGTGCCGCCCAGATCATAGTCAAAGCGGTCAAGATTGAGATTGAGTCCTGCGCTGGAGCCAAGTTCGAGCAACTCAATTGGCTGATCATAGCGCGACACCAAATGCATCAACCCCGCCATCAGCCCGGCGCTGCGCATTACTTCATTGGTTTGCGGCGGCGAATCGAGCCAGCGTTCAAGCCACTCATCATGTTCTGCCAGCACACGCCGCAAAACGCCAGCAATGTCGCCACCCTTTGCGGTGTAGAGGGCAGATAGTTCGGGGTCACGCCCGCTCCGCGCCAAGGCATGCAAGCCGGCAGCAAGCCGGAGCGGCACAACATCGACCAGCGGATCAACGCTCCATGCGATAATCCGCCGCCCGGTCTTGGTCTGATCGTCAAGAAGGTCAGCCAATGTTTCGAGCACATCGCTCATGAAAGGCGTGCCCATATGCCGATTGCCGGCCGCCTGACCGCGGAACGATGCGATGTTGATATTCTCGTCAACCATTCACAATTTGCCCTTCGCTGCACCGCACAGTAAGGCCGCTTCACTATGATGCAAGACCTGATTATCGCGGTTCCCAAAGGCCGCTTGCTTGAAGAAGCATTGCCGCTGATCGAGCGCGCCGGGATCATCCCTGAGGCTGCTTTTTCAGATGAAAGCAGCCGCGCGCTGCGTTTTGCTACCAACCATCCGCATGTCAGCCTGATCCGCGTGCGAGCGTTCGACGTCGCGACCTTTGTTGCTCACGGTGCCGCACAGTTGGGCATTGTTGGCTCGGATGTCATCGATGAATTTGCCTATAGCGAGCTCTATGCTCCGGTTGACCTCGGCATTGGCCATTGCCGCATATCAGTCGCTGAACCCGCCGAATTAGCCGCGACCGACGATCCGCGCAGCTGGAGCCATGTTCGCGTCGCGACCAAATATCCTAACGTTACGCGCAAGCATTTCGAAGCGCGCGGCGTGCAGGCCGAATGCGTTAAACTGAACGGCGCGATGGAACTCGCCCCGACGCTCGGGCTATCGAGCCGGATCGTTGACCTCGTCTCGTCGGGCCGCACACTTAAGGAAAATGGCTTGGTTGAGGTCGAGATTATTGCCGAGGTATCAGCGCGACTGATCGTCAACCGCGCGGCGTTCAAGACGCGTAGTGACGTGCCTGCTTTGGTCGAAGCGTTTCGGCAGGCGGTCGCAAATGCTTAGGCTTGACAGCAGCAGCGCAGATTTCGCTGAGCGCTTTGCGGCACTGGTCGACGACCGCCGCGAAAGTGACGCTGACGTATCGCGTGACGTGGCGGCTATCATATCCGATGTCCGCGCGCGCGGCGATGATGCGGTGCAGGATTTAACGCTGACGTTTGACCGCGTTGATCTTGGCGCTCAGGGCTGGGAGATTTCAAAGACAGAACGGCAGGCGGCGCTCGCGGGCCTGTCGCCCGAACTTCGATCAGCGCTTGATCTCGCGGCTGCGCGGATTGGCGATTATCACGCCGCCCAGCGCCCGGTTGATAGCGATAAGGTTGACGCCGTCGGTGTCCGGCTTGGCGCGCGCTGGAATGCGGTTGATCGCGCTGGCATTTACGTGCCCGGTGGCCGCGCAGCCTATCCGTCTAGCGTGTTGATGAACGCAATTCCTGCAAAGGTCGCTGGCGTCGGCGAACTCATCATGGTGACGCCAACACCCGACGGGATTATCAACCCGCTGGTGCTCGCCGCTGCTGAAATTGCGGGGGTTGACCGCATCTTCCGCATCGGCGGCGCGCAGGCGATCGCCGCCCTTGCCTATGGCACAGCGACGATTCCGCCGGTTGATGTGATTACCGGGCCGGGCAATGCCTGGGTTGCCGAGGCCAAGCGCCAACTGTTCGGTGTCGTCGGAATTGATATGGTCGCCGGCCCGTCGGAAATATTGGTCGTCGCTGACGGTGCCAACAATCCGCACTGGATCGCCGCCGATTTGCTCAGTCAGGCCGAACATGATCCGACAAGCCAATCGATCCTGATCACCGATTATGCAGCCTTTGCCGACGCGGTTGGACGGGCAGTCGAAGCAGCACTTGGCGCGCTCACCACGCAAGCGACGGCGCGGGCCAGTTGGGAGACTTACGGTGCCATCATCGTGGTCAGCGCGCTTGACGACGCCCCGCCGCTGATCAACGCGCTCGCGCCCGAACATCTTGAACTCGCCGTTGCAGACCCCGAAACACTCTTCGCGCGTGTCCGCCATGCGGGTTCGGTCTTCCTTGGCCGCAATACGCCCGAGGCGATTGGCGATTATGTCGGCGGCCCCAACCATGTCCTCCCCACCGGCCGCCGCGCGCGCTTCTCGTCAGGATTATCTGTGAGTGATTTTATGAAACGGACTAGTTTTCTCGGCTGTAGCGAAGCGGCGCTCGCGGCCATTGGTCCCGCTGCCATTGCGCTTGCAAATGCCGAAGGCCTTCCCGCACACGCCGCATCGATCAAAGTCCGCTTGGCATGAGCCGGTCAAAATCACGCTCATCGGCACGCCTCGCCGCAGTCCAGGCGCTCTATCAGCTTGAGATGGAGGGCACAGCGATGGCACGCTTGCTCCATGAATTCCACGAACACCGGCTGGGTGCCACCATCGGTGACGATACCTATGCGCCTGCCGAGGTTGATTTCTTCAATGATGTCGTGACCGGCGTAGACGCGCGCCGCGAAGAGATTGATGCCGCTATATCCGCAAAACTCGCCAAGGGATGGACGCTTGACCGCCTGGACCGTGCCATGCGCCAAATCCTGCGCGCGGGCACTTATGAACTGATCGCGCGGAACGACTTGCCAGCAAATGTCATCATCAACGAATATGTTGATGTTGCGGATGCCTTTTTTGCCAAAGCTGAGAAAGGCTTTGTCAACGGATTGCTTGACGCCATTGCGAAGACGGTGCGCGGTTAGGCCGTCCACGCCAAGCTGGCGAAACTAGGTTGCTCAGTCGATCTTAGACACTCGGTCACCTCATCGGCAGATAGTGCGCGCGAAAAATGCCAGCCTTGCAATTGATCGCAACCGATCACGCGCATCAATTCTGCTTGACCAGTGGCTTCAATGCCCTCGGCGCATACCGACAGACCAAGCGTGCGGGCCATTGTGGTGATCGCGTTGACCATGATGCGCCCCGTCTCGTTCAAACAAGCCTCGGCGACCAGCGAGCGATCTATCTTGATACCGTCAATTTTGAAGCGGCGCAGAAACGCGACCGAGGCATGTCCAGTGCCAAAGTCATCCAACGCCACGCCAACGCCAAGCGCCTTGATCGCAAGGATTGCTTTGCCGGCATTGTCGGGATCGTAAAGCAGGTAGCTATCGGTAAATTCGACAATCAGACGCGCCCCGGGAAAACCCGTTTCGGCCAACACGGCCTCCACATTCTTCGCGAAATCCGGGTTACGCAATTGGGCCGCTGATATGTTGATCGACACGTTGAGCGATGGCCACGCCAATCCATCAAGGCACGCGCGACGCAGCGCGATCATGCCAATGCGATCAATCAGCCCCGTTTCTTCGGCAATGGGGACGAACTCGGCGGGCCCGACAACACCGCGCGTGGGGCTTTCCCAGCGCAGCAAGGCCTCGGCACCCACAATACTCTGATCTGATGCCGAAAGGATTGGCTGGTAGACGAGCGTAAACGCTTCACTTTCGATCGATCCGCGCAGTTCTTTCTCGATTGTGCTTGCTGTTGTTTGGCGCTGATCAAGGCTCTCATCATACCAGCACAGCCGCATCTTCCCCGCGCGCTTGGCCGTGTACATGGCAACGTCGGCTTGGCGCATGAACTCGCTGGAATCGGGGTCATTGAGGCTGACTGACGCCAACCCGATGCTGGCCCCGACCAGCACAGTCCGCTCGTCGATGCGAAACGGACGCGCTAGTTGATCAAGCACCGCAATTGCGCGTTTTTCGATACGATTCACACAGGTCGCGCCATTCAGCAAAATCGCGAATTCATCGCCGCCAAGCCGCGCCACCATGCCCTCATCGCCAACCAGTTCGACCAGCATTTCGGCAACTGCCTTGATTAGCCGGTCACCCACAGCATGCCCAAAATTGTCATTGATCGCCTTGAAGCCGTCAAGATCAATCATCGCAAGCGCGAGCCGTTCGTTGCGCGCCAAGCCTGCACTTAGCCGAGCGCGCAAAGCCCGTCGGTTAGGCAAATTGCTCAAACTGTCGATCATCGCTTCGCTTTGCAATTGCTTGACCGAAAGATAGGCGCGCGACACGATGGTGACGGCAAACAGAATATGAAATATTGCCGCAAATAAAATGACAGGCAGCGCCGACCACAAGCCCGCAAAGCCTTCAGACGATGAATGCCAACCAAGTGTCGCAACTATAGTGCCCTTAGGATCGCGAACAGGCAGCATGGTCAGTGTTGATTGCGGTGACACCAGTCTTACATTGTCGATTTTCATTTGTGTTGACAATTCTGTGAGTTTTACCGCGTCTAGTGGCTGCGCCAAAATCAGAAAAGAATGACCCTGTGCGGGCACAATCGCTTCAACGACCGCAGATGTTGGCAATATGGGCGACACGCCAACTATCATTAGCCCTTTAGGCGTTTGCAAAATCCCGCCGACCGATGCCAGCTTGCGTCCAGCCAATCCAATAAGCGTTTTAATTGAAGGTCCAAACTCCGCGTCGACGTCAGGACGAATGGCTCGCCCCCGTCGGTACGCGCCCGTACCCTTGGCCTGACTATCAACAATGACCACCGTCGCGTAATTTTTGGCTTCAGAGGTCGACAGGCCCCATGCATTCCAAAGAAACTGAAAATCAGGGTTGGTCGCGTAAACCGCCCGCGCTGCTTCGTCCCACTGCGCATTATCTTCAGCCAAATTTTGCATTTTAGCGATTTCTGCGTCAAGCGTGGCGGCAACGACCTGCTTTGATCGCTCGTTCCCCGCGCGATTGGTCTCGCGCGCCGCTTGGACCACGCTGAAAGCCAAGACCGCCACGAACAGCAGAATCAGCGCAATGACCGGCGGATATGGCCGTATGCGTTTGCGCTGCACCACCATCTGTTCCCTCACCAAAGAAAGCCATCTTAATGTGAGGAAAAAGCTGATATTTCGTTACCAACGCGTTATTGATCACAAAACAGATAGTTAAATTGGAATTTAGCCAGTTTCCGCAACAGTATCTCGCAAGTTATCGACGGTGGTTATTGGCAATCCAGCGCGCTACATCGGGACCAATATCATCGCGATCAAGCGCAAGTGCGATGTTGGCGGTGATGAAACCCGCTTTGTCTCCGCAGTCAAAGCGTCGTCCGTTGAAGGTAACGCCGTGAAATGGTTGCTTGCCAATCATCTGTGCCATCGCATCGGTCAGCTGGATTTCGTTGCCGGCGCCGCGGCTTTGGGTTTGGAGCACGTCCATCACTTCGGGCTGGAGAATATAGCGACCGGGAATCATGAGGTTTGACGGAGCCGTTCCCTGCGCTGGTTTCTCAACCAAGCCAACAATTTCGGTGATATTGCCATCAACATGGCCCGGCGTGATGATCCCATATTTGCTTGTTTCAGAGGGTTCGACTTCAAGTGCGCAGACAAGGTTGCCGCCAAGCCGTTCATAGGCATCAACCATTTGCTTCATACAACCCGGCGCTCCAACCATTAACTCGTCGGGCAGGAAGATGGCGAAGGGCTCATCACCCACAATATGGCGCGCGCACCAAATCGCATGGCCCAGCCCGATGGGATCCTGCTGACGCACATAGACGACTTCGCCGGGCTGAAACCGTGTCGATTCAATAACATCGAGCGACTTACCACGTGACGCCATCGTGGATTCTAGTTCGTAGGAGATATCAAAATGATCTTCGATTGCCGATTTGCCGCGCCCGGTGACAAAGATCATTTGCTCAATGCCCGCCTCGCGCGCTTCATCAACCGCATATTGAATTAGCGGGCGATCAACGACCGGCAGCATTTCCTTGGGCATTGCTTTGGTCGCGGGGAGAAACCGTGTGCCAAGGCCACCAACGGGAAAAACAGCTTTACGGAGTTTCTTGGTCATTTTGCGCTCTCTGACTATGGGTTGCGGCTGCCCTAACGCATTTGGGTTAAAGAAGGAATCCATTGCCCGTGAATTTTGATGCGATTATTTTGGGCGCAGGTGCGGCAGGATTGATGTGCGCCGCGCGCGCCGGTGCGCGGGGGCGCAGCGTATTGGTCGTGGATCACGCTGAGTCGGTGGGTAAAAAAATCCTGATCTCGGGCGGGGGACGGTGCAATTTCACCAATGTCGGTGCGGTTGCCGAGCGCTTCATTTCGAAAAATCCGCATTTTGCCAAATCGGCGCTGGGTCGCTTCACGCCTCAAGATTTCATCGCGATGGTCGATGACTTCCAGATTGCGTGGCATGAAAAGACATTAGGGCAGCTATTCTGCGACGGATCATCGCGCCAGATCGTCGACATGCTGGTCTGCGCCTGCACAATGCCCACGGTCACGATCACGACCTGCATGAGCGTGACCGAGATTAGCCATCATGATGGTATGTTCGATCTAGTGATCGGCGGCAAACGCTATCAATGCGCATCGCTCGTGATCGCAACCGGCGGCCCGAGCATCCCCAAAATGGGGGCAAGCGGGTTTGCCTATGAGATTGCCCGGCAATTCGGCCTCAAAGTGATCGAGCCGCGTCCCGCACTCGTGCCGCTAACGCTGGGCGGCGAAGAGATTCTCTTTCGCGAACTATCAGGCGTGGCGGCCCCAACGCGCGTGCGCTGCGGCAAGACGCGCTTTGACGAAGCCAGCCTGTTCACCCACCGGGGCCTCAGTGGCCCCGCAATCCTACAAATCTCAAGCTATTGGCGGCACGGCGACAATATCGGGATCGATTTCCTCCCCGGCGAAGATGCCACCGCACTATTGCTTGCAGCGAAACGCGCCAGCCCCAAATCGACGGTGCGCGCGCAGCTGGCAGGCCACTTGCCCGCCCGCCTTGCCGAAGCGCTCGCCGAACGATTGAATGGCCGAGGAAATCTGGCCGACACGCCCGATCGCTGGCTTTCCGATGCTGGCGCGCAACTCAACGACTGGACTTTCACCCCGAACGGAACCGAAGGCTTTGCCAAAGCCGAAGTCACCATCGGCGGCATCGATACTGATGGCCTAAATCAAACAACCCTGGCGGCGAAGCATCTTCCCGGCCTGTTCGCGATTGGTGAGGCGGTGGACGTTACCGGCTGGCTGGGCGGCTACAATTTCCAATGGGCCTGGGCGAGCGGCGCGGCTGCGGGGGAAGCAGTCTAGGGTCCTGATCCTAGTGCTTAATCCCCGCCCACACATTGCGATACGCACCGTAGCAGAGCCCGGCAAAGATCAGCAAGAATACCATCACCGCCAGCCCCGTATGATGGCGGCTCTCAAGCTTTGGTTCTGCAGCCCACATCAGGAAGGCGGCGACATCCTTTGCCATCCGCTTCTGCGTCGGCTTTGGCGCGCCTTCGCCGTAGGTAACTTGCCCATCGGTCACCAGTGGCGGTGTCATCGCGATGTTCAGGTTCGCAAAATAGGGATTATAATGCGTTGTATCGCCAGGCATTGATGCGGGAAACTCATCGCGCAACTTGGCAGGAGGCTCCTGATAGCCTGTGATCAGCGAATAAACATAGGCTGGCCCGCCGTGACGCGCCTTCACGATCAGCGAGAGATCGGGCGGAACGGCACCATTGTTCGCGGCCTTTGCTGCGGTATCATTGGCAAATACCAAGGGGAAATGATCCGAAGCGATTGATTTACGCGTTGTAGGTTCGCCTGTTTCAGGGTTGATTGACGGAGTTTCGACCCATTCAGACGCAATTGTTTTGATCTGCCCTTCGCTATACCCTAAATCTTTCAAATCACGGAAGGCGACGCGCTTGAGGCTGTGACATGCCGAACAGACCTCCTTGTACACCTGAAATCCGCGCTGAAGCTGCGCCCGATCATATTTACCAAACGGCCCCTCGAACGAGAATGACACAGCTTTGGGAGCAAGATGAAATTCATGCTCTGCCGACTCGACATGCGGTGTCGTCAAATAGGCGACGCCCCCCATTGATGCCGAAATGAGCAGCCACCCCGCGAAGAAAGTGCCGATAAGGAATGCGATAATGCGGATCATCTATTTAGTCCCTTAGTGCGCGGGGGCCAGCGTGGCGGTTGCCGACGCCGGTGCCTTGTGGCCAAGAACGGCTTCGGTAATCGAACTCGGCAGCGGCAGCGGCCGTTCGATCATCGACACAATCGGCAGGATGATAAGGAAATGGGCGAAATAATAAGCTGATGCAATCTGGCTGATCAGCACGATTTCGGGTGTCGCGTGCGAACCGCCACAATAGCCCAGCACAGCCACGCAGGGTATCAAGCCAAACCAGAAGAAGCGCTTGAACAGCGGGCGATAATTGCCCGAACGCACTGGCGACGCATCAAGCCAAGGCAGGATGAAGAGTAGCAGGATCGAGAGGAACATCGCCAACACGCCAAGCAGCTTTGCCTCGATGAACAAGAAATCAATCGTAAAGGCACGAAGGATCGCGTAAAATGGCCAAAAATACCATTCAGGCACGATGTTAGCGGGGGTCGAGAGCGGATTGGCGACGTTATAATTTTCAGGGTCACCAAGCATGTTGGGGCCAAAGAACAGCAAACCTGAGAAGACAATCAAGAAGATAGCCAGCCCAAACCCGTCCTTCGCCGTGTAATAAGGGTGAAAGGGCACAGTATCCTGCTCGCTCTTCACTTCTACACCCGTCGGGTTTGACGACCCCGGAATGTGCAGTGCCCAAACATGGAGAATGATCACCGCAAAAATCACGAAGGGCAATAGATAGTGTAGCGAGAAGAAGCGATTGAGCGTCGCATTATCGGGCGCGAAACCGCCAAGCAGCCATGTCTGAATCGGTTCACCAACGAAAGGGAGCGCGCCAAACAGACCTGTAATCACCTTGGCAGCCCAGAAGCTCATCTGCCCCCAGGGAAGCACATAGCCCATGAACGCAGTGGCCATCATCAGCAGAAAAATGACAAGGCCAAGCAGCCAGATCATCTCACGCGGAGCCTTGTAAGAGCCGAAGTAAAGTCCCCGGAAGATATGGAGGTAGACCACGATGAAGAACATCGATGCGCCGTTTGAATGCGCATAGCGCAGCAGCCAGCCTGAATTGACGTCGCGCATGATATGTTCGACCGAATCGAATGCAATCGCGCCGTTCGCGGCATAGTGCATGGCAAGGATGATGCCCGTGACAATCTGGATCACCAAAGCAACGCCGGCGAGCACGCCGAAATTCCAGAAATAATTGAGATTGCGCGGCACCGGATAACCAGCACCGACAGCATTATAAACAAGACGCGGCAGCGGCAGGCGTTCGTCCATATATTTCATGAACGGATGTTGCGGCTGATATTGATTTGCCCAAGCGTAGCTCATCTTATGGCTCCTATCCGACCTGAACTAATGTATCTGACGTAAATGCATATTCGGGAACCATGAGGTTCTTGGGCGCGGGGCCCTTGCGAATGCGCGCGGCGGTATCATAACTTGATCCGTGGCAAGGACAGAAATAGCCGCCAAAGTCGCCCTTCACTTCACCTTCACCAGCACCCAGCGGAACACAGCCTAGATGGGTGCAAACGCCCATAGTGATCAGCCATTGCGGCTTGCCCTCTTTGGTGCGCTCGGCAAGAGTTTGCGGATCGCGCAGTTCGGACAGTTTGACCGCGTTGGCGTCACTAATTTCCTTAGCCGTCAAGTGGCGGACAAACAAAGGTTGCTTGCGGAACATCGTCTTGATCGCCTGACCTTCGGCGATGGGGGTCAGATCAATTTCAATCGACGCTTCAGCGAGCACATCCGCGCTGGGGTTCATCTGGTTGAGGAGGGGGAACGCAACCGCGACAACACCCATACCGCCATAAGCGACCGCAGCAATGTTTAGAAAATCGCGACGACGAACTTCAGGTTCGCCAGTGCCGATTGCCGGTTCTTCAGTGACCGTTGCCATAACTGTAAACGCCCTCGTTTCTCAATGGTGAGATCGCATACATCTTCTGTTGTGCGAAACCACCTACCCCTTGTGGTGTGAATGGCGTCGCCCATAGCGCTGTTGGAAGGCGATGCAAACAATCAATTTTGGTTTTGGGACATGCGGATTTTGCAATTGTTACAATCTTGTCATCATTGCCCCCTGACGCCTAAAGACCGGATATGCGATTGGCGCTTTATCAACCCGAGATTCCCGGCAATGCGGGCGCGATCCTGCGGCTTTCGGCCTGCTTCATGGTGGCTGTGGATATAATTGAGCCGTGCGGCTTCCCGTTTTCGGACAAACGCTTGCGGCGCGCAGGCATGGATTATATCGATCATGTCCAACTCACGCGCCATAACGATTGGGATAGTTTTGCGCGCGCCGCGCCCGGCCGGATCATCCTGCTATCGAGCAAAGCCAGCCTGCGCTTGCCCGACTTTGCCTTTGCGCCCGATGACACATTGCTCCTTGGTCAGGAAAGTGCGGGCGTCCCCCCAGAAATTCGCGCAGCCTGCGACGGCGCGGTTAGAATTCCGCTCTCCCCCCACGTTCGCTCCTTGAATGTCGCGGTCGCGGCTGGCATCGCACTGTCCGAAGGATTGCGACAAACGGGAGGATATTGTGAATGATCGAGCTTGATGCACAGCAAGCCGCCGCGCGTGCCTGGTTTGAAAGCCTACGCGACCGGATTTGTGCTGAATTTGTCGCCATCGAACGCGAAGGCGGCAGCGACGCGACGTTCGACTATATCAGCTGGAACCGCGATGATGACCCGAGCGGTGCTGGCGGCGGCGGCGTGCGCGGTGTGATGAAAGGCAAAGTGTTTGAGAAAGTAGGCGTCAACGTATCAACCGTCGGCGGTGCCTTCGCGCCTGAATTTTCTAAAACGATCCACGGTGCCGGTGAAGACCCCACTTTCTTCGCAACAGGAATCAGCCTCGTCGCGCATATGGCCAATCCACATGCGCCCGCTGTCCATATGAATTGCCGCTTCCTCGTCACCCAGAAACGATGGTTTGGCGGTGGTGCTGATCTCAACCCGCCACTCCCCAACGATAGCGACACCGCCTTCTTTCACGATACGATGAAGA
The DNA here is from genome assembly GCA_046153565.1 of Sphingomonadaceae bacterium. Classification (GTDB taxonomy): domain Bacteria; phylum Pseudomonadota; class Alphaproteobacteria; order Sphingomonadales; family Sphingomonadaceae; genus Aquisediminimonas. Next base: position 64,716 of record JBJXDU010000039.1, read on the forward strand.
CAGCCTGCGACGCACATGGCGACGATTATTATGACCGGTTCAAAAAATGGGCTGACGATTATTTCTACATCCCGCACCGCAACGTGCACCGCGGCGTTGGCGGCATATTCTATGATCATATGGAAACGCCCGATCAGAATAGTTTCGAAGCCACCTTCTCGCTCACCCGCGCGGTCGGTGAGGCATTTTTGGCAAGCTACCCAACAATCATTCGCGAACGGATGAATCAGCCCTACACCGATGCCGATATCGCCGCGATGCGCGCATGGCGCGGGCGCTATGCCGAATTCAATCTGGTTTATGATCGCGGGACATCGTTCGGTCTCAAGACCGGCGGCAATATCGACGCCATCCTGATGAGCCTGCCTCCGCTCGCGACATGGGACTGACACCCGTTAATCCCGGCGAGCTAGCCGCGGTCGTCACCACGCTTGAGATGCGCAAGCGGCCCTCGCTGACGGTGATCCCGGCGTCACCTTTAGCGCTCGCGCGTTGGCCTGCCCCGGCGCTCGACAAATATCGCCAATTGTTCAGGCGAATCGGCGCACCGTGGCTGTGGTTTTCACGGTTGATCATGGACGATGCGGCGCTGGCGACAATCATCCATGACGAGGGCGTCGACATATATGCCGTCGTTGATCGACGCGGCATCGAAGTCGGCATTCTTGAACTCGATTTCCGGCAGCCGGCAGCGTGCGAGTTGGGCTTTTTTGGGTTAGTCCCTGAACTTGGCGGCAAAGGCCATGGCCGCTGGTTGATGGCGCATGCGCTCAACCTAAGCTGGCGCGCGGGCATCGAGCGCGTTTGGGTGCATACCTGCACCCTCGACAGTCCATCCGCGCTTGGCTTTTATCAGCGGAACGGTTTCACCCCCTATGAACGGTCAGTTGAAACCTTCGCCGATCCCCGGCTGATCGGCATCTTACCACCCGATAGCGCACCTCACATCCCCTTGCTGTGCGCTGCGGATAGTTGAGTATAAATTGATGTGCCAAGGATGAGCAAAGCCAGCAGCAAAGCCGTCGCCAATACCGATTCGATGAAGGCGGAGAGCATTGTGGCCACTTCGCCGGGCAAGGCCACAGTGAACATGATGCCAAAGATCGTGCCGACGGCCAGCGCGATGACATAGCCGACGACGTAAAATAGGATAAGTATCCCGGCAATCCGCCAGCCATTGCCTTGGGTAAGCACGAGCGAGCGTTGCAGCGCGACAATAGGGTTAGACAGGCGCTCGGCCATTTGTGCTGGCGTCGCCACCGCAAACCGCCCCATCACATAGAGGCCGGGGATAATCAGCAAAAAGAATCCGGTGATGAGGATAAGGTTTAGCAAGATCACCAATATGGCGACCGGCGCGAGCATCGAAGCCGCGCGCTGCAATGTTTGGGAAACGGTCGGTGTGTCACGACTTAATAGCAACGAAAAAACCGCCGCTTGCCCCAGCCATACGGGAATATTGAGCAACAACATCAGCAGTGCATTTTTTGAAAAATAGCCATTGATCATCGCGATCGTCACCTGCTCACCGTCCGCCACTTTGGGGAAAGGCGCGAACAGGCTCAGCGCAAATTGGGGCAGGAACAGGAACACGCCCGCAATCGCCAGCAAGATCGACCAATGCGCCTTCCCCATAGCGACGCCATCGGCCCATGCTTGATCATAGGAAAGCTTCACGCATTCATCCTTATATTGTGGGTTTACAGCTCCATAAAACCGCGACAAGCCAGACGGCATGTCGATGCCCATTCCCGTGCTAATGCCGCAGTCGGCGATGCTAATCAATGATGTTGAATGGCAGACCGATGCCTGCCTGATTGATTATCCAGCGGCGCTCGGCACAATGAACGAGCGCGTGGCAGCGATTGTCAGTGGCGATGCCAGCGAATTGATCTGGCTGCTTGAACATCCACCGCTTTACACGGCGGGAACGAGTGCGGACCGCGCCGAATTGCTCGACCCGCATTTCCCGGTCTATGATGCAGGGCGAGGCGGTCGCTACACTTACCACGGCCCCGGCCAAAGGATTGGCTATACGATGCTCAATCTCAATCACCGAGGACGCGATGTGCGCCACTTTGTCCATGCGCTTGAAGGCTGGGTGATTGATGCGCTGGCGGAGCTTACTGTTGAAGCTTATCGCGCACCGGGGCGTATTGGCATCTGGACGAATGACAATGGCCACGAAGCCAAAATCGGTGCCATCGGCGTACGGGTGCGCCGCTGGGTTACGTGCCACGGCTTTTCGATCAATGTTGATCCCGATCTATCGCATTTTGACGGCATTGTCCCCTGTGGCTTGGCAGATTTCGGGGTGACTAGCCTGCGCAGGCTTGGCAATCCTGCAACGATGGCAATGATGGATGCGGCACTAAAGCACACATTTTCCGGCTTTTTGGCTCGACTTGGCACCGATCAAAAATAAGGCTTGAGCGTCCGTCGAAACTGTTTTAATGTCTACTACGGATTGGGTATTAAAGGCGATTGCCGACCATTCCTTTTTTACTCGGGAGACTTTTTATGCGTAAGATTTTCGCTCTTTCACTCGTTACCGTTGCTGCTCTTTCGCTTGCTGCTTGTGGCACAACGCCAACAGCCGCGCCTGAAAATGGCACTGTTACTGAAGTCAATGCTGCTGATGCGATGGAAGGCACATCGAACGATGCCATGACCAACGTTGATGCCGCTGTTGGCGCCGACAACAACATGGCTGCTGATGTGAACGCGGCTGCCGCCAACACGACAGCTGCTGTCAACACGACCGATGCCGCTGCAAATGCAGCTGCGCCTGCGGAAAACGCAGCTAAGTAATCGCTTCATAGCGTTGCTATAACGAGGAGCCGCGCGGGCAACCGTGCGGCTCCTTTTTTGTCTGTGCATTGCGCGCGAAATTGCTAGGGACGGTAACATAGATCAAGATCGGGATGAGGCCATGTCACATTATCTAGCATTATTCGCCGCCCCTTTGCTCATGCTGGGTGCGACGCAAGCGCCGGCGCAGATATTCTGGCAACCCCCCGACGTTTCCGGCGCGCCGCTGGTCGGCTATGAGGCTGACGTCGGGGTTCCCCTGCCGGGCGCGACGGTGGCTGAACAAAATGCTGCGATAACATGGAATATGCGCTCGGCGTTGAACGTGGCGGCGTTGCAATGCGGCTTTGAACCGACGCTGCGTACCGTTGAAAATTACAATGCAATCCTCACCAACCACGGCACCGAATTGAATGCCGCTTTTGCTGTTATTGCGAATTATTTCAAACGAACAAACAAGGTTGTTAAAACCGGGCAGACCGCGCTCGACCGGTTCGGCACCCGCACTTATAGCGGTTGGTCAACGGTGAGTGCACAGCTCAATTTCTGTTCAACGTCGGGCCGGGTCGGTCGCACCGCGCTCTTTACACCGCGTGGCAAATTTGCTGACTTTGCCAATACCTACTTACGCGAAATGCGTAATTCGCTGCGCTATCAGGGTGAGCAGCAGTTCCGCGTCTACCGCTTGACGACAAACGGCCTAAGCCTTCCCGTGATGGAGGAAAAGTGCTGGAAGAAGGGACGTTATGATCAGCGCTGCGGATTTACCCGGCTCCCTTAACCGCCAGAACATGATGACATTTGATTAATCCGCTTGATCCTGAGCAGTGGCAGAGCGTATCAACTCAGGATAAACGGATCAGGTTAACGTCATCGCACTCTAAGCAATTCCCAGTACTTTGTGCGTTTGCGTCGACAGGCGCCAGCGCGGATGGTCAAGCACGAACGCAACCGCAGCAGCGCGGCTTTCGGTGAGCATCGGCCCGTCCATCGGCTGGATCAGAAAATGATCAAAGCCCCAGCTTTCCATGGCCGCCCAGTCGCTGCCCGGTTGTGGCCAGACAAGCTTAAGTTCATCGCCTTCGCGCTGCACCACATCGCTGCCCGCTTTTGGGCTGATGCACAGCCAGTCAATCCCCCGGGGAGCGGCGATTGTGCCATTGCTCTCGACCCCAATCTCTAACCCCCGCGCGTGCAGCGCGTCGATGAGCGCAGCGTCAAGCTGGAGCAAAGGTTCGCCGCCCGTGATCACGACATAGGGCTTGCCGCCGCTTGGGCACCCCCAGCAATCCGCCACAGCCGCCGCCACATCGTCGGCCGCCGCAAATTTTCCCCCGCCCGGCCCATCGGTGCCTACGAAATCCGTATCGCAAAATTGGCAAATCGCGCTGGCCCGGTCGCTTTCGCGACCGCTCCACAAATTGCAGCCCGCAAAGCGGAGGAATACCGCGCGGCGCCCGCATTGCACGCCCTCACCTTGGAGCGTTAAAAACAATTCCTTGATGGCGTAGGTCATAAAGCCTGATCGATTAGCCCAGCCTCGGCAAATCCTTTGGCGCGCAGGCGGCACGAATCGCATTCACCGCACGGCCTTCCGTCTACCGTCGGATCATAGCATGACCAGCTAAGCCCCGTATCAAGCCCAAGCCGGGCGGCTTCACGCGCAATATCGGCCTTCGTCATCGCGAGCAGCGGGGTATGAACCGTAAATGCTGCCCCCTCAACGCCGGCCTTGGTCGCTTGATTGGCCATCGCTTCAAATGCACTAATGAAATCAGGACGGCAATCGGGATAACCCGAATAGTCGAGGGCATTGACCCCGATAAACAAATCATGTGCGCCAACGGCTTCGGCCCACCCAAGGGCTAGCGACAGGAAAATCGTATTGCGCGCAGGCACATAAGTAACGGGAATCCCGTCCTCAACCCCAGTTTTTGGCACCGCTATGCTGTTATCGGTCAGCGCCGACCCGCCAAAACGAGACAAATCAAGCGGCAGCGTTACGTGCCGTTCCACCCCCAGCATCGCCGCCACGCGAACTGCGGCATCAAGTTCAACGCGGTGGCGCTGGTTATAGTCAATCGTCAGCGCAAACAGACGATAACCAGCCGCCCGCGCCAAGCCGCCGACGACCATCGAGTCGAGCCCGCCCGATAAGAGTATGATGGCTGCTTTGGTCATGACCACGCGCGCTAAAGCGCCTGCCCGCCGCGCGCAAGGGGCGCGAAAAAGGGCCACCCGGTTAAGAGTGGCCTAGTATGGCCAAATTGGCCTTTGGGGAGGAAAGCGGTCCATCTCAGAAACGCTGACGCCGAGGTACCAAAACAGAGTTAAAGGGAAGTTAACGACGCGCGCCGATTGCGGCGGCGGCGCACGCCCCGGTGTGTCGCCCTTCCAGCGCGATCAAGAAGGGTTCGCGATTGACGATGCCCTGCGATTCAATCTGCACCAGCCGCGGCGTTTCGACGCGCACCGTTGTCCGCCCGGTACCGGTGCCTGTGCAGCTATATTGCACCGTCGTCACCTGCGGATCATTGGTGATAACAAAGCGGTTGCACGTAGCACCGCCGTGGCGCAACTGAAGCAAGACCGCTGGATCAGTGACGCAGATCGACCGGTTTTCAGTGGGTTGAACCCGTGAGCGCAAATCCCACTGTCCTGGTTCGACCATAGTCAGCGCCCTTAGCGGCGTCGGCGTGCGCGCTGGTTCGGCGCACAAAGGCGAGGCCGTCGCCGCTGCGATCACCAAAATCCGTGACAATGAACTGAACTTCACCACAATCTTTACCTTCAAAAGGTTGGCCCACCGGCCAACACAAGGAGAATCGCGACCTTGTTCACTCAGCGTGATTAAATCCTAGATAGGGATAAATTGCGGCAAAAAAAGGCCCAAACGGTATTAATGCGCGTTAAGCTGCAGCAATCGGGAATGTCCGCGCGCAAAATTCGCACTCAACATTGATCATTCCGGCCGCATCGGCCATCTCGGCGCGCTCATCAGCGCCGAAACGTTTGATTACCGAAGCGATATGAACAGGATCGCAGCGGCACCCTTTTGACAGCGATGCGCCGCCCAGCACGCGGACTTCGGATTCCTCGTTGAACAGTCGCCACACTATGGTTTCGAGCGCCAGATCATCGTCCAGCAACTCGTCGGCCTTAATCGTGCCGCCAAGAATCGCGACATGCGTCCATTCGGGATGATCAAGCCGCGTGTGGATACGGTCGCGCCCTTCTTCCCCTTCCGCCAGATGCTGGAGCAGCAGGCCCCCTGCCCGCCCGGCACCAACCGCAACGCGCACGAGGCTTGGAATTTGTTCAGACTGGCTGAAATAGCTTTCGATTGCGTCAGATAGCGTCTTGCCTTCAAGTGGCACGATCCCCTGATAGCGTTCACCGCTCACCGCCTGATCAAATGTAATCGCGAGATAGCCCTTGCCAAATAGCGCATCGATGTCAGCATCAGCGGGCAAAGCGGCAATCATCGCGGCGTCATGCTTGATATAGCCACGCACCTCGCCGTCCTTATAATCACAGACGAGAAGCGAGATCGGCCCGCCCTCAGTTTGCGCCTGCATCGTCATTTGCCCGCCGCCCTCTTTGAGCATCGCGCCGAGCAAAGCGGTGATAACAAGCGCTTCGGCCAGCAACGCCTCAACCAGCGGCGGATAGCCATGCGCGGCAAGGATCGATTGCATCACGGGGCCAAGCCGCACCAGCCGCCCTCTGGCATTGCGCGTCGGCAGGAAAAAACCGAGCGCGCGATCCACATCCGCAAGCGTCGCGTCGCTCATCCGATCAGACCAAAGGCCCAGAGCAGGATCGATTTTTGCGCATGAAGCCGGTTTTCGGCTTCCTGCCAGATGCGCGATTGCGGGCCATCAATCACATCGGCGGTCACTTCTTCGTCACGGTGCGCGGGTAAGCAGTGGAGGAACATGGCCTGCGGCTTAGCGCGGCTCATCAGCGCCGATGTCACCTGAAATGGCATCATCGCGCCGAGCTTGTTATGGACATGCTCCTGCCCCATCGACACCCATGTGTCCGTGACGACAACGTCTGCGCCGGCCACCGCCGCCGCTGCATCCTCGCAAATATCGACCGTACCACCCGCTGCGCGCGCCGCCGCCATCACCGCCGGATCAGGCGAATAGCCTTGCGGACACCCGGCGCGGACTCGGAATTTCATCAGGCCCGCCGCCTCAATGATCGAATTAAGCACATTATTGCCATCGCCCAGCCACGCCCACTCACTGCCGGGAAGCGCGGTGCCGCCTTCGATAACGGTGAGCATATCGGCGACAATCTGACAAGGATGCGAAAAATCAGTGAGGCCGTTGATCACCGGCACGCTGGCATGCGCCGCCATGTCTTCTACCTTGGCATGGTCATCGGTGCGGATCATGATCGCATCGACATATCCTGACAGCACTCTTGCCGTGTCGGCAATGGTCTCACCCCGGCCAAGCTGCATCGATCCGCCGTCCATCACAATGCTCGTGCCGCCAAGCTGACGGATCGCCATATCGAACGACACACGAGTGCGCGTCGAGCTCTTCTCGAAGATCATTGCCAGCGTGTGGCCCGCAAGCGGTGCGTCGGCATCAACTTTGCCTTTGGGCCAGCCAGCGCGTGCGGCCTTGCGGTCTAGCGCGTCATTGATCATCGCGGCAATGCCATCGGCACCAGCGTCAGCAAGGTTGAGGAAATTGCGAATGGTCACATCATTTTCCTTTGAAATATTCCCGCTTACCCTTGGTAGTTGTCGAAACGACGTATCGAAGGGGCCCTTCGATATGCGCCTTCGACTGCGCTCAGTCACTACTCAGGGTAAGCCGAGTCGATTACTCACGCTGCCACCGGCAGCGTATAACTCCGCGCGCCCGCCGACAGCTTTTCGATGAATTCCGATATGTGGCTTTCATCGATGATGAGCGGCGGCAACACGCGCACGACATTATCACCGGCGGCGACAGTCAGCAGACCTTGGGTGTCGCGCAGATGTGCCACGAAGGCGCGGCTATCCGATTTGAGCTTAAGCCCAAGCATCAGTCCCATGCCGCGCACGCTATCGAACAAATCGTCATGATTGGGGATGAGCTGTTCAAGGCTCGCGCGCAGGCGATCGCCGGTCGCGGTCACTTGTTCCATGAAGCCATCTTCAAGGATCACATCAAGCACCGCACTCCCCGCTGCCATGGCAAGCGGATTGCCGCCATAGGTCGAACCGTGCGTGCCAATGGCCATACCCTTGGCCGCTTCTTCAGTGGCGAGGCACGCACCCATTGGAAAGCCACCGCCGATACCTTTGGCGGTCGCCATGATATCGGGCGTGATGCCGTAATGCTCATGCGCATAAAGCTTGCCCGTGCGCGCAACCCCGGCCTGCACCTCGTCGAGCACGAGCATCAGGCCATGCTCATCGCAAATCGCGCGCAGTCCTATCAGAAATTCGGGCGTGGCGGGCATGATCCCGCCTTCACCCTGAACAGGCTCAAGCAGGAACCCTGCGGTATGATCATTCACGAGCGCGCGCGCCGCCTCCAAATCGTTGAACGGCGCATAAGCAAAGCCTTCAAGCAGGGGCTCAAACCCGTCACGCATCTTTTCCTGGTTGGTCGCCGAAATCGTCCCCAGCGTGCGCCCGTGGAAAGCATTGTGAAAACAAATCAGCGTCTTACGCTGCGGACTGCCATTGGCATGGTGATAGCGCCGCGCGGTCTTGATCGCGCATTCAACCGCCTCCGCACCCGAATTGGTGAAAAAGACCGTGTCAGCAAATGTATTATCAACCAGACGCTGCGCCAACGCCTCCCCCTGCGGGCTGCCATATAGGTTGGAAACATGCATCAATGTTGCGGCTTGATCGGCAATTGCCTTGGTCAGATGCGGATGACCGTGGCCCAATAGATTGACCGCAATCCCGCTGGCAAAATCGAGATATTTCTCACCTCGTTCGCCGTAAAGATAAGCGCCTTCGCCGCGCACCGGACGCACTGCACACCGGGGATAAACGGGCATCAGTGGGGTAATCGGCATGGATTTGGCCTTTCCTTGGGTGGCAAAATGCAAAAAGGCGACCCCGAGCAGGCCGCCTTTAGCGGAACTGGCTTATACCTAGCCTCGATTTGGGCGACAACCCCTTGCGCGCTAAGCCTTAAGCTTCCACCCACTGCGTAACAGCGAATAGCAAAGCAACGCAAAACCGATATCCACCCCGAGCAAAACCAGCGCGCCCGTCGCTACCGATGAGTCCGCAGCGCCAATAAAGCCATAGCGAAACCCCGATATTGCATAGTGGAACGGATTGAGCTGGCTGAAAATCTGAAACGCCGGGATCAAGCGGTCAATCGAATAAAAGGTGCCCGACAGCAAAGACAATGGCCCGACGACGAAGGTGCCCACCGCCGCCGCATGGTCAAATTTCTCTGCCCAGATTGACGTAAGCACACCGAGCAATGCCAACATAACCGAGCCCAAAAGCCCAAAGACAATCACCGCCCACAGATGCTGCGGCCACACATGTAGGCCCGGCCAAACGAGCATCACGCCCCACACCGCAAAGCCAACCATCACCGCGCGCGTCAAGGCCCCGCCCACCATCGCGGCAAGCAATTCACCACTCGATAGTGGCGGCATCAGATAGTCGACAATCGTCCCCTGAATTTTGCCAACGAGCAAGGCGAAGCTCGAATTGGCAAAGGCATTTTGCATCATGCCCATGATAATCAGCCCCGGCGCGATGAAATCGGCAACGGGCACGCCAAGCGATTTGCTGTTCGAACCACCCAGCGCGACGGTGAAAATCACAAGGAAAAGCACGGTGGAAATCGCCGGCCCCCAGATGGTTTGCAGCTGCACCTTGAAAAAGCGCCGGACTTCCTTGATATAGAGCGTCTTGAGCCCTTCCCAATTGACACTGTTGATGATGGTGACACCGGGGGAGCTTAATCGGGCAGTTTGAGACTCGCTGTTCATAGGCATTTCGCCTATCGATAGCGGTCACATGCCGCAAGCATGGTTTTGATAAAGAATAAGGGTAATGCATGTCCTGGACTGACGAGCGTATCGAGCAATTGAAATCGATGTGGCAAAAGGGAATGACAGCAAGTCAAATTGCTGAGGAATTGGGCGGCGTCAGCCGCAACGCCGTGATCGGCAAGGCGCACCGGCTCGAACTGCAGTCACGCCCCTCCCCCGTGAAGGCCGTTGAAGGCGAACCTGCCAAGGTTGAACCACGCAAGCCCGTCGTGGTGAAGGCCAAGCCAGCCCCGATAGTCGAGGCCAGCGAGCCGCCAGCACCAGTGGCTGCGCCCGTTGAAGCGCCTGCCCCCCAACCCGTGCCGACATCGCCGCACGCACCAACCGGGGCACAATTGCGGTCAATCGGCCCCGGCGGGTTCTTACGCCAAGGTCCAGGTGATCAAGCCCCGCCCGCTACGCCCGCGCCGCCGCGCCGCTTGGTGCCCGCCAAACCAAGTGCTGAGATTGCGGGCAAGACGGGGTTGCTCGACCTCAATGACAAAATCTGCAAATGGCCGCTTGGGCACCCCGGTGAGCCCGATTTCCATTTCTGCGGCGATAAGGTCAATCCCGGTTTCCCTTACTGTGTCGCGCATTGCAGCCACGCCTATCAAGCGCAATTGCCGCGCCGTGATCGACGCGCGCCGCCGCCCCTGCCATTTGGCGGCCCACGCGTGCGATAATCACACAATAGTTGCAATTGACATCGATTGCTTTGCATGTTTACTTACCTGTAGCAACATGTGATGCTATAGACAGGAAATGTAATGAGTATTGAGTGGATATTGATTAACAACGCAATTCTGCTCGCTATCGTCCTGTTAATATTGTGGATTGTTGCCGTTCAAATCCACGATGTGTCATTCATCGATGCCTTTTGGGCGCTCGGCATGATGATGCTAGCCGCATCTACTTATCTTCAGACCGAAGGGAGTATGCCGCGTCGGTATCTTTTGCTGATCCTGACGTCATTGTGGGCATTTCGGTTGGGCGCGCATTTGCTATCGCGCTGGATGAATGAGGGGCCAGACCGGCGCTATACGAAAATATTGGGCAAAGCCATGGAAGCGCGCGGTTGGGGTTTTGCCAAGGCCTCGCTGTTGCTTGTCTTTCTGACGCAGGCCCCTTTGCTCTTCATCACCTGCTTGCCAGCCCAACTTGGCCAGATTGACGCCGAGCCCGCTGCCCTTGGCTGGCTTGCGCTCACCGGCACGCTGCTTACCTTGTTCGGGATTGCCTTTGAAACGATCGGCGACTGGCAGTTGAGGAGCTTCCGCGAAAATCCTGCCAATGCGGATAAGGTGCTCGATACCGGCCTGTGGCGTTATACGCGCCACCCCAATTATTTCGGCGATGCCTGCACATGGTGGGGCATCTGGCTCGTCGCGGCAGAGACCAGCCTTGGCCTGTGGAGCATCATCGGGCCGCTCTTCCTCACCTGGACACTTACGCGCTGGAGCGGTGCGCCGCTGCTTGAACATGGCCTAAAAAAGCGCCG
>JBJXDU010000040.1:0-10164 GCA_046153565.1 Sphingomonadaceae bacterium
TGTGCGCGCATTATGAGGGATTAGCCAGTCCCTGAGTCAGATTGATGACGATGTTGAGCCGCAGAACATTATTGCAGCATTGAAATATGGTAGCCAACGTTGCGGGGTGCGAAGGGGCGGGTGTCGATAAGATTATGGTCATTTGGCAGGCCTTTAAGCTCGTCGAAAAGCGGACTCTATCTGGACACCAATGGTGTAGTAATTAAGCTGCGTTCGAAAGGTGGAGTTTGCATGATCAGGAAAGCCAATTGCTGCTGCGGCGCTTGCTCAATCGAAATCGTTGGCGAGCCAACACTCAATGCTGTCTGTCACTGTGACAACTGCCGTAAACGCACTGGCTCTGCGTTCGGATGGCAAGCCTATTTTTCCGATGATCAGGTCGTGAGCAGACAGGGAGCCTTTTCCCAATATTTGATCAGAGACGAACAAGTTCGTTCGTTTTGCACCGCTTGCGGGACAACGCTTTACTGGACCTCGTCCTTCATGCCGCAGCATGTTGGCGTAGCGGGAGGCGCTTTTGCTGAACACCCGATTGCCGCTCCCAACCTCGAGGCGGCATGCGACAATCGTCGCGAGTGGCTGACTTTTTGCAATCCGCTCACCAGGCTATCTTGATTGCTATTTCACGGTTCCGGGATTGGCAGTTGCCGATAAGTTTTGCGTCGTTCCTAAGTCTCATCACGGTCACCAAAAGCGGCCATTCATGGAGTGCGATTGAAACTAACACTTAAACACTCTTGGTGCGGCCCTGCCCTTTGCTGCAAGCTTGAGCTGAAGCTCGCCAATGATCTCGCTTGGGTCAGGCGCGTCTCCTTCGCGCAATGACGTTTCAACGTCAGCCCACTGGGTAAATGCGGGCTGGACATCCTGCATTTGATAAACTTCACCTTGCCTGGCCAAAGGATAGACCAGCCAAGTCAATTCACTGTTGGCGGAAGTCGTCGCTCGAAACTCTGGCAAGGACCGGAAGAACTGACTGTCGACGACGACAAAAAATTTCTTGCCCCAACGCCGAAAAACCGGGACCTTTAATTGCAACTGTGGGATCAGGCGCTTTTGGGCAGATGAGCGAAAATCAGGACGTCGGAAGGTGTCTAGCGCTCCGAAACTGCGGTTTGCGATGAAGTGCTTCAATGCACTTCGCGTTTCGGTTCCGGAAAAATAGGCGGCCTGAACTTCGACGGCGTAAAAATCGGTAACCGATCCGCCGTCAATCCGCCCAAGGACGAAATCTACCTTTCCAATCTTTTTCAACTTTCCGGATTTTTTGGGATCGGGAACTTGTAAGATGCGAATTTCCGGGAAAATGGCGAAAGACACGGACTCGCCAAAGGCAATGCGTGCAGCATCGCGGAAAATGCGACCGTCTTCCAAAAATCTAACGGGGCAAAGTGATGCTGCCGCAACGCCGTCTGATACTGAACAAATGCCAATCGGATCAGTCTTGCTTGATTTGTTGCAAGGGCCGTCCCTGAATCGGCACCGCTTTTCTTTTCTGTCGGCCCACGCAGTATCTGTATGGTCACCGATACCGTGCCCGAAAATCTCAGCGATGTTCACGCGGCGATCCGCGCGATCCGGGCATTTGCGAGCGTGATGCCATTGGCTATAGACTTGGCCATCATCGGCGGAACGGCATTGCCGATCTGTACAAACTGTTCAGTCATACTGCCGTAAAAGGTGAATTCATCGGGAAATGACTGTAACCGCGCCGCCTCTCGCACCGTGAAAGCGCGATTTTCAATAGGGTGAATATAAGCACCCCAGTGAATGTCGCACTTGGTGAGGATAGTGCAAGAAAGGTCAGTCAAACGGGGGCGGCCATAGCGCTTTGTATGGTCGCTGCGCTTGGCACGCTTCATGCCCTCTGGAAGGAGGTCGAAGGGAATATCGCGCCACGATCCTCCCTGCGGAATATGCCGAATACGGTCCTGATTGGCCTGTCCAAGCTTAGGGCCATAATGATTGGAAAGCTTCAGATTACCTTGCCGCATTTCGGCTTGATAGTCTGTTTTCGGCGCAGTCGGATAGTCAGCGACGTTTTCGGAAACCATCAGCGGCAAATCGCCAATCGCATCCCAGATTGTAGTGAATGGCTTCAGCTGGTCGCCATAACCGATCTCGGGAAACATGACGGGCGCACCAACGCGATTCGCAACGAAAACAACGCGTCGCCGCTCTTGAGGGACACCATAGTCTTCCGCGCGTAAAACCTGCCATTCAACCAAATAGCCCAACTTGGATATTTCATCCGAAATCGTCTGGATCAATTGGCCGCCAGAAATGGAAAGCAAGCCCGTCACATTTTCCATGACCAGCCATTTCGGGGCAAGCTCCCGAACGATCCTGAGATACTCCCGGAATAAGCCTGCCCGAGGATCATGCTCTCCGCGCCCGTGGTTGTAGACACTATAACCTTGGCAGGGCGGGCCACCCACCAAAACGTCCAACTGACCTTTGCAGAGCCCGGTTGCCGTCAGGATTTCAGAACTCGAAAGCGCCTGAATTGGCTTGGCAACAAATTCGGCACCCGCATGAGACCGGCTGAACGTCTCGCCGAATGTTGGATCGATATCACTCCCCAGCAGGACATCATATCCTGCTTGCCGAAAGCCTTCGCTCAGCCCGCCAGCGCCGCAAAAAAGATCAATGACAGTCGGGCGCGAATCCATAGCTTGTTCCCTTCTGTTCTCACTACTCACCCTAGCCGGAGAAGGCAACTCCCCCTGAACTAACAATTAACAACAGCACCTTTGTGTAGGTCGATACCGCCACCATGTGGTAGAGTGCATTTAACAAAAGTTCCACGTTGCCGCCAGAAAGACATGCCCTAAACGTCCGCATTTGCTCCGGCTACACTAAAACCCGCCTGTCAGCTCCCCCCAACAAACCCGCCATCTAGCAAAAGCATCACGCGCCATCACCGCCACCGCGTGACACCAAATCGTGACATTGCCTTCAGGCCCGTCCAGTCGGCACCATATCCTGCGCGTCTTCCCGTGCCCCCGACACGGCGCGATGCTCGGTATCCCCAAGGATTACGCAACGTCACCGCATCCTAGCGGCGCAAGCGGTCGATACGGTTTCGTTGCTTTGACTGCCAACTAGGCGACGTCGCTGATCCCTAGTTCGGCCAATTTTCGGTAGAGCGTCGACCGGCCAATCCCCAGCCGCCGTGCGACTTCGGTCATCCGGCCTCGGTAATGGCCGATCGCCAAGCGGATGACGTCGGCCTCAATCTCACCCAGGGTGCGCATGTTGCCGTCGGGCAGATACAGTGTCACGCCCGCCTCGCTGGCAAGCGAACCCGCCGTTATACGGCGCGGGGCAGATTGCGTTGCGATTTGGGGAAAATCGGCGACGGTGAGCGCGTCGCCATCGCAAAGGACAGCCGCACGGAACAGCGCATTTTGCAATTGGCGGACATTGCCCGGCCAATCATAAGCGCCGAGCAAGTCCAGGGCGTCGTCAGTAATGCCAAGCCCGCGCATGCCGGGCTGGCGCGCGATGCGGGCGAGCAGATGGCGGGCGAGGGCAGGAATATCGCCGTCACGTTCGCGAAGCGGCGGGATCGACACTTGCACGACCGCGAGCCGGTAATACAAATCTTCGCGGAAACGCCCGGCGGCCACTTCATCGAGCAATGTCTTGTTGGTCGCGGCGATGATGCGCACATCGACCTCGCGGAAACCCCGGCTACCAATCGGGTGGACTTCGCCCGATTGGAGGACGCGCAATAGCTTGACTTGCGCCTCAAGCGGCAACTCGCCGACTTCATCAAGGAATAAAGTGCCGCCGTCGGCGTCCTGAAACTTGCCGATGTGGCGCGCAAAGGCGCCGGTGAAGGCCCCTTTCTCATGCCCGAACAATTCCGATTCGACCAGATTGGCGGGGATAGCGCCACAATTGACCGCGATTAGCGGCTTTTTCTCGCGCGGCGAGGCAGCGTGGATGGCTTCGGCAAGCACTTCTTTGCCAACGCCGCTTTCGCCTTCGATAAGGACGGGGATGCGGGCGCGCGCGGCCTTTGCCGCAATGGCGAGCGCGGCGCGAAAATCTGGGGCCGATCCGACAATCTCGCCAAAGCCGAGCTGTGATGAAATCTTTTCAGTAAGCGGACGCAATTCGCCTGCCAAATCGCCGGTGCAGACGGCTGAATCGAGGGCGGCGAGCAAGCGGTCAGGCGCAATCGGTTTGACCAGGAAATCGGTCGCCCCGGCGCGCATTGCCTCCACCGCAATTGAAACCGAACTGATAGCGGTGAGCATGAGCAACGGCAAAGCAGGGCGGCGTTTGCGAATCTCTTCGATCAAGGTGACACCCTCGTTCCCCGGCACGGCGTGATCAAGCAACACGGCGCTGAGCATCATGCCGTCGCGCGTGCCGAGCATCGCGAGCGCGGTTTCACCGTCGGGCGCGATAATCGTTCGCCACCCCGCACGGGCGGCAAGCGCGGCAATCAGCCGTTGCTGCGCCGGCTCATCATCAATCAACAACAGAATGCGTGTGTTGTGCGGCGTCATGCCTTGCCTATCCGTAAACTTCCCAGCTGTCCCGTTACGATACAAGTCTAAACTTCTGCTTAATCCTGTTGCGGCCGATTGATTATGATGTGCGTCACTCACCGTGGCCGCATGCGATGGATTGAAGGCTTGAGCCTTTGTGATTGCTTGGCTAAGCAAGGGCAGAGTAAAATGCAGATGAAGGGGACAGTGAATGACTGATCACGGGGACTTTAAGGCGCACCAAGAGACATTCGAAGGTGTGGTATCGATGATCAAATGGGGCACGATTGCTACCGTGATTGTCGTTGCGTTCGTAATCATGCTAATCGCCAGTTAATCCCTTGAAAATTGCGATATTGAAGGAGCAAGCGGCACATGAGCGCCGCGTGGCTGCATCGCCCGAAACTGTCAAAAAGTTTATTGGGCTGGGCGCAACCGTTGCGATTGAAAGTGGTGCTGGTCTGACGGCCTCGATTGCCGACGCCGATTACACGGCCGCAGGCGCGACCATTGATACCGCAGCGGCCACCGTCAAGGGCGCTGATATAGTGCTCGGCATTCAAGGCCCCGATCCCAAGGCGCTCGCCGGTGTTGCCCCTGGCGCTTGGGTCGTCGCGTCGCTTAATCCCTTTGGTGATCGTGCGCGCATCGATGCTTATGCCACCGCAGGCCTGGAAGCGCTTGCGATGGAATTCATGCCGCGGATCACGCGCGCGCAGGGGATGGACATTCTTTCCTCACAGTCAAATCTCAGTGGCTACAAAGCAGTGCTTGACGGTGCAGGCGAATATGGCCGCGCCTTTCCGATGATGATGACCGCTGCTGGCACGATCAGCGCCGCGCGCGTTTTCGTGATGGGCGTGGGCGTTGCGGGTTTGCAGGCGATTGCGACCGCGCGGCGGTTGGGCGCACAAGTGTCGGCGACTGACGTGCGATCGGCGACCAAGGAGCAGATCGAGTCGCTGGGGGCAAAGGCGATCTTCGTCGAGGATGTGAAGGGTATCGAAGGCGAAGGTGCAGGCGGCTATGCCACCGAAATGTCGGATGAGTATAAGGCAGCACAGGCGGCCTTGGTATCATCGCATATCGCCAAGCAGGATATCGTCATCACCACCGCGCTGATCCCGGGCCGCCCCGCGCCGCGCCTGATCAGCGATGCCCAGATTGCGAGCATGAAGCCGGGCAGCGTGATCGTTGACTTAGCGGTCGAAAGCGGCGGCAATGTCGAAGGCGCGGTTGCGGGTGAAGTGGTAGAGCGTCACGGCGTGAAAATCGTTGGCCACCGCAATGTGCCGTCACGATTGGCGGCGGATGCGAGTGCGTTGTTTGCGCGCAATCTGTTCATTTTCATCCAGGCGTTCTGGGACAAGGAACAAGGGCGGCCCGTGCTCGATGAAGAGATTGGCGATGCGATTCGGCTCACGCAGGGCGGGAAAGTTGTGAATCCGAGGTTGTTGGGGTGAGAACAGTATTTAGGCTTTGGGTTGGTATCGCGGGGCTATGGTTGTCCTCAGCAAGCGTATCATTTGCTCAAGACCCGCAAAGCGTGCCGGAGGAACAACCTGGCCCACCTCACGAGGAAATTTTCCGGGCACAAGAACAGATTTCTGCTGCGCTTTGCACGGAGCCGTCAAAAGCTATCGAACAACGTCGATTGGATCAAAAATACAAAAAGCGCATTGACAAGGTGCATAGTGCGGTTGCTGCGGAATTTGGAGAGAAATCAGCTAATGCGTCTTGGATCTCGCTGTTGCCGTGTCACAGCTACGCTTCGGAAACAGCGTTTCAAAAATCGCTCCGCAGAGCCGAGCGTCACTTATCCGATGTGCTCAAGATGTGGGAGCTTCGTTACGGGTTAGAGAACGTGAAGCCCGCCCCTAGATAGCGTCAACTAAATCAATTTTTCACAGGTCACACGCATGGATATCACCCGAACCAATTGCTGCCAAAATCCGCCCCCCTCGGGGGAGGGGAACCGCGCAGTGGTGGAGGGGGAAAAATACAACGCGCGCGGGAGCGCGAAGCCGCTTATGCGGCTTTGTCTGCCGGATTCCCGCTCCGTCAGTGCTATGCACTGTCACTTCCCCCGGCGGGGGAGGATTTAGGGCGTGCGTAATCATTCGCCTGAAACGCTAAAGCGTGCGCGTAAGCAGCGGCGAGAGATGTATTTGCCCGAAGTATTGCTGTGGATTCAGTTGAAACAGCATCCCGGTGGATTGAAGTTTCGCAAACTGCATCCGTGCGGCGAATTTGTTGCTGATTTTTACTGTGATTCGGCCAAACTCGTGATCGAGGTTGATGGCATTTCGCATGATATGGGCGATCAGCCCGAATATGATGCTGCACGTGATGCGTGGTTTCTGTCCCAAGGGATACGGACTTTGCGCATTCCCGCAGTTCATATTCTCAAAACGATGGACGATGCGATAGCGTTGATTCTCGCTGCCGCAGACGCGGCATTTCCCCCTCCGTCAGTGCTGCGCACTGCCACCTCCCCCGGCGGGGGAGGATTTTCTGTGGAGTATTAAATGGATTTTATCTCAATTCTTTCCATCTTCGTGATGGCCTGTTTCGTCGGCTATTATGTCGTCTGGTCGGTCACGCCCGCGCTGCATACGCCGCTGATGGCGGTGACCAATGCTATTTCTTCGGTGATTATCGTGGGCGCGCTGATTGCAGCAGCGGCGGCGGGATCGGACGTGTCGAAGTGGCTTGGGCTGCTCGGCGTTGTGCTGGCTAGTGTTAACATTTTCGGGGGGTTCGCGGTGACGGCGCGGATGCTGGCGATGTATAAGAAGAAGGATCGCTAAATGGAATCGGCAACACCAGCTTGGGCGATGCTCGCCTATTTGATTTCGGGGGTCTGCTTCATCCTCGCCCTGCGCGGGCTTAGCTCGCCGTCGACGTCGCAAAGGGGGAACCGACTGGGGATGATCGGCATGGCACTTGCCGTCGGCACCACTTTGTCGCTGTTCCAGATCGCCAGCCTCGTTGAAATTGCCATCGCCATCGCCATCGGTGCCGCCATCGGCATCGTGACGGCGCGGCGGATCAAGATGACTGATATGCCGCAACTCGTAGCGGCCTTCCATAGCCTCGTCGGTATGGCGGCAGTGCTTGTGGCCGCAGCAGCATTTCTCAATCCGGAAGCCTTTGGCATTTCTGAAGGTGGCCTGATCCACGTCCAGAGCCGGATCGAAATGGGCCTCGGCATCGCCATCGGTGCCATCACCTTCAGCGGTTCGGTTATTGCCTTCCTGAAACTCAACGGCAATATGTCGGGTAAGCCGATAATCCTGCCACTGCGCCACGCAATCAATCTCGGCACGCTCGCCGCGATCCTTGGTCTGATCGCTTATTTCTGCGTCGATCAATCCCCGTGGATTTTCTGGACGATCACCGCGCTCAGCTTCCTCATCGGCTTCCTGCTGATCATCCCCATCGGCGGCGCGGACATGCCAGTCGTGGTCTCAATGCTCAACAGCTATTCGGGCTGGGCAGCAGCGGCAATGGGCTTCACGCTGCATAATAGTGCGATGATCATCACCGGCGCGCTGGTGGGCTCCTCAGGCGCAATCCTGAGCTATATCATGTGCAAGGCGATGAACCGCAGCTTTATCAGCGTGATTGCGGGTGGCTTTGGGGCCGTGGCAAGCGGTGGCGATGCCGCCAAGACTGACCGTCCATGGAAACGCGGCGCCGCAGAGGATGCCGCCTATATGATGAAGCAAGCCGATCAGGTGATCATCGTCCCCGGTTACGGCATGGCGGTGGCGCAAGCGCAGCACGTACTGCGTGAGATGGGTGATTTGCTCAAGAAGGAAGGGGTGAAGGTCAAATATGCGATCCACCCTGTCGCAGGCCGCATGCCCGGCCATATGAATGTTCTGCTCGCCGAAGCCAATGTGCCTTATGATGACGTATTCGAACTTGAAGATATCAATAGCGAATTTGCGCAAACTGATGTTGCGTTTATCATCGGCGCAAACGACGTCGTCAATCCATCTGCCAAAACCGACAAGTCATCGCCAATCTACGGTATGCCCGTATTTGATGTTGAGAAAGCAAAGACCGTATTCTTCATCAAACGCTCAATGGGTGGTGTAGGATATGCGGGCGTTGATAATGATGTGTTTTACATGGATCAGACGATGATGCTCCTCGCCGATGCCAAGAAGATGGTCGAGGACATCGTCAAGGCCCTCGCGCACTAGACAGTAGACCCCCGATACCGGCGTGGGGATGGTATCGGGGGCCTGACAGCGCGAGGGGGGACAACCCTGAGCGCTGCCAAGTCCCATTGGCCCGCCATCAACTTCAACTTGGTAAATCTATCATACTAATCTTGCTCCGTATTGGAGAGAGTTCAGTAATTCATTTTGACGATTATATTCTCCTAATTGGACATACCCAACTTTGGCGGCGAGTCGCGCCCTTTCGATAGTCCGAATTGGTATCAATCGCGCGCGACATCAATCCGCCGTGGTGGCAATTCGCCGTTGGGACACGGCGACAACCAAAAAAGGGGGTTTGACATGTACGAAATGACATATACGTTGATTGGTATGAACGATGCGCCCGCAATTTTAGTCTTTTCTGATAATGAAACCGGGGCAGCCGACATGGCAAGGGCTGTTGATGCGTCGGGCGGGCGCATAGTTGCCAATTTGCCGATTTCGGAAGCTTTGGCGCGGCTAGATCAGCAAGTATCGATGGCCGCCGTTATGTTGGATATCACGCAAGATCATGGTCATTTGTTTGACCGTTTACTCAACCGGCTCGAGTCATTGGCGCGCGCTGACGGTGTTGCGGTGTTGGTGTCGGCGCCGCTCGATGTGATTGATGTGATCGGCGATAGGGGCGGATCACCGCGCATTACCGTACAATGCGAACCGGAACTTGCTGACCGCGTGTCGGCGCTGACATTGGGCTTGGGCAGCCAAGCGTCAGCGTTTGCCGATGTCACCGCCGAACTCGATTCCGCGCGGTTGCGCCGTCTGGCCGATGAAGTCAGTCGCATCGCCCGCGCGCTCTCAACCATTTCAAGCCAAGGGCCAATCGCGACAGCGGCAGCAACGGTTAGCGACAGGCAGCTTGCCTTTCGCGCTGAGGAAATCGACACCGTCTTTGCCCCTGATGTGCCCAGCGCTCAGGATATCAGGCGGTTGATTCGGTTGCGCCGGATGCGCGAAAGTTATTTTGATGCTGCCCTTTTTGCCGATCCTGCTTGGGATATGCTGCTCGATTTGATGGCGGCGCGGATCGAAGAAGACCGTGTGGCGGTATCAAGCCTGTGCATCGCGGCCGCGGTTCCGCCGACAACCGCTTTGCGCTGGATCAAAGCGATGACTGACAATGGCTTACTTGAACGTCATGCTGACCCGGACGATGGCCGCCGCATCTTTATTCGTTTGTCCGAACCGGCAGCGATCGCGATGGGGCGCTACTTTACAGCGGCAAAGCGGGCAGGTGGCTGGGTGATCTAAACAAAGCCTCTTGCCTTTGCCCTCACAATGCGGCAGGAGCGCGCTTCTCCCAGCACCGGGGGCGATTAGCTCAGTTGGTAGAGCGTCTCGTTTACACCGAGGATGTCGGCGGTTCGAGCCCGTCATCGCCCACCATGCGACCCCTTGTCTTTGGTCGGGGGCAACTTTTGTTT
>JBJXDU010000041.1:0-17462 GCA_046153565.1 Sphingomonadaceae bacterium
AGGATGGCAGGCCAAAGCCGCCGTTCGAAGAGGCGACCGTGCTAAAGCTCAACGCAATCGTGCGCCGTTCGAAGGACACAATTGACGCGCTCGACAAAGCCAGGCGCGCCAAAATTGTGCTCGACAAACCAGCCTTGACCAAAATGGCCTCAGATGCCGAAGCAGCGCGGATCGATTTTGAAGCTGCCGCAGTCGAGCTCCGCAAATCAGAAGTCTATTATGACAAGCCAATCCTCGCAGGGATGGCCAAATTTGTGTCAGACGTTGAAACCGAATTGAAAGAAGAACGCGACCGGTAGGCTCGGTCAGGGGGGAGGCAAAGGGCCTCCCCTTATCAGCGCGCTATCGCCCCGCAGTGGCGGTTTGAAGCGGCAAACCCCACGGCGAAAATGGCGGGACAGCCTCAGGCACGGCGCGCGGGCGTAGTGAGCTTTGGATTGCGCCTGCGGGCGGCGCGTCACCCGCTATTTCTACCCCCATGGCACCGGGCGTTATGAACGCTGGTGAGGATTGCGCATCAGGCAATCGGTAAAACAAATGCGCCCCAATCGTTGCGATCTTGATCAGCCGAGGTGCCCATTTCGGCGAGACATAATTGGCATGATAATGCGTTGCGCCGCCTACTGAACTTATCGCTTGGCCGTCCAGCACACGTTCCGCGACGAGCATCGCCTCAGTCTGCGACCGTGCCGAATGCGCTTTGGCAAGCGAGCCATCACAAGTGAAGGTGAATTGGCACCCCGTCTTGCGTTTTGATCCCTGAAACACAACGCCGCATATCGTCTTGGGATAAGCCGGATGGCGGACGCGGTTGAGGATAACCTGAGCGACCGCCTCCTGTCCCTCGATTGACTCTTGGCCGGCTTCATAACTGATCGCTGACGCCATACATTGCAACGCACGGGCGCGGTCACTGCCGGGCTCGGCAAGCGGCACAGCCGCATAGGCTGCCGTGGTGACAACCACTGACAGGGGGATTGCCATCATCACCGATATCAACCCACAGCGCATGGCGACGTGCTAACCGATTACGCACAATTTGCAACCGATTCGCGCCGTCGCGCCCTGCTGCTGCGATGGGTTCGGTTGACCGCCGCTGCCAGTTTTAGCGCGTTGCGCAATGGCGGCATTGCCGATTATGGGTGACGAGGATGGACTATGCGATGGGATTGCCAGCCCCGCCAAAAGACACGCAGCACAAATTGGATAAGCCGTCAGATGAGGAGACATAGATTGTGAACACCGCGCCGGCTCCGCTACAAATCAGCGCCGGGACATCGCTATGCACTATTCATAGCGAGATCGGCGGCAGCCTCGGGAGCTGGATTGTCGGCGGCCAGCCCATGCTACATAGCGCCGCGCTGCAAGCCATCACGGCACGTACTGCGTTTGGCATGAGCAGCTTTCCGCTTGTGCCCTATTCGAACCGCATCGGCGGCGCGCGCTTTGCCTGGGACGGCGAAACGCATATGCTGGCATTCAATGCGCCGCCCGAAGTGAATGCCATCCACGGCGTTGGTTTCAACCGCCCATGGGCCGTAATGGCGCAAAGCGAGTGCCGCATAACGCTCGGCCTACACCATCAGAGCGATCAAGAATGGCCATGGCCTTTCGCCGCTGAACAGAGCTATGCCATCAGCGATGACACGCTCACCATCACGATGCGCGCGTGCAACCTGGCGGCAAAACCCGTTCCGCTGGCCTTTGGTCACCATCCCTATTTCGATCAGGACGGTGCGCAGCTGACGTTTACCGCCGATCGCGTTTGGATGGCTGGCACTGATAGCCTGCCGACCATGCCGGTGACGCCGCACGGTAATTTCGACTTCAGCGCGCCATCGCTCGTAAGCGATCATGAAGTCGACCATTGCTTTGCCGGTTGGGATGGAACGGCGCACATCATGTGGGCTGGTCGCGCGCATGCGCTTGAGATCGCCACGTCTCCGAATTTGCCCGCCGCCGTCGTCTATATCCCAAAAGACGGCGCTGCGTTTTGCTTTGAGCCCGTACCGCATATCAACAATGCGCTCAATCTCGCGCCCCATGAGCCTGCAATGCCCGTCATTGCGCCAGGCGAAATGTTTGAAGCCGAAATCGTGATGCGCGCGACACTTGCGGGATAGGGCGCGCATAACTAGCTGTTGAGATGTTTAGTCCCGGCTTTTGGCGATGAGGCGTGGCGATGGCAGTGGGCCAGCTTATCCGCGAAGCAACGCCACGAACGCTTCAACTGCCTCCTCAAGCCTGCCGTCGTTGCAAATCTCCACCACATCCGCTCCGCTTGGCGCGATAATGGCTGCTCGCTGCAATCGGGTAGCGACGTCAGCCGCCGTCTCGCGCCCGCGCGCGGCAATGCGCTGGGCGAGGATGTCGAGCGGGGCTGTGACATGGATCACGCACAACCGGGGATAGCGCGCGCGGGCGGTTTCGATCACGGTGCGCGAGACGTTGATGACGACGGACTTTCCCGTCGCCAGCGCGTCGTCGATGCTGGCCGGGATGCCATAGCACAGGCCGTGCGCCTCCCATGCCAAAGCATAGCCACCACCCGCCCGGCGCGCTGCAAATTCCTGTGCACCGACTGCGATATGATCCTCACCCCCTGCATCCGCCGCGCGGGTGATCTCGCGTTTGGGAAAGAGATAGGCAGGGTTGCCCGCCAGCGCCGCTGCTGCGCCCGCGATCAAACTGTCCTTACCAGCACCAGACGGCCCGACGACGAGGCAAAGCCGCCCCTCAGCCATATTTGGCGCAAAAGTCAGCGGCGCCGAGCGCGCGGAAATCGGGGAGCGCGGCGGCAATCCGGTCATGTGGCCAATCCCACCAGGCCAACTCCAGCAACCGGTCTTGCGTCGCGGGATCGAAACGCGCGCGGATCGGGTGTGAGGGCACGCCGCCAACAATCGCATAAGGCGGCACATCTTTTGACACCACTGCCCCCGCGCCGACCACAGCGCCTGTGCCAATCGTCACGCCCGCAAGGATCGTGACACCGTGCCCCAGCCAGATATCATGACCGAGCACCACGCGGTCGGCGCGGCGCCATGCGAAGAAGTCCGCGTCATCGCTGTCGCCCAGATCATAGGAAATGGCGCGGTAGGTGAAATGATGCTGCGCCGCGCGCCACATCGGATGATTGCCCGGATTGATCCGCACATCGCGCGCGATCGAACAGAATTTACCAATCTCGCTGAAATCTGCGCTCGAATCTGAAACGATATAGCTGTAATCACCCATCGATACTTCATTGAGCCACGTCCGCGCGCCGACCGCCGTCCAAGGGCCGAGCGCACAATTGATCACCACCGCTTCGGGGTCAATCTGTGGCGTGGGGTTGGGGGGCGGGTGATCGCCCATTGACCCCTCAGGGACGCGCCGTGCAATATGCGCCCAGCCGTTCGCTGTCGCCTTGTCGATCAACCGTCCGCTCATGATACGGCTCGCAGTGGCAGTGGTTCGGGCGCTGGCGCGAACATCGCGCCGTTGCCATAGATTTGGGCAACCACCGCGTCAGTCAGCGCCGCCATCGGCCCATCAAAAACAATCTGGCCCTGCGCCATGCCAATCACTCGCCGGCAATAGCGCCGCGCAATATCGAGCGAATGGAGGTTGACGATCACGCTAATCTTCCGCTCCACATTAATATCTCGCAATATTTTCATCACAATCTCGGCATTGACTGGATCGAGCGAGGCGACCGGTTCATCGGCGAGGAGAAGTTGTGGCTTTTGCTGCATCGCGCGCGCAATCGCCACCCGCTGCTGCTGCCCACCCGAGAGGAATTGGGTGCGCTGGAAAAGTGTGTCAGCCATGCCGAGCCGGTCAAGCTCTAGCACCGCCTGCGCGCGCGCTTCGGCGGGAAAATGCTTGAAGAGTGACGAAATGGCCGGGCGGGTCGCCACCGTGCCAAGCAGCACATTGGTCAACACGTCGAGCCGGGGCACGAGGTTGAATTGCTGGAATATGATCGTCGCCTTGCTGCGCCACGCCCGCAGTGCGCGGCCCTGATAAGCGAGCACAGACTCACCATTCCATTCGATATGGCCACTATCGGGCTCACAGAGCCGGTTGATCACGCGCAGCAGGGTCGATTTGCCCGCGCCCGAACGGCCGATCACGCCGACCATCTCGCCATTCTCAATCCGCAGCGACACGCCATCAAGCGCAGTCACATCACCGAAGCGGCGGCTTACGTTGGTCAGTGTCAGCATGATCGCCTCCGGTTCATAGCAGATTGGCCCGCAACCGCTCTGACAATAGGTCGAGCAGGCTGACGGTTACGACATAGAGAATGATGATGTAGGCCACTTCATCATAAGCAAAAATACGGATGCGTTCCTGAAGCTCAAAGCCGATCCCGCCGCCGCCGACCACGCCCACTACGACGGCTGCGCGGAAATTCATTTCAAGGCTATAAAGGCATTGGCTGAGCCAGATGGGCAGCGCTTGAGGAAGCGTGCCAAAGCGCACCACGATGGCGGCTGACGCGCCCGTCGCGCGGATCGAATCGCGCTGACGCTCATCGATATTCTCCATCGCTTCGGCAAAGAGTTTGCCGAGGCGGGGAATGTCCGCAAAGGCGAGCGCCAAAATGCCCGCTATCGGGCCGAGACCCAGTGCCGCGACCAAAATCAAAGCCCAGATAAGCGCGGGTATGCCGCGAAATACATCCATGACCCGGCGGACAACAAAATGCACGACTGGATTGGCGACAATATTGCGCGCCGCTATCAACCCCAGAGGAACCGCCATCAGCGCCGCGAAGCTCGTGCCCAGCACCGCCATGCCCAAAGTCTGCGCGACCGCAAACCAGATGCGCACCGGCGCTTCGCCGTCGGATGGCGGCCACATCGCGCCGAGCATCACGCCCAGCTTGGAAACGCCCGCGCTGAGAATGCCAAAGCCAAGGCCAATGTCGTCGACGGCATAAAGAAACGCCGCAAACACCGCCGCAAATAGCGCCCAATATTTGAATGTGTCCCACAGCGGCGGATGGACTGCCTGCCGATTGATCCGGAGCGCGTCGGTGAGGGCAAGGTCGGTCGTCACGTCTTGCCCACTTGCCCGATCAACTGGTGGCGGATCGCCTCTGACACCAGATCGATCACAAAGATGACGCACACGATCAGCAACAAAATCGCAAGATAGGTCGAAAAATCAGTAAAACTGATCGCTTGATCGAGCTCGACGCCGATCCCGCCCGCCCCCACAACGCCGAGCGCTGCCGCTATTGAGACGTTCATTTCAAGCCGCAACAACCAGTAAGACAAGAATTGTGGCAGCAGCTGCGGCACGATGCCAAAGCGCATTTGCAACAGCCAATTGCCCCCCGCTGCGCGCACCGATTCAACCGCCCGAATATCGGCGTTCTCAATCGCTTCACTAAACAGTTTGCCGAGCGAACCAATCGAAGAAATGGTGATCGTCATCGCCCCCGCCACAGGGCCGATGCTGAATGCGGCGGCAAAGAGAAGGGCAAGGGTGATCTCGGGGATGGTCCGAAGCGTATCGAAGCCGCGCCGGATGATCTGGCGCAGGACGGTGCGACGATTAACATTCGAAGCGGCACCAAATGACAAAGGCAGCGCGATGAAGCCGGCCATCACCGTGCCGACAAAGGCCATCTCAATGGTTTCCTTGATCGCCGCGAGCCACAGCGGCAGCCCGTAAAACCAGGCCGCGAGCGATCCTGGCGTTTCGCGGCTGGCGAACAGTGACTCCCAGCGCAATGGCGGCAACATCCGATAGAGAAAATGGCCAATCCGGTCGAACACACCATCGCCAATGATCGCGGTCGTAATTCCGCTGAGCATGACCGAGGCGACTAGGATCGCGATCAGGCTGGCGATGCTAACGATCTGCACCCTGCGCAGCCTTTGCCGCTGCTGTTTCCATTCACTGTCAAAAGCCGCGAGGATGGCTGCTTCGCTTTGCATCATTTGGCGGCTGGCGTGCCAAGGCCGCTGGCTTCGATTGGTTCAATTTCAGATGTACCCGGCGCGAGCCATGCTGCAATGTCAGGCGCGTCGTTGAACAAGGCCATATGGATGCCGACAAGCCGCACCCAAGTTTCAGGCGGCATATCGCGGCGCATCGCCCAGGCGTCTGGCGCAATCGGGCGACCGCGCCAGACTTCGCGAAGGCCCGCACAAGGCTTGTCGCTCTTCGATGCGCCCCGACACAGCCGCGTATAGGCAGCACTATGGAGCACCATGGCATCGGCTGTACCGGCGCGGACAGCCGCCATGGCGGCCTTGGAGTCGCTCGTCGCCGTTGCCGCGCCCAGCGTCGCCTCGCTCAGCTTCGCGTCGCGCAGCGCATGGTGGGGTTCAGCCCACATCACCGGGATTTTCCCGGCAAAGATCAGGCGTTTACCTTCGGCTTTCGCAAGGCTGTCGATCGGCGATGCGTCAGTGGCAACCAGCACCGTTTCAGTGCGCCCCAATGTGCCCACCCTTTTGGTCAAGAAGGGGCGCACGATGGCTGCCACGGGCGCATAGCTTGACGGATCGAGCATGGTCATATCGATTGCCTTGTCAGCAAGTTTTTTGGCCCCCTCAGCGCGAGTGGCGAGCGGGCAGGCCAAAACGGGAATCGCGAGTCGTTCCGAAAGATGCTTGAGATAGGCGGTAAGCGGCGCAGAAAAGCTCGGCCCGCTTGCCGCACAATTGCCAGTGCCAATGTCGGTAAAGCCGATCCGCAATGTGGAGAGCGGAGGGACTGGCGTTCCCGCTGAACCGTCGCCCTTCGAACCGCACGCAGACAGGGCGAGGGCACAGAGGCTGAGGCTGACGAACAAGCGGATCATTTCGCGGCCCCCGCGCCTTTGCGGCGCGCAATGTCATGGTCGCGGATCGCAATCACATTGGCATAGGTCGCGCGATTGACCGGCGCATAAGTGCTGCCCGCCGTTTGATTCATTTGCGCCCAGATATCGGGATGTTCATAGGGCAAAATCGCTAATGCGCCGCGCATTGCATCGACAAAGGGCTTGGGTCGATCGGTGCGGACCACCATGGGCGAATTGGGGATGGGCCCTGCCGTCCAGATAATGCGTGTGTCTTCAAGCTTGAGAAGACCACGTCGCGCCAGTGAATAAGGGCCGCCGGTTGTAAAGCCGGTTTCGGGCGTGCCGCCGCTGACATTGACCATCGCCGCATCGACCTGACCATTCATCATCGCCATCGCCGCCTGCGCGGCCCCGCCCGCCATCAACGTGTCGCCAAAGAAAGCGTCGGGGTTCAACCCCATTGTCGTCATTACATAGCGCGGATAAATATAACCCGAAGTCGAATTAAAATCGATAAAGGCAATCTTCTTGCCGCGTAGATCCTCAAGTTTGCGGTAGGGAGAATCTGCGCGGACCACCAACGCCGAATAATAGCCAATCGTCCCTTCGGCCTGCCGCACCGTCAGCATGGGCACCGCGCGACTGCCGATCTGCGCATCAACATTGGCATAGCTGCCACCGCCCATCGTCCCCAAATCAATCTGTCCCGCCGACAGCGCCTGGATCACACCGTTATAATCAGTGGCTTCGGAAACTTGCACGGTCAGGCCCGTCATCGCGCGAACATGCGCCTTATACCCAGTCCAGTCCGCGATGCGGTCGGGGTCGGCTTGATCGCCCTGAACCGCGACACGGACCGTGCCCATTTTGGCTTGCCATGAGGTGGCCGCGTCGCTCGATCCCGCAGACTGCCCGCACGCAGTGAGCGCCACTACCAAAGCTAACGCGCATCCTATCCTCGCTGCCATCGACAATCGCTCCCCCCCTCACGACACACCTTTAAGGGAGCCAGCGTGTGACATGTCACCATGTCGAACATGTGACTGTGGCATGACATTAATGAGTTAGACCCGAAACCGACCACATCCGCACACCGTGATCGTTCAGCGAAGTGTGCCGGGAAGACAATATCAGACTAAATATATGCCTTCACATCCATGATGATGGCGGGATGATCACTTGGGCCGTTTTCGGGACGATGAGCATTGGGCCGCATCGCTACCGATTGGCTGTCCACGCGAATTTTATTATCTTGGGTGAACAGCAAAATATGATCGATCAGGTTGGCCACGCCGCCCCTATTGCGGAAATGGCCTTCGCGTTCGCTCTTAGCAAAGAGGGGTGACAGGCAATCGTCACCGGCGCGCGCGTTGAAATCGCCCATCAGGAACGCTGGCTCGGCCCATCCGTCGAGCAATTGTTGCACCGCAGTCGCCACTTGGGCTTTGCGAACCGTATCTCCCGCAATCCCGCTGACATGCGTTAAGTGCGTACAGCCGAATCGGATCGGCGCGCCACCGATGATGATATCAGCGCGCAGCAACCCCCGCTCGTCATCACCATCAGCGCTGACAAACACAGTATTGCAAACAACCGAAACTGGCTCGACCGCCGAGAGGATGGCAAGGTCAGACCGTGACTCGACCCAAGCCCCCTGATGAAGTCGCGGCTTGGCGCGCATCGCCCGGCGCGTGAGATGCATCCCGAGCCGGTCAGCAAGTATCGCGGCCGTATCAAGCCCGAGCGGCTCAGCGACAAAACATTCCTGCAACGCGATCACATCGGCCTCAAGCGCGGCAAGGCCATCGGCCATAGCCGTCAGCCGCGTCTGATAATCGCCCTCATTCTTCCACGTGTTGAGCGTGACGCAGCGCATCAGCCGACGCGTTCACCCTTAACCCAAACACCGCGCACCACAGGCAGCCCGCCACACAGCCGCACGCGGAGAAAATCGGCGCGTTTGCCCGTGGCAATGACGCCGCGATCAGTTAGCCCCACGGCAAAAGCGGGCGTCTTGGTCACCGTGCGCACGGCATCGGGGAGCGACCAAGTGAACGGCGTTTGCGCCAACCGAAACGCGCATTCGATCAGGCTACGGGGCACATAATCCGATGCAAATCCGTCTAGCAGGCCCGCACCCGCCGTTTCAGCCGCGCTGACATTGCCCGAATAGGAGCCGCCACGAATGAGGTTCGGCCCGCCCATCACATTGATCATCCCGCGCGCATGCGCATGCGCAGCGGCTTCTGCAGTCACCGGAAACTCTGCAATCGTCGCGCCAACCGCATAGCCATCTTCGATATGTTCGACAGTTTCATCGTCATGCGTGGCGAGCGGGATAGTGGCGTGCCGCGTCATTGCACCGATGTGTGCACGGTTGGGCACGACATTGCGTGCTTGCTTCGCGCGCCGATCATCGATCCGCGCGGCAATATCATCCTCGGATACGCCTTCACTGCGCCAGACCCGGTCAAGAAAGCGGTCAAGTTGGCGATATTGGCGCTGACCCGGCGTATGATCCATGATCGAGACCAGCCCGGTCATCCGCTGCGGCAGAAATTCCGCAGCCAGTGCGAGCAAGTCATCTGCGGTCAGTTCGCAGCGCCAATGGAATAAATGATGCGCCCTGAGCGCGCCTGACGCATCGGCATGATCAACCCCTTCGACCAGCCGCCGCAGATTATCGGGAGCGCGCACTTCGGCATTGCCCCATGTCCCGATCGACAGGCTATCAAATACCGTCGTGATTCCGCCTGACAAGCAGACGCCGTCATGCGCAATCGCCGCTGATGCGGCGTTCCAATCGATATAGGGGCGCGGAAAATAATGCCGCTCAAGATTGTCGGTGTGGATATCGATGATGCCGGGGATCAGGAAATCACCCTCAAAATCAATCGCGGCGCTGAGCGCGGTTGGCGCCGAATCTAGCGCGGTCAACTGCCCCCGTTCGACCGACAGGCTTCCCGCAAACGATTCATCATCAGTCACAATCTGGGCGTTAGTGATGGTAAGGGTCACAAAAAGCTCCGTCTTGGGGGTTCAATCATCTCGTGCGGACATGATCACAAAATCAACGCGGTCGGATGCAAAGCGCGCCTCGCCATATTCAAGCATTACGCCCGCCGGATCATGATTGATCGCTTGCGTGGTGATGATCGGCACATGATGCGGCATGGCGAGCAAGGCGCATTCCTCAGCCGTTGGCAGCCGCGCTTGGATGTTGGTCTGCACGCGGACATAATCGACGATGCTCAAATCACGCAGCGTCGCGGTGATTGATCCGCGCCGAGTGTACGACTCAATAAAGCCCGGAACGCGGGTGTCGAGAAAATGATGGCGGCTGATGCCCGTTGGCTGATCATTGACGATGGCCAGCCGCTCGAGCCTGAGGATCGCCGTGCCCGGGTTAACGCTAAAGACTGACGCGATCCGCTGCGTGGCCTTGATCACCGCGATCGAGAGCGTGCGGTTTTCGTGGCTCGCCTTGGCATCCTCGACAATCTCGCTGAAGCGCGTGCGTCGCTGAATATAGTAAGGCAGGGTCGGGCGACGGACGAAACTCCCGCGCCCTTGCGTCGATTCGATCAGCCCGCGTTCGCTCACATGCGCCAGCGCTAGGCGCACCGCATGGCGCGTGGCGAAATATTTTTTGACGAGCGCATGTTCGGTCGGCAATTTGTCGCCGGGATTGAGCACCCGGTTGGTAATGTCTCGCTCGATATCAGCCGCAATCGTCCGCCACATCGTCTCGTTCCGCTCCTCCGCGACAAAAACCACTATTCATATCACGTTGCGGATTTGTGACCACATTCAACAAGTTTTACTCTTGTCACAAATATTTTATTTAAAAAATCTTGAACTCTTTGATCAGCACTGGGTAAGTGAGGCGATTGAATTTATGAAAATTGGCAATCTGCTTGGAATGACGATGGAAAGTGCGGACAAAGTTGTTGACGAGGGTGAGGTAGTGACGGGGCAGCGACAGCGTGCGCATGCGCTGATCGCTAAATCGGACGCAGCGCGGGTGCGCGCGCTGTTCGACACACTTGAAACCCCGCCAACACGCCAAGCGGTTCGGCCTAGCGATATCGGATTGTTGATGGTGCGTGGGCGCGTCGGCGGCAGTGGCGGCGCGTTCAATCTGGGCGAACTGCCCGTCGCGCGGGCAGCGGTGCGGCTGGCGAGTGGAGCGGTTGGGGTCGGCTATGTCGCAGGTCGCGACACCGGGCATGCCGAACTGGCAGCGCTTGCCGATGCGATGGTGCAATCGCCCGACTGGCGCGCCCTAGTCGAAGACCATATCCTCGCGCCGCTTGAGGCCGAACATGCCCACAGGCAAATCGAAGCGGGGCGCAAGGCGGCGGCAACCAAGGTTGATTTCTTCACGCTCGTCCGCACGCGGGGCGAACCATGACCAGCGCGATCAATCTTACCGATATCACCCCGGGTTTCGCCGATCCGGTATTTGACTCGCAGGCGGTATTTCGCAGCGTCCTGCATGCGCTCGCGCATCCCGGAACGGTCACGCAGCTGCCCGTTGCGCTCTATCCACCCGTTCCTCATTTTGAGGCGCAGGCGGCCATCGCGCTCACGATGCTTGATTTTGAAACGAGCACCTATGTCGATCCCGGCTGCGGCGGCGAAAGCCTGGACTCGTGGCTGCGTTTTCATTGCGGCTGCCCGATTGTCGACACGCCCGCTGAAGCAGCCTTTGCGTTTGTGACGGCGACAAGCCTGCCGCCGCTTACCAACTTTAATGCAGGCGATCCCAAATATCCCGATCAATCGACCAGTGTCGTGATCGGCTGCGAGGCGCTCAGCGGCGGCGATACCTTATGGTTGACAGGCCCCGGAATCGAGACACAGATCGCGATTGCACCCGTTGGACTGCCGTCCGATTTCGCCGATCAGCTGCGCGCCAATCGCGACTTGTTTCCGCTGGGCGTCGATATCATTCTGGTCTGCGACAACGCGATCATTGGTCTACCCCGCACGGTTCGGGTGATGAGCAAGGAGCCTAATCAATGTATGTCTCGGTAAAAGGCGGCGAGCGCGCGATCACCAA
The DNA here is from genome assembly GCA_046153565.1 of Sphingomonadaceae bacterium. Classification (GTDB taxonomy): domain Bacteria; phylum Pseudomonadota; class Alphaproteobacteria; order Sphingomonadales; family Sphingomonadaceae; genus Aquisediminimonas. The sequence goes on from JBJXDU010000041.1 coordinate 11,856, forward strand.
TGCGCATGCGTGGGTCGATGAGGCGCGGCGTGGTGATACGGCGGTGCCCGAACTCAGCGTCGCGCAGATCCGCGAACAATTGACGCTCGCGGTTGACCGGGTGATGATGGAAGGATCATGCCACGACCCCGATCTTGCCGCGCTCGCGATCAAGCAAGCGCGCGGCGATGTCGTCGAAGCGATCTTCCTGTTGCGCGCTTATCGCACGACATTGCCACGCTTTGGCCATACCGAGCCGCTCGAAACCGGCAAAATGGCGGTGCAGCGCCGCATCTCTGCCGCCTTCAAGGATATTCCGGGCGGGCAGGTACTGGGGCCGACTTTCGATTATACCCACCGGCTGATTGATTTCGATCTTGCGAGCGAAGGCGGGGTGCCGCCGACGGCGGCGCTTGACGACAAGCCGCTGCCCGAACTGATGCCGACCATCGCCTCGGTCTTCGCGCATGAAGACTTGCTCGAACCCGATTCCGAAGATGTCGATAGCGGTGCCGCGCCCTATGATCTCACTCGCGAGCCGATGACATTCCCTGCCTCGCGCGATCAAAGGCTCCAAGCGCTGGCGCGCGGCGATGAAGGCTTCATCCTAAGCCTTGCCTATGCCAGCCAGCGCGGCTGGGGCAGCACGCATCCGCTCTGCGGCGAAATTCGCTACGGCGCGGTGAGCATCGAATTCACCCCCGAAGAGCTGGGCTTCCCCATCGAAGTCGGCGAAATTGCAGTGACCGAATGCCAAATGCTGTCAAACTTCCAAGGGTCCGCTGAGCGTCCACCACAATTCACGCGCGGCTATGGCCTGACCTTTGGCCATAATGAGCGCAAGGCGATGAGCATGGCGATTGTCGACCGCGCGATGCGCCACGGCGAAATGGGTGAGAAGCCGGCGCACGCCGTGCAGGATGAGGAATTTGTCCTTTATCATTCGGACAATGTCGAAGCGTCGGGCTTTGTCCAGCATTTGAAGCTGCCGCACTATGTCGATTTTCAGGCCGAGTTGCAGTTCGTCCGCACGCTCAAGGCCGAATGGCTCGCGGCGCGCGCGGAGGCGGCGCAGTGAGCACGCCCAACAGCCCATCGGCCAACGCCTATAATTATGCCTACCTCGATGAGCAGACCAAGCGGATGATCCGCCGCGCAATCCTCAAGGCGGTGGCCATTCCGGGCTATCAAGTGCCGTTCGGATCGCGCGAAATGCCGGTGCCTTATGGCTGGGGCACGGGCGGAATCCAGCTGACCGCCGCGATCATTGGCCCTGACGATGTTTATAAATGTATCGATCAGGGGGCCGACGATACGACCAATGCCGTTTCGATCCGCCGCTTCTTCGCGCGCGTCGCCGATGTGCGGACGACCGAAGTGACGCAGGACGCGACGATCATTCAAACGCGCCACCGCATCCCCGAAGCGCCGCTCTCCGCCGGCCAGATCATGGTCTATCAAGTGCCCATGCCCGAGCCGCTGCGTCACCTTGAAGCGCGCGAGACCGAGACGCGGACGATGCATGCGTATGAGGAATATGGGCTGCATTATCTGAGGCTCTATGAAAGCGTCTCGGCCTATGGCCGGATTGCGGGCGGCGCCGATTATCCGGTGCTGGTCGATGAGCGCTATCTGATGTCGCCCTCTCCCATTCCCAAATTTGACAACCCCAAGCTCCACCAGAGCGAAGCGTTGCACTTATTTGGCGCGGGCCGCGAAAAGCGGATTTACGCAGTGCCGCCACATACCGATGTGCGCAGTCTCGACTTCGACGATTATCCTTTCGAACTGCAACGCTGGGACGAAATGTGCGCCCTATGCGCGTCGACTGATAGCTATCAGGACGAAGTGATCCTCGACGATGAAGGCACGCGGATGTTTGTCTGTTCGGACAGCGCTTACTGCGCCGCGCGCCGCGCGGCGGGCCATGCCGGGCCGATGTCGGGGCACGCGCTTGACCATTTGCCCGAGGATGCCGAAGCATGACCCTGCCCGGTGCACCCCTGCTTCAGGTTAACGCGCTCACCAAAAATTATGGGCCGATCACCGGATGCCGCAATGTCTCATTCGCGATGCGGCGCGGCGAGATTCTGGGCATTGTCGGCGAAAGCGGATCGGGCAAGACGACGTTGTTGCGCTGCCTGTCGGGCGGGCTTGAACCTAGCGCTGGCTCGGTCGCGTTCGACACGAAACGTCACGGGCTGGTTGATGTCTTCAGCCTGTCCGAACAAGACCGCCGCCGCATCCAGCGCGAGGAATGGGGCTTTGTCCACCAAAATCCGCGCGATGGCTTGCGCATGCGCGTGTCGGGCGGGGCCAATGTCGCTGAACCGTTGATGATGAAGGGAGCGCGCCATTATGGCGCGATGCGCGATCTGACCACAGACTGGTTTGACCGGGTCGAACTCGACACGAGCCGCATCGATAACAAGCCACGCGAATTTTCGGGCGGGATGCAGCAACGCCTGCAAATCGCGCGCAATTTGATCCACAATCCCAGCCTGATCTTCATGGACGAGCCAACCGGCGGACTTGACGTGTCGGTTCAGGCGCGTTTGCTCGATCTGATGCGCGAACTGGTGCGTAGCCTTGGCCTTGCCGCGATCATCGTGACGCATGACATTGCGGTCGCGCGGTTGCTCGCCGACCGACTGTTGGTGATGAAGGATGGCCGTGTTGTCGAACAGGGGCTGACCGATCAAGTGCTCGACGATCCGCAGCATGGCTATACTCAACTGCTCGTCGCTTCGGTGTTGCAGATATGAGCCCGCGCATCGTCGTCCGCACGCTCGGCAAGACCTTCACGCTCCACAATCAAGGCGGCCTTGATGTGCCCGTATTCGAGGGGGTCGAGCTAGCGGTTTTCCCGCGCGAATGTGTGGTGCTGAGCGGCGTATCGGGGGTCGGCAAATCGACGATGCTGCGATCAATCTATGGCAATTATCTGCCGAGCAGCGGCGCGGTCGAGGTGTGGCATGACGGCGACTGGCTCGATATCACACAAGCCCCGCCGCATGTGACGCTTGATGTCCGAAGGCGCACGATGGGCTATGTCAGCCAGTTCCTGCGCGTCATCCCGCGCATTTCGACGTTGCAGTTGGTGATGGAGCCATTGCTCGAAAATGGCGTCGCTGCCGACATGGCAAAGGCGCGGGCCGAAGCGATCCTTAGCCAGCTTCAGCTTCCCCAGCCGCTCTGGCAATTGCCTCCTGCAACCTTTTCAGGCGGCGAGCAACAGCGCGTCAACATTGCCCGCGTGATGGTGCGCGATTATCCGATCCTGCTGCTTGATGAGCCAACCGCCTCGCTAGATGCCGCCAATCGCCAGGTTGTGGTTGACCTGATGCTGGCCGCGCGCGATCGCGGCACAGCGATGGTCGGGATTTTCCACGATGAGGGCGTGCGCAGCGCAGTCGCCACGCGGTTGTTCGATGTAGCCCAGTATAAGGTAGCGGCGTGATGGACGAGATACGGATTTTCAGCCAGCAAGTGGTGACTGCCGACGCATGCGGCCCCGCCGAGATAGTCGTGCGCGATGGCATCATCGTCGATATGCTGGCACGGCCGAGCGCAAGCGACACGGCGTGCGATTGGGGCGATGATCTGTTGATCCCTGGCCTTGTCGATATCCATACCGACAATCTTGAGAAACATTATGAACCGCGCCCCGGCGCAACCTGGGACAATGTCGGCGCGGTGATGGCGCATGACGGCCAATGCGCCACCGCCGGGATCACAACCGTGTTCGACTCGCTGTCATTCCACAGCAGCGATTTTGGCGGGAATCGCGCAGCCTTCGCGCCGATCTTGATCAAGGCGATTGACGATGCCGCTGCGGCGGGGCTGCTCCGCGTCGAGCATCTGCTCCATCTCCGCTGCGAGGTTACCAATCCTGATTTGCTTGCCAATATCGCGCCGCATCTGGATTCGCCGCGCGTCAAAATGCTGTCGGTGATGGATCATCGCCCCGGCCAGCGGCAATTGCATCAAATGAAGACGCTTGTGATCGACGGCGTTGAGCTGCCCGAGCCCGATCATGACGAAGCGCTGTGTGACAGCAACCGCGCGGCTGTGGCGGCCATTGCGTGCGCACGCGGCATCGCGCTTGCCGCGCATGATGATCAGACACCTGCCCATGTCGAAGAGGCCGCGGGGCTAGGCTGCACGATTGCCGAATTCCCCGTGACCGAGGTCGCCGCCCGGCTGTCGCGCGATCACACGATGTTGATCGCGATGGGCGCGCCCAATTTCGTGCGCGGCGCATCGAGTTCGGGCAATCTTTCGGCGCGCGAGACGGCGGCGCTTGACCTGCTCGATATATTGGCATCGGACTATATTCCGATGTCGATGATCCGCAGCGCGTTCATGCTGACTGAAGCGCCGTTCAACTGGCCGCTGCCGCGCGCCATCGCGACGGTGAGCACAGCCCCGGCGCAAAGCGCGGGGCTCACAGATCGAGGCGCGATTGCGCGGGGCTTGCGCGCCGATCTCGTCCGTGTCGCCTATCAACCAGGTGGCTGGCCACGGCCCGTTGAGGTCTGGTCACGCGGCGTGCGGATCGCCTGATCATGGCGGCGCGTTATGCGATTTATTATGCGCCCGCGCCTGACTCGCCGCTCTGGCAAGTGGCGAGTCGCTGGCTGGGTCGCGATGCCGCAAGTGGCGAATTGATCGCGCAGCCGTCGTTCGAAGCCCTTGCCGATCTCGACTTTGCAAGCCTCACCGCCGATCCGCGCCATTATGGCTTTCACGCAACGCTCAAGGCGCCGTTTGCGCTGGCCCAAGCGAAGAGCGAAGCCGAATTGATCGCGGATGCGCACGAATTCGCGGCCACGCGCAGGGCATTTTCAGCGTCGATCCGCCCCCGCGCGCTGGGGCCGTTCCTCGCCTTCCAGATCGAAGCGCCGTGCCCCGCGATGAACGCCCTCGAAGCTGATTGCGTCCGCGATTTCGACCCCTTCCGCGCGCCCTTGACCGAACATGACCTCGAACGCCGCCGCCGCGCGCCGCTCACGGCCGCCCAAGATGCACAGCTTGTCGAATGGGGCTATCCTTACGTGTTCGAAGACTTCCGCTTCCACATGACGCTAACCGGTGCGATTGCCGACGAAGCCGCGCGCGAGCGCGTGCTGCGCGTAGCGGAGGATTATTTCGCGGGCGTCCCCAGCGACCATGCGTTTGGCTCGATCAGCCTGTTCCGCCAACCAGATCGGATGTCGCCCTTTGTGATCATTGGGCGTTTTGCATTCGGGGGCTGACGGATTTTACGTTAGCGATGTCGGAACATCGGCTACATTGTTTCAAGTTTGTTAGGGGTATGTGATGGGCATCCGTTCGGAACGGCGGCTGTGCGGTGAGGCACATCTGAACTTGTCGTGTCGCTGGTTCTGCCGTCTCGGATGCGACGGCGCTGCGCCCGACCACCAATGATACCAATAGATTATGGTGGTCGGGTGGGGAAGCGGGGTGGGTAGTCTGGGTCGCATTCAGTGCGACTTGGCATAACATGTCTTTGGTCTAATCTTTGCCGGCTTTCCCCGCCTATGGCGCGCAGTGAAACACCTCACATATTGTAGAAAAACCGCTCTTCACTAATCTTGCCATCGACGACCGTATAGAGCGCAATCT
>JBJXDU010000042.1:0-10520 GCA_046153565.1 Sphingomonadaceae bacterium
TGATCAGACCCAAACCAAAGCGGACGTGGCAATCAGACCCTGCGTGGCCACCATCCTGCAAAAAGGAAGGCGCAGGGCAAACATTCCCCAGCGGAAGTCCCTTCCGCTGCCCACCCCCACTTCACTCAGCGCACAGTTGCGCTGTTTAATTGAACAGTGTTTATTTTTGCGCTTAGACCTCAGACTGCTGGGCGTATGAAGGCGATTCTATCTCACGCGAAGCCGCGAAGGCGCTAAGGCGCGACGGGGAAGAACATCATCTTGGTTCGCACGAAGGGCGCTAAGCTCCCTTGGCGTCTTTGCGGCTTGGCGCGAGGTAAGGAGCATGCCTGGCAAAATGCGATCACTCGCTTGATCGCGCTTGCACCTTTTCAGCCCCGCCACCCTGCGTTATGGTTCCCTTATGCCTGCGCCGCCGCTCACTTGTGATATTGCCATAATTGGCGGCGGGCTTGGCGGGGGGTTGATTGCGCTCGCGCTCGCCGAGAAGCGACCAGAGCTTGATGTGCGGTTGATTGATGCGGGCGCGGTGCTGGGCGGCAATCATCTCTGGTCATTCTTTGATAGCAATATTGCGCCCGAGGATCGCTGGTTGATCGAGCCGCTGATCTGCCACCGCTGGGATCATTATGACATCATGTTCCCCGCGCACGAACGGACATTTGATGCGGCCTATAATTCGATTGAGTCGCGTGCGTTTGACAAGGTGCTGCGCGCGCGGATTGCGGCGGAGAAGATTATCAAGGCCCGCGTCACGTCGCTTGGGCGCGACACTGTGACCTTTGACGATGGCACGACGCTTTCGGCGCGCCATGTGATTGATGCGCGCGGGCCGGGTGATTTGTCGACGCTTGAGGTTGGCTGGCAAAAATTCGTGGGTGAAGCGCTGACGATTTCGGGCGGCCACGGGCTGACGCGGCCAATCGTGATGGATGCGACGGTTGATCAGATTGATGGCTATCGCTTCGTCTATTGCCTGCCCTTCGACGCTGAAACCGTGTTCATCGAAGATACTTATTATAGCGACTCGCCCGACCTCGACGTCGAAACAGTGCGTAACCGGATCGCGGATTATGCCGCCGCGCATAGCTGGCAGATTGCGGCGCGCGGGCATAAGGAAGCGGGCGTGCTTCCCGTCGTCGTCAGCGGTGATTTTGATCGCTACTGGAACTCAAGCGGCGCTGACACAGCCAAAGCGGGGTTGCGCGCGGGCATGTTTCACCCGACGACTGGATATTCGCTGCCCGATGCCGTTCGGCTTGCCACCGCAATGCCCGCGCTGGTCGATCTTGATGGCCCTGCCTTCGTGCGCGCGGTCAAGGCGATGGCGCGCGAGACCTGGAAGCGCGGTGGCTTTTATCGCACGCTTGATACAATGTTGTTCCATGCAGCCGACCCCGATGATCGATACAAAGTGCTTGAACGCTTTTATCGCTTGTCACCTGCATTGATCAGCCGCTTCTATTCGGGGACCACGACGATAGGTGACAAGATTCGTGTATTGTCGGGCAAGCCGCCCGTGTCTATCTGGCGCGCTTACCGTGCACTATTGGGCGCGCGGAACGGGGAGCGTAAGCTTTGAAAACATCAGTCGTAATCGGGGCAGGCTTTGGTGGCCTTGCGCTCGCCATCCGCTTGCAATCGGCGGGCATCCAGACCACGCTCATCGAATCGCGCGATAAGCCGGGCGGGCGCGGCTATTATTGGGAGCGTGACGGCTTTACCTTTGACGCGGGGCCAACGGTGATCACCGATCCCGATTGCCTTGAACAATTATGGGCGCTGTCGGGCCGCAAAATGTCTGCTGATGTTGATTTGATGCCGGTCAAGCCCTTCTACCGGCTCAACTGGCCCGATGGCACCAATTTCGATTATTCAAACGACGAAGTCGAACTGCGTCAGGAAATCGCCAAACTCGATCCTGCCGATATTGCGGGCTATGACAAGTTCGTGGCTTATTCGTCCTACGTCTATGAGGAAGGCTATAAGAAGCTGGGCACGGTGGCCTTTCTCGATTTCAAATCGATGATCACCGCATCGCCAGCACTTGCCAAGGCGCAGGCGTGGCGCTCGGTTTATTCGATGGTGTCGTCATTTGTGAAGAATGAGAAATTGCGTGAGGTGCTCTCGTTCCACACCTTGCTCGTCGGCGGCAATCCGATGAAGACGAGCGCTATTTATGCGCTGATCCACAAGCTTGAGAAAGACGGCGGCGTCTGGTTCGCGCGCGGCGGGACGAGCCGGTTGATTGCGGGGATGGTGACTCACTTTGAGCGGTTGGGTGGCGTGATGCGGCTTGACGACGGGGTCGAGGAAATCGAAACGCAAGGTGACAAGGTGGTCGGCGTTCGCACCAAAAGCGGCTTCCGGATCGATACCGATGCTGTGGCGAGCAATGCCGACATCGTCCACACCTACCGCGATCTGCTCAGCGGATCATCGCGCGGCAAGCGGGCGGCAAAGTCGCTCGTCAAAAAGCGCTATTCGCCGTCGCTTTTCGTTTATCATTTCGGGATCAAGGGCAGCTGGCCGGGCATTCCGCATCATATGATCATGTTCGGGCCGCGCTATGCGGGCTTGCTCAAGGATATTTATGACCACGGCGTGCTTTCCGAAGATTTCTCGCTCTATCTTCACCACCCGACGGTGACCGATCCGAGCATGGCGCCCGAAGGCTGTTCGGCCTTCTATGTGCTGTGCCCGGTGCCGCATATGGGGCAGTTTCCGGCAGACTGGGACGGGCATGTGGGGGAAACGCTCAAGGAGCGCATTCTTGACGAGATTGAGAAGCGTTTCATCCCCGATATCCGCAGCCGGATCATGACAGAGTTTTTCTATGCGCCAACCGATTTCGGGCGTGACCTGAACGCGCATCTGGGCAGTGCATTCAGTTTGGAACCCGTGCTGACGCAGTCCGCATGGTTCCGCGTGCATAACCGTGACGATGCAATCAAGAATCTCTATTTTGTGGGCGCTGGCACGCACCCGGGCGCGGGCATTCCCGGCGTTGTTGGCAGCGCGAAAGCGACGGCTACATTGATGCTAGAGGATCTGCAGTGAAGAAGCGTCGGATACACACTTCCGCTTATCCTGAGTAGCTGTTGAGCTTGTCGAAACAGCGTATCGAAGGACTTAACTAGGCCCTTCGATACGGGCCTTCGACAAGCTCAGTCCCTACTCAGGGTATGCGGAACTAAGACGGAGATTGAATTTAAGTGAAACGAATTGCCGTCTATTGCGGATCGGCCACCCCCGCTGATCCCGCCTATATCGAGACGGCAGCGATGGTGGGTCGCAGCCTTGCCGAGCGCGGGATTGGCGTGGTTTACGGCGGCGGTAAACTAGGCCTGATGGGTGCTGTGGCCAATGCCGCGCTTGACGCGGGCGGCGAAGTGATCGGCGTTATCCCCGAAGCCTTGCGCGATGCCGAAGTTGCGCATCTGGGATGCACCGAACTACATATCGTGCCCGGCATGCATGAGCGCAAGCGCGCCTTCACTGACCTGTGCGACGGATTCATCACTTTGCCAGGCGGCGTCGGCACGATGGATGAATTGTGGGAAGCGGTCAGCTGGGCTCAGCTTGGCTATCACCAAAAGCCCGTTGGGTTGCTTAATGTGAATGGCTTTTATGATGGGCTAATCGCGTTCAATGCGACGATGATAAGCACCGGGTTCATCCGGCCCCAGCATGCAGGCATCTTGATTGTTGATGATAGCTTAAGCGCGCTGCTGAACAAAATGGCCGATTATTCGCCGCACAAAACGATCTTCGCGATGAAGGCGGGGGAGCTGTAACCGTGGAGCGCGCGGCACTCGTCAGCGCCGCGCGGGACAGCATCGCGCACGGTTCAACATCCTTTGCAACCGCAAGCCGCTTGTTTGACCGGAAAACGCGCGAGCGGGCGTGGCTGCTCTATAGCTGGTGCCGGAGGTGCGATGATATCGCCGATGGACAAGATGGCGGCGGCGCGATGTCAGTGGTTGACGATCCCCACGAACGGCTCGCCTTCATCCGCACGATGACTGACCGTGCGCTTGCGGGCGAAGTGACCGGCGATCCGGCATTCGATGCGCTCGGGCTAGTCGCCGCCGAATGCCATATTCCCCCCGTTTGGCCGCGCGATCTGGTACAGGGTTTTGCGATGGACGCCGACGGGTTCAGCCCGCAGACCGAGGCTGACCTGCTCACTTATTGTTACCATGTGGCAGGTGTTGTTGGCTTGATGATGGCGGTGGTGATGGGAGTTGATCCACAAGACGAGCCAACGCTCGCCCGCGCCAACGATCTTGGGCTTGCCTTCCAACTTGCCAATATTGCGCGCGATATCCGTGAAGATGCCGAGGCCGGGCGCTGCTATTTACCCGCCGATTGGCGCGCGACGCAAAGCCGCGAGCAAATGGCGGCGCGGCTTGCCGCCATGGCGGGTGAGTATGAAACGAGTGCCAGAATCGGTGCCAACGCCCTGCCCTTCCGCGCGCGCTGGGCGGTGCTGGCGGCGGCGGGCATTTACGGCGACATCGCTCGCGAAGTTGCGCGGCGCGGTGCGCGAGCGTGGGACAGCCGGGTTTATACCAGCCGCGCTGCCAAGCTGGGCTGGGTGGCGCGGGCCTATCTTAGCGCGCTCAAATGATCGTCTACCTCCACGGCACACCCGGTTCACCGCGTGAGCTTGCTTATTTTGCGCCGCACCGCGCGGACATTTATGCGCCGGACCGGTTTGCGCTTGGCCTTGATCATGATCAACTTGCTGCACACCTCACCGCGCGATTTTCAGGCGAGCCGCTCCATCTGATTGGCTTTTCAATGGGCAGCTTTGTCGCGATGCAGGTGGCGCACCGGCTTGGTGCACAAGTGGTCAAGCTCGATCTCATATCAGCAGTGGCGCCGTTTGAAGCCGGAGACTATTTAAACGATGCGGTTGGTGGCCCGCTGTTCCGGCTTGCCGCGTCGAGATCATGGCTGTTTGAGTTTGCCGTATGGCTCCAAAAGATGATGGCGCACTACGCCCCGTCGCTGTTGTTCCATTTTCTGTTCGCGAAATCACGCGGAGGTGATGCCGAACTGGCGCGCGACCCTTCGTTCAAGCGTAATGTAAGCGCAATATTGGTCTCCAGCCTTGGTACCGGCAGCGCGCGCTATGCGCAGGAATTGCGTGCGGTGATGCAACCATGGGCGGATATCATTCCCACCATCGCCGCTCCGGCTACCTTATGGCACGGCAGCGACGATAACTGGTCACCGCCTGCCATGGCTGACTATCTTGCCCGGAATCTGGGCAATGTGGTGGCGGATCATCGGCGTGAAGGCGGTTCGCATTATTCGGTGTTGCGTGATGCGCTAGGAGTGATCTGCCGCGAGGGTTAGCGCCAGTGGCCTTTAGTCATCACAGCCTAAAACCGCCCGGATATCTGCATGACATGCCCTGCCGGTGTCTCTTGAAATCCCGCCGCAGCCAATTTGAGCGCGGTGGCTTGATCGGCGGCTTTGATGATCACTTTGGCGGTATATTGGCCATCGGGCACGACACGCATCGTCACGCGCTCCATCGCCGATGCGCTCGCCAATGTGATCGAAAGCACGTCACCGTCACAGCGGGGATTGCCCACCATTTCCTGACCCATCGGAAATCCCGCAATCGTGCCGCTGAGCGTGACCCGCACTTGCCCTTCGGCGCGCGCGCAGCGATTGCCCGCGAAACGCACGCTGGCGTCACGCAATTCGACCGTTTGCACCGGCAGCGGATCAAAAGCCCCAGGAAGGGCGAGCTTCGCGGTGATATGATCAACGCCGTAATTGGCGACGGTCGCGACCAATGTCGCCTTGGTATCGGGCCCGGCCAGATAGTGTAAGTCAATGGCGGCCTTGCCAGTCAGCAGCGCCAGCGGTGACAGCCGCGCCGAATAATCGCCGAGCGAAACACCGTCGACGCCGATATCACGCAAAACGCCGTCCCAGATCGTGCCTTCGGCTGCCCGCGCGGTGAGGAGCGATCCGCTAGCCCCCATCATTCCAATCGCCAAACTCAACGGAAAAAACGCCATGAGCGCGATCAGCAACGCCGCGAAAAAGAGCAAACCCGCACGCAGCATCAGAAAGACCGCGCCTTAAGCGTCGCATCAACCGCAATCGTCGCATCGGCATTGGTGCGGATCGTCATCTGATCAACAAACACGCCCTTTTGATCAAGCGTGCCCACCCATTTGAAAAAGGCGGCGGGCTTTGCCGATACCATCGCGATGGCGACTGAATCAGTGCCGACCGCATCGCTGCGCGCCAGCACAAATCCCGCTTCATCGGCGGCCAGTTTGACAAAAGTTGCCACCGGCGCGCCCAGCGGCGGCGGCGGCGTCTCGTTCAGTCGTTTAAGAAGCGCGGCCTTGCCTTGCACGCTCGCCAAATCAATCACGGCCCGGCTATGGCGCGCCCGCGCCGCCTCAAGCCCGCTGATGGTAGGCGCAATAATCCCGAACCACAGCAATGTCAGCCCGATCACGACGAACATGGCGCCAAGCATCACGCGCTCACGCGCCGAGCGTTCTTGCCATGCTGTGCGGAGCCTCTCAATCATTGGCCGCGCACCTCGACGTCGACAATCGGTTGACCTTGGCTGGGGTTCACTGGCCCGGCGGTGACCGTCAGCCCGGCACCCCGCATCCGCACTTGGGCGGCATCAAGTTCGGCGGCGGTGCTGGCGCGTATCGTCACGCGCATGATGCCATCGGGGCTGAAGCTCATGGCGGTCAATTCGCTATTGGCGGTGGTTTGAATTGATTGGATGACCGCGCCTGCCGTCGCCACGAAGCCCGCACCGCCACCGCGCACCGCCGCTAGGCGAGCGTCAAGCGACGCCGCGGCTTGATCCGCTGGAACCGCCTCGCCCAGCGCAGTTTGGGCAAGCGAGGCGCTTGTCTGTTCAACCGTCGCGGTGACCCATGACAGCCGGGCGATCTCAATCAAAGGGATGGCAAGTGATATCAGGAGGAGCGCCGCAATCGCGCCGCCTATTTGCCGCAACCAGCGCCGATCAATCGCCCAATCGCGTTTGCGGGCAAATTCGCCCTGTCGCAAATTGATATCCGGGCTGTGCGTGCTGGCGACGATCATCGCTTCGACGGCGGCGGGTTCAAGCGTTTCAAGCGACGCGTCACCCACCACCAGCGGCGTGACAATTTCGTCATCAGCAAAGCCGATATCGGCACCACGCAGCACCGTTTCATGCCCGAGATTGGCGCGCAAGAAACCGTCATGACCCTTATCAAGCAAGAGCGGCGACGGCAGGATCACATCAGGATCAAGCCGGGCAATCCAGTGTTTGATATCTGCCCGGTCCGCAATTGCGACAATCCGTGCGCCCTCACCTTCGGCTTGTTCACCGCACGCAACAAAGGCGTCATCGTCGCTGATCAAACTCTTTTCCGCAGCAACCAATCGCGCAGCACCGCGCGCCTGGGCAGGGGCGAGCCCTGGCAAATCAAGCCAGTGAAGCGCCACAGCATGCGCCGGCGCAATCGCAACCAGCACATCATCGCCGCCTTCTTCAGGCGCAAAATGATCGCCGCGCGCCACAATGGCTTCGTCTTCGATCCGCAGCCACGGCAGTGTGTCGGCAATGAACACCACGGTGCGGGCACTCATGCAGGGTCTCCGTAAGCGCGGCGGACGAGCCTTGCCGGTGCTTCCTCGGCATCGACCAGCGCCGTTTCGCGTAATTCCGAACCGGCAAGCGCAATCGACAGATCAAGCGCGAACCAGCGCGTGCGCGTTTGCACCTGACCTTGCGCCTCGCCAGCGGGGGTGCGGCCAGCAAAGGCGGGGGAGTTCCAAAACGACACAGCGTTCGCATAGCCATTTGCGGGACGCTCGTCGATCACCCGTTTTGCGGTTCGCACGTCAATACCATTCGGTAAAAGCATTGCGATCAGCGGAGCCTGCGCGGGGGCGATGGTATTGACGTTGATCGGCGACAATTCTGCCACTGGCAAAGCGCACACCCACGGCCGGACCGTCGCATAGATTTCGGGCGTCATCCCCGCCAGCACGCGAATTTCGCTTGGATCAACCATCAGGCCATTGGCCGTGCGATAGCCCGCCTGCGCGCCGCCATAGGCGCCGTCTTCAGCGCCGCCGGTGACAGGCACCGAATCGCTATCAATCCAATCCGCCAATGCCGCCGCAATCGACTTAGCTGAACTATCCGGCACGCCGATTGTGAGCATCAGCGACGCAAATTGTTCAATCGCCACCGGGCGCGCGAACAACGTCTGGTTTTGGGCTTGCCGCGAGACGACACTATTGAGATTGAAACAATTGCCACCATCGCTGACGCGCGCTGAGGCGATCCCGCCGTCGATAGGGAAAGGCACCGTGCGGCCGTTCCAATCACCAGCCAATGTCGTGCGCGTCGGGTCAATCGCCACCAAATCGGCAATCCGCGACAGCGCCACGGCTTCCGCTGCATAACCATAAGCGCGGGCCTGATCGATGGCGATCATGTTGATCGACGCGCGCGTCGCAATTTTGAGCCGTTCCAGCGACACCGCTGCCAAGACCGCAATAACCGCCACGAGCATCAGCACCATCAGCAGCGCGGCCCCGGTTTCTTCGCGGCGCGGGGTCAATAGCCGGTTCCCACGACAAAGCGACGCGTGATGGCAGGCGCGCCGCCGCGGCTGACTACCAACTCAACCGCACGCGGCAAGGCAGCGGGATCAGTCGGCGTCCAATCACCGCGCCAGTCGCTCACCGCGCGGAAACGCACCGTCGCGCGTGACACGCGGTCTGCCATTACGACCGGCGTACCCGCGATACTGCCATCGACAAAGGGCTGCGCGACGCGTTCCAGCCGCCCGCCTTCCAAGCGCCACTCAACATGTTGCAGCCCACTGCGCGCTGCGCCGCCGCTATTCGACCAGCCCGCGCGCACATAAGACATGAGCATTGTGCCTTTGCCGCCTTCAAAAGCAGGCATTACCGTCCCGCCACTATCGCGGCGCAGACGCGGCACGGCTTGCGCCAAATCGGCGGTCAGCAGCGCACTGAGCCGCCGTTCGCCCGCCAATTCATCAAGCCGCAGCGCCGTCACCGCCTGCGCCCGCACGCTAAAATTGAGCAAACCAATAGCCGCCGAAGCAATCATCCCAAAAATCAACAGTGCGATCATGAGTTCGATCAAAGTGAAGCCGTGTTCGGCGGAACGCGACCCAAACGTGAAGCCCTGCTGGGCGGAACGATCAAAAGACGTGAAGCCGTGTTCGGCGGAACGCGACGCAAACCTGAAGCCCTGCTGGGCGGCGTTATCGTCAAAGCGCTCGTTCACTGCGCCACCCGTGCGACGCTCAAGCGGCCAGCGGGGCGACCAGTTTCGTCGGCCACCGCAATTTCAATGCGGACAATTCGAACGTCGGCGGTGCGCGTTGCGGTGCGCACCCATCGCCACTGCCGACCGCCATTTTCAACCTGCCCCTCGCTTTTACCAAGCGACGGTGCACGCGGTTCGGTCAGCGCGTCGACAGCGATATTATTGGCGACGATTTGCCCCATCGTCCTCGTTTCAACGTCTCCGGCATTTTTGACCGTTGCGCCCTCAAGCCGGAGCAAGGCAAGCGCAGCAAGGCTGAACACAGCGAGCGCAACCAGCATCTCAAGCAGGGTAAAGCCTGCATGGGCGTGCGGATTATGCGCCGACACGGATCGATCCATCGAGGCCAATTGTAACACCAACCGACGTCGCGTCGCGGACGATGGTAACGGTCGCGCTATCGCTCGCTTGGCCGGTGGGGTCAAAGACGATATCAGTGGCGCTTGATCCGGTGCCCGGCTTCCATTGCGCACTGGCGAGCGGTTTTTCCCTAATCGCTTCCCAGCGCCCGCGTCGCCGCGCGTCAAAGCCGTAGCCGCTTTTGGTCACCCGCACCCTCGTTTCGCGTGCGCTCAGGATGGCTTCATCACGCACCGCGAGCACACGCGCTGCAAATTGTTCGGCCTCATCGACCACCCGACCGCGCGGATCGGGCAAATTGAAAATGATCACCGCCGACATCAAACCAATGATCGTGATGACGACCATAAGTTCGATTAACGTGAAGCCTGTTTCGCTACTGCCAGTTTCCGATATCGGCATTTTCACCTTCGCCTCCCGGAGCACCGTCTGCACCCAGCGACGATACGTCAAACGTGCCGTGCGCCCCTGGCGATGTGTAGATATAGGGCCGTCCCCACGGATCTTTGGGTAGCTTTTTGATATAGCCACCGGGCTGATAGCGTTCCTTTTGCACAAGCGATGCGGGCGGCGTGACGAGGGACGCGAGCCCGTCGGTCGTTGAGGGATAAACGAGGTTGTTCAGACGATACATTTCAAGCGATTGTTCAATCAGCGAAATGTCAGCCTTCGCCTTGGCAATCATCGCCCGATCCTGATTGGGCAAGACATTGAGCACCACAATGGTCGCCAATATCCCGAGGATCACAATCACGACCATCAGTTCGATAAGCGTGAAGCCGTGTTCGGCGGAACGCGA
>JBJXDU010000043.1:0-9515 GCA_046153565.1 Sphingomonadaceae bacterium
ATGGGATCGCTCAAAGGCCCAGAAGCAGGCGAGGCGCACCTTGACCGCGCGCGCGCGCGGTATGCGCTAAAGGATAACAAGGCGGCGCGCTCTGATCTTAACGCCGCAATCAAGCTCGTGCCCGCCGATCCGCTGGTTTGGCTGTTGTCGGCCACGCTGGCGCGGGTGGACGGCGATCTCAAGCGCGCTCAGGCTGAGATTATCGAGGCCACCAAACGCGCGCCCGACGAAGCCTCGGTCGCATTGGAGGCCGGTAATATCGCTATGGTTTCGGGCGCGGAGGATGAAGCACGAGCATCATGGAGCGAGGCCGTGAAACTTTCACCGGCGAGCGATGCTGGTAAAGCCGCCGCGGCCGCGCTCGCGCAATTGGGGGCTGTCGCCAAACCCTGACATCGGCTAAGTCATGCTCTATGAAATATCTCCACACCATGATCCGCGTCAGCGATCCCGCAGCCACCATTGCCTTCTTCGAATTGATTGGTCTCAAAGAAGTCGGTCGATTTGATAATGAAGCGGCCCGCTTCACACTCATCTTCCTCGCGGCACCAGGCGACGAATCGGCGCAAATTGAACTCACCCATAATTGGGATGAGGCCGGATATGGAGAAGGGCGCAATTTTGGTCACCTCGCTTACCGTGTCGACGATATCTATGAGACGTGTCAGCGCTTGATGGATGCCGGCGTGACGATCAACCGCCCACCGCGCGATGGCCATATGGCGTTCGTCCGTAGTCCCGACAATATTTCGATTGAATTGCTGCAGGAAGGGCATCTGCCGCTGCAGGAACCCTGGGCGTCAATGCCCAATGTCGGGCATTGGTGATATGAGTATCGAAGTCGTTCGCATCCCTGTGCTTTCGGACAATTATGTCTGGCTGGTGCGCGAAAATACGTCGGGTGAGGTGATGGTGGTCGATCCTGCGGTGGCGGATCCGGTGCTTGCCAAAGCCGATGAGCTAGGCTGGACGATCACGCAGATTTGGAACACGCATTGGCATCCCGATCATACCGGCGGCAATGCGGCGATCAAGGCAGCGACCGGGTGCACAATCACGGGGCCAGCGGCTGAGTTTGAACGCATCCCGACGCTTGATGTTCAGGTGCGCGGCGGCGATGTAGTGCGCTTTGGTGAAAGTAAAGCGACAGTGATCGATGTGCCCGCACACACAGCGGGGCATATCGCGTTCCACTTTGGCTATGAAGGCATCATCTTCGTCGGCGATACACTCTTTGCGCTGGGCTGCGGGCGGTTGTTCGAAGGCACAGCGGCGCAGATGTTTGACAATATGGCGACGCTTGCCGCGCTGCCCGATGCGACGCAGGTTTACTGCGCGCACGAATATACGCTGAGCAATGGTCGTTATGCCGTGACTGCCGAACCCGACAATCAAGCGCTCGCCGCGCGCATGACCGAGATCATCGCGATGCGTGAGCGCGGTGAGCCGACCGTACCAACCACCATCGGCCTTGAACGCGCGACCAACCCGTTCATGCGCGCTGGATCAATCGACGAACTTGCGACAAGACGTGCGGCCAAGGATAGCTTTCGCGGCTAACTATGATATCATGGCGTGGCGGTGGGGGTGCCCGCGCAAAGGACTGTTGCAATGAGACTCGTTTCGATAATCGCTGTTTCTCTGTTGGCAAGCAGCTGTGCAGTCGGCCCCAATTCTCCCTATGCACAAGCCAAGGACGCCGCCTATATTGCTGATCTGGACAAAGCACTCGCCGGCAAAGTCGCGGGCAAACCACAGAATTGCATCAATCTGACGCAATCATACAGTACCGAGCAAATTGGCGACAAAACGATCCTGTATAAGGTCAACCGCAAATTCCTGTATCGCAACGATTTGCGCTCATCCTGCCCGAATCTGGGTCGCGATTATGGATTGGTGACGCGGATTTATGGCAGCCAATTGTGTCAAGGCGATTTGGTGCAGCCAACCGATTTCACAACAGGGTTCAGCGGCGGCGTCTGCTCGCTTGGTGCGTTTGTGCCTTATCAGACGAACTAACCGCCATAAAGCGCGTCAAGCCGTTCGCCATAGACGCTGCGGATCATATGCCGCCGGATTTTGAGTGACGGCGTCAATTGTTCATTATCAATCGTGAAGGCATCAGGCGTCAGCGCGATTTTGCGGACGCGCTCGACGCTCGATAGCTCGGCATTGACGCGGTCAACCGCCGCCATCACCGCTGAGCGGAAAGCGGGCAAATCGCATAGCCGCGCCAGATCATAACGCTCGTCATTGGCCTGCGCCCATTCAATCGCCCATTCAGGATCAGGCACGACAAGGCCGACGAGATGCGGGCGCTTATCCCCAACCACCATCGCTTGAATGATTTCGGGCTCAAGCGTCAGCATCCCTTCAACGCGCTGCGGCGCGACATTATCGCCCTTGTCGTTGACGATGATATCCTTCTTGCGATCAGTGATCACAATCCGCCCTTTCTTATCAAGATGCCCAATATCACCTGTATGGAGCCAGCCATCCTTCAGAACACGCGCCGTCTCAGCGTCATTATTCCAATAGCCGTGCATGACCAGCTCACCGCGCGTGAGGATTTCGCCATCCTCTGCAATCTTCACTTCAACCCCGAGCATCGGCGGGCCGACCGTGCTCATCTTG
Source organism: Sphingomonadaceae bacterium (assembly GCA_046153565.1). GTDB lineage: Bacteria > Pseudomonadota > Alphaproteobacteria > Sphingomonadales > Sphingomonadaceae > Aquisediminimonas. Next base: position 2,635 of record JBJXDU010000043.1, read on the forward strand.
AGGCCAACGCTCGGACGGTTGCACGAAATGACCGGGCCTGATTCGGTCTGGCCATAGCCTTGCAAAATTGTGATCCCAACCGAATGGAAAAAGACACCGAGTTCAGGGTTGAGCGGCGCGCCGCCCGATACCAACGCCATGATCCGCCCGCCAAAGCGCGCTTGAATTTTGGGGCGCAGCGTGCGGTTGATCAGCATATTCATCGGCCGATCCCAAAATGGAATGCCGCCGCTCATATCCTTAGTGCCCAGATTGAGCGCGCGGCGCAGCAGAGCGGTTGGCACCTTGCCTTCCTTCTCAACCGCCTTGACCAGCCGGTTGCGCAGCATTTCAAACAGGCGCGGCACGACGATCATCAACGTCGGGCGCACCTCGGCCATATTGGACGCCAGTTTTTCAAGGCTTTCAGCGTAGAAAATCTGCCCGCCCAGCCCGATGGGGAGGAACTGCCCGCCCGAATGCTCATAAGCATGGCTCAGCGGCAGGAAGGAGAGGAAAACTTCGTCACCCCATTTATAATCATTGGCGATGATATCGATGCAGCCCGCCACGTTGAGCAGGATCGCGCCGTGATGCTGCTTCACGCCGCGTGGTGCGCCGCCGGTGCCGCTGGTGTAAATAATGCACGCTGTCTGATCACGCGTGATCGTGCTGACCTCTTTGGCGCAGGCCGCCACGTCTGAGGCGGGGCCTGCCACCAAGTCGGCCCAATCATGGACAACGAACGAACCCGCTTGCGCTGGCTTTAACGGATCAATGCCAATCACGATCTGCGCATTCGATGTCCGGATCAGCGCCGGAATCACATTCTTGGCGAGCGCTGCGGTCGAAATTATCACCGCCTTTGCGCCGCTATCTTGCAAAATATGCTGATGGTCGCGCTCTGTATTGGTGGTGTAGGTTGGCACCGTAATGCAGCCAGCGGCCATGATCCCTAAGTCCGCAATGCACCATTCGGGCCGATTTTCGGACACTAGCATCACGCGGTCACCGGGCCTTAGTCCAAGCGATTTTAGCGAGGCGGCGAATGAGGCAACCTGACGCGCGGTCTCGGCCCAACTGAACGCCTTCCACGCGCCGTCGCGTTTGCGCGCGAGGAAGGGCTTGTCGCCAAGCTCGCTGGCACGCGTGAAAAACATCGTCACCAGATTGGGGAATGTCTCAAATTGCCGCACAGTCATTCGTCAAGCCAGCTCCCTTCGCTGCGCGGGTCAGCGGCACCCTGCCAGCCTTTGCTCGTCCGCTCAACCGCGTTTACCTTGGAGCCGAGATCGGATGATACCACCGTCCGGCCAAGCGCCGCGAGCTGACCCTGCATTGCGGCGAGGCTTGTGCCGCCCTCAACGAGCACCGCTTCGCCGCCAAAATAGATATTGGGCAGCGCAATCGCATCCTTGGCGGGCAGGCCGAAATCGAGCGCGCCGATCAGCGTCTTTGCCACATGCATGATGATCCTTTTGCCGCCCGCTGACCCAAGCGCAAGAATCACCTTACCATCCTTATCATAGACGATGGTGGGTGACATTGAGGATAGCGGCCGCTTGCCGGCTTGAACGCGGTTGGCAACCGGCGCGCCATTCTTTTCGGGCGCGAAGGTGAAGTCAGTCAGTTCATTGTTAAGGAAATAGCCATTGGCGATCAGCTGACTGCCAAAGGGGCCTTCGACCGTCGATGTCATCGTGACGATATCGCCGTTGCCATCAGCGGCAACGAAATGCGTTGTGCCTGCCACTTCGCTCGATAAAGCAGCCGTGCGTGGCTTGGCACCGGGGGGCACACCGGCCTCATAAGCGGGCAGCGACGCGGTTGGCGAAATCAGCGCTGAACGCTTTGCCAGATAGGCTTTGTCGAGCAGACCTGCCACGGGCACAGACACAAAGTCGCTATCGCCCAAATAAGCTTCACGGTCAGCATAAGCGAGCATCATGCTTTCAGCGATCAGATGCCATGCAGTCGGGCTGTCCTTGCCCAGTGCTTTCATATCGAACCGTTCAAGCATGCCCAGTATCTGGAACACCGTCGTCGCGCCCGACGATGGCGGCCCCATCCCGCACAATTTATACACGCGGTAAGTTGCGCAAACAGGCGCGCGCGATTTGGCGCGGTAGCTGCTCAGATCAGCCGTGGTGATGACAGCGGGATTGCGCGTTGACTTTGATACCGCGCTGATGATCGCCTTGGCATTATCGCCGCTGTAGAACGCGCTGGGCCCGCCTTTCGCCAGTGTGCGCAGATAGGCGGCAAGTGCGGAGTTCTTTATCGTGGCACCAACGGGCTTGGGCTTGCCGCCTTCCCAGTAAATAGCCCGTGCATCAGGGAAATCGCGCCATATCTTGGCCAGGCCACCCAAGCGGTTTGACAGCGCGGGGCTAACCGCAAAGCCTTGATCGGCAAGGCGGATGGCCGGCGCGAAGAGCTGCTCCCAGCGCAGCTTCCCCCATTTCTTATGTGCCGCCGCCATCAGCGCCACATTGCCCGGCACGCCGACGGACAGCCCGCCGGGAACGGCGTCAAAATATCCTTTGGGCTTGCCGTCAGCACCGACGAACCGCGTGGGCAATGCTGCCTTGGGTGCCGTCTCACGGCCATCGACGGTGTCAACGGCGCCGCTCTTGCCATCATGATGAACCAGAAATCCGCCGCCGCCGATCCCCGATGATTGCGGCTCAACCACCGTCAGCGCGAGGAGCATCGCCAGTGCTGCATCGGTTGCTGTGCCGCCCGCACGCAGCATTTCGCGGCCCGCTTCGGTCGCGCGCGGGTCAGCTGAGGAAACGACGCCGCCAGCGGCAAAGGCCTGAGCTGGCGTGAGAATGAGGGTTAGGGCGATCAGCCATCTGTTTGTCATGGAATGCACACTAGCCAAGCCGCGCGTCGCGGCAACCCCTAACGCACATCAACGCCAATTGCCTCGCTAAGTGAGGTGAAGCCATCGCGCTTTAGCAACACCGCCAACCCGCCTGCGATCGTGCGCGCTAACCCTGGACCATGATAAACGAGCGCTGAATAAAGCTGGACAAGCGAAGCACCGCTGCGGATGCGAGCATAAGCCGCCTCCGCACTATCGATGCCGCCAGCCGCTATCAATGGCATCGCCCCTCCTGTCGCGACGCGAAAGTCGCGCAACCGGGCTGCCGCCAATGGGGCCAAGGGTGCACCAGACAATCCCCCGCTTTGGCCCGCATCGGGTGACAGTAATGGCGGTCGGCTGATCGTCGTGTTCGCGATGATCAAAGCGTCAACCTTGCCCACCGTGGCATCGACAATGTCATCAATGTCCGCTGTCTCAAGATCAGGTGCTAGCTTAAGGAAGATCGGTGGCCCGCTGGCGCCGCGCGCTTCGCTGACAGCATCCAACAAATCGGTAAGCGCGGCTTTGTCCTGAAGCGCGCGCAAGCCGGGCGTATTGGGCGAACTGATATTGACCGTTAAATAAGTCGCAACATCGGTCATTGCCCGCACGCCTTGAGCATAATCTGCGATGCGGTCAGCCGCATCTTTGTTGGCGCCAATATTGACGCCAATCACGCCACCGCGCAGTTTGACCAAGCGGGCATGCGCTGCTGCCTGACCAGCATTGTTAAAACCAAGGCGGTTGATCACGCCTTGATCGTCAGCCAAACGAAACAAGCGGGGGCGAGGGTTGCCGTCTTGCGGGAGCGGCGTCAGCGTTCCCACTTCAACAAAACCAAAGCCAAGGGCAAGCATTGCCGCGGGCACCTCGGCGTTTTTATCAAATCCTGCTGCCAATCCGATTGGGGACGGAAACTTGATTCCGACGACCTCGCTGCTCAGCACAGGATCAAATGCAATCCTTTTCCGAATGGGAAAACACTTTAACGCGGTTATAGTCAATTGGTGGGCCGTTTCAGGCTCAACCATAAAGAGACAAGGTCGAGATAGTGCGAAAAAGTTCATACGGTCACGCTATCACTCTAGCTTAACATCGTCAAAACGACATTTCTGTCGATTCTGTCCAATACCATTGAGAACGACTCGCATAGTGCACACCAGCGACCCGAGGGGCTCTCGATTCGAATCGAGGAACCTTTACCTGAAAGCTCGGCTGGTTCTTCTGGTCGGGCTTTCATTTTTTCCGCATTTTCGGCTGATACCATCTGATCGAAATTTTCGGATGATGTCGAAGTTATTCAATTTTCGCACTTTCTTGCAAGCGCTGTCCCCGTTTTCAGCATAACTGCGCCAAGCGACCCGAAGGGTTTCTTCTTGCGAGACCCTTACCTGTGGCCTGATGCTTTTGTGTCGGGCCACTTTTTTTTAATCCACTTTCAGTGTAGCGTGACCAATCATTGATGGATTGGCATATCGGGCTAGCTGGCCCAGCCAGTGTTGTGTATCCAAAAGCTAACACGGGTCGTCGTCTTGATAACGCTTGAATTTGAATCACCGCCTGCGGATTTGACGGCCTATATTTCCGGCTATTATCTATTTCGCACTGACGACATTTGCTATCAAGATATTGATCGAGCCGATATTGCCCAGTTCCGGGTGCCGCTAGAGGGCGACGGCGACGCGCATGATGCGAATGGACTATTAACGCAAAATTATCCGGCGATGCTAAGAGGCCCTACCACCGCAGCAATGCCATTTGAACTTCGCGGTCCGGCAACGATGTTTGGCGTTGGGTTGTTGCCTGCTGGCTGGGTCGCCTTTACCGGGCTGGCCGCTAACAAATATGTTAACACAACGATGAATGCCGTCGACATATTCGGTGCGCCGCTTAGTGAGCGCCTGCCTGAACTGCTATTGCTGCGTTCGATTGCCGACATGGCCGCGCTTATGAATGATGTGTGGCGGGGGATGAGCCGCGATCCGTCGGCGATTCCGCATTGGTTCATTCGCGCGGTCGATAGCTGGCTGGAATCAGATGTGTCGCCTGATCTTGCCGCGCTCGAAGTGGCAACGGGGCTTTCGCGACGTCAGATCGAGCGCCATTCCAAAGCAATCTATGGTTGCCCGCCCAAATTGCTGGCGCGCAAGTATCGGGCGCTGCGCACAGCGAGCGCGATTGCCCATGGCGAAGGCGATTGGCAGGATTTTGTAGACGCAGCTTATTACGACCAATCGCACTGCATTCGCGAGATTAAGGAATTTGTAGGCATCACGCCGGGTGCCATTCGAGACGATCTCAGCCGGCTTGTCGCGCTCACGCTGGCTCCGCCCCCCAGCATGTCCCGGATGCCTGCTTTGTCGGCGCTGCGTTAGCAACAGTGTCGATCAGCATGGAACCTGCGCGCGTGGCAAAGGCGCTGTCGCCTTATGTTGCCGCCTATTTCCGCCTGCGGTTCGATTATCCCCGCATTGAAGATATTGAGCGCGCCGATGTTGGCTATTTGCGGATCACTATGGCGGGCACTGGTTATTATGATTTTGGTCCCGGAGAACGCTTCCACGATTGCCCTGCCACGATATTGGGCGTGTCGACAAAAGCAGCACGCTATGCGCTGGAGGGGCCACTGCACAGCTTTGGCTGCGTGTTGCGCCCTGCCTTTTGGGGTGGCATTGTTGACTGTGACGCGCAAGACTTTACCAACCAAGTAGTTGATGCTGTCGGCCTGCTTGGCGCTGAGGTCGCGGCTTTGCCTCAGGCGCTCGCGTCTCAAAGCGATGTTGGCGCGATGGCGGCGCTGCTCGATGCGTTTTTAATCCCGCGGATCAAGCCGTTACCTGCCGATCAAACCGCTGTCATTGCTTTGATCAGCGATTGGCTTTCGGTCGATCCAACGCCCCCACTCGAGGCGCTCTATGCCGCTTGCGCCGTGTCGCCGCGCCAAGTGATGCGCTATGCTAATCGCTTTTTTGGCGCGTCGCCCAAGATGCTCGCGCGGAAATTGCGCGCGCTGCGCACCGCGTCACGGATTCTTGGGACAAAGGGTCAGGTTCCTGATGATCTCGTCGCGCCATATTCAGATCGCGCGCACATGTCGCGCGAGGTGAAGCACTTCACAGGCGTTACACCGCGCGGGTTGCAGATCAATTCAAGTCCGATCATGCAAATCTCACTACAATTGCCAAATTTTCAGACGATCACGCCGTGGGCTTGAATATCGGATCAAAATAGTCCACTTCAAAAATCATGAAACTATCGAGCCTGGCCGACTATGCCGTCGTGATGATGTCTACGATCGCCCGTCACTGCGGACAAGCGCGGCTGAACGCGATTCTGCTGTCTGCAGAGACTGGCATTCCGTTGCCTACGGTGCAGAAATTGGTGAGTCGATTGAGCGCGGCGGGCCTGCTGCGCAGCATGCGCGGCGCGGGTGGTGGCTTTGCGCTGGCGCGGCCAGCAGCGGCAGTTTCGCTTGCTGATATTATTGAAGCGATTGAAGGGCCGATTGCGATGACAGCCTGCGTTGATACCGGGCGGCATGATTGCGGCCTCGAAGGCAGTTGCAAGGTTCAGCCGCATTGGCCGGTGGTGAATGACGCCGTGCGCGGGGCCCTAGCGGGGATCAATCTGACGAGTTTGACACGATGACCGATACCTATATCAAAGACCAAGCCGCCCACGATGCCGCCGCGAGCGTGGCCGATTATGAACATGGCTGGTCGAGCGAAATCGAAACCGAGTTCGCGCCCAAGGGGCTGACCGAAGATACTGTCCGCTTCATCTCGGGCAAAAAGAATGAGCCGCAGTGGATGCTCGATTGGCGGCTCAAGGCCTTTGCGCTGTGGAAAACGATGACGCCGCCTGATTGGGCCAAGCTGAATGTGCCCCCAATCGACTATCAAGACGCTTATTATTACGCTGCGCCCAAGCCCAAGCCCAAGCTTGGCAGTTTGGATGAAGTCGATCCCGAAATCCTGCGCGTTTATGAAAAGCTTGGCATTCCCATAGAAGAGCAGAAAATGCTCGCGGG
>JBJXDU010000044.1:0-9250 GCA_046153565.1 Sphingomonadaceae bacterium
GCGCTATCATGGTGGAATGTTTCAGCGGTCATATCAACGTCAAGGCTGATATCGCCGTCACCGGGCGCGGTATCGAGCAAAGGATCGGCGCTATCGCTGCGCTCTTCTGATAACGGCGCGTCATCACGGTCGGGCGCGTCGTCGGGCCCGGCTTCAAGCAGGGGATTTTTCTCAATCTCTTCGGCGATGAAGGCTTCGACTTCAAGGTTTGACAGCGCAAGCAGCTTGATCGCCTGCTGCAATTGCGGCGTCATCACCAGCGACTGGCTTTGCCTTAAATCAAGGCGTGGCCCCAAACTCATTACTAAAGACTGAAGCTTTCGCCCAGATACAGGCGGCGAACATTTTCGTCCGCCACTAGGGCTTCAGGGCTGCCCGCAAACAGCACCCTGCCATCGTAAATGATGCAGGCACGGTCAACGATTTCGAGCGTTTCGCGAACATTATGGTCAGTGATCAGCACGCCAATATCGCGCTGCTTCAAATCTTTGACGAGATCGCGAATGTCTGAAATTGAGAGCGGATCTATCCCCGCAAAGGGTTCGTCGAGCAGCATGATCGACGGATTGGCGGCAAGCGCGCGGGCGATTTCAGCGCGGCGGCGTTCGCCTCCTGAGAGCGCCATCGCAGGCGAATCGCGCAGAGCGGTAAGGCCAAATTCACCGAGCAGAAATTCAAGCCGCTCGGCGCGTTTGGCGCGGTTTGGTTCGGAGAGCTCAAGCACCGCACTGATATTCTTGCCCACGCTCAATCCCCGAAAGATCGACGTTTCTTGCGGCAAATAGCCAAGTCCCAGAATGGCGCGGCGATACATGGGCAGGCTGGTAATATCATCACCATCGAGCATGATCCGCCCCGCATCGGGCTTAACCAGTCCCATGATCGAATAAAAGCAAGTCGTCTTGCCTGCACCATTGGGGCCGAGTAATCCAACCACTTCGCCGCGTGCGACGCTCAGCGATACGTCAGAAAGAATGCGGCGTTTATCATAGGATTTGGCAATCGACACGACAGACAGGCCACGAATGGCTTGATCTGCGGCGGCATTATCGCGGTCAAGGGTCTGAACGGTCATCATGGCTCCTGCGGCTGCTTGCTCGCACTTCAGCGTAAACTAATGGTTAATTTTGGGCGCTTGGCAAGATTATTGCATGAAGATTTTGCAGTGCGCGCGCCACACCGCGCTATTGTGGGCGCTGCGTGACCGTGAAACGCCCGGTAACGCGCCCACCGCCGCCACTTGTGATCGTGCCATCGCTGCTGCGCACAGGCGGGCTGCCGCCGTCGACGGAGGCGACGCCCGTATCGAGATTGATGACCAAGCGGCCTCCGCTCAACCGGTTCGCCCCTTGGACAAGTGTCACATTGCCGACCATAGTGATCAGCTTGCGCGGCAGATCATAGACTGCGATATCGCCGTGCGCGGTTTCTGTTGCGCTACTCACCGTTACGCCGCCGGTCGCATCGATCCGCTGAATGTCGACGCGCGATCCGCCATTATCATAGGCAAGTGTCAGCCGCGCGGTGGTAAGCGTCAGCCCGGCTTGTTCGACGCGGACATTGCCAACGAATACTGCGCGATCAGCCCGATCCTGAACTTCGACACGGTCGGCCGCCACATCAACCGGAGCCTTTGAATTATGGCCCTTAAGCGATTGGCCCGAAGCCGGGACCGCGAGCACAGCGACGAGGAGCAGAGGAAGCAATTTACGCATGGTGGCCTATCTGATCGCCCCTTGATCGATATGCAAGTGCGCTCTGCCTTCAAGCGTGACCGTTCGGGCGACGAGATCAGCCCGCATCCGCCCCGCACTGAAGGTGCCAAGCGGCATTCGCCCCTGAACTGCGCCGCCGCTGACGATTTGGCGTGTCTTGAGGCCAACGCTCACATCGCGTGTATCAAGGCGGTAGCCATCGGCCGCCGCAAAGCGCATTGGCCCGATGATCTGCACCACTTCCTTGTTCATATCATAGCTGCCTTGGTTGGCGACAAGCGTCGCTGGTCCTTCAGCCATCGTAATCTGTGCCGACAGGTCGTCCATGCGCACCACAGGATCGCGCGATGACGTTTGCACCGCTGACCCCGCATTGATGACGAAACGCTGACCCTTACTATCTTCGCCGCGATATGTGGCGGCAGTCACACGCATCCGCTCACGCGCCATTTCGACACCGTCTTTCGACAGGATGAAGCTAATATCGCCGCGCGATCCAAGTGGCGCGAGCGCGAGCATCACGCCAAGCACGCCTACAGCCGAGGGCAGAATGATGCGCGAGACTCGCACGACAAAATCATGCACCCCGCCCGGACGCGCCCGGCGTTGCCGGGGGGAACGGGCGACGGCGTCAAGCATGCGCGAAAATATCGATTTCAGGCCAGCCGATTAGATCAAGCGTGGCGCGCGCGGGAAGAAAGTCAAAACAAGCCTGCGCAATTTCGCGCCGCCCTTCGCGCGCCAGCCGAATGTCGAGTTCATCACGCAAACGGTGCAGATACCGGACATCTGAGGCCGCATATTCCCGCTGCGCCTCTGATAGCATTGGGCCACCCCAATCTGAGGATTGCTGTTGCTTTGAAATCTCGATCGTGAGCAGTTCTTTCACAAGGTCTTTAAGGCCATGGCGATCAGTATAAGTGCGCACCAGCCGCGATGCGATCTTGGTGCAAAACACCGGCGCTGCCATCACGCCGAGATAGGCGTGGATCGACGCCAGATCGAACCGCGCAAAATGATAGAGTTTGACCCGTGCTGGATCAGCAAGAATTGCTTTGAGATTTGGCGCGGCATAATCGCTATTTGGGCCAAAGCGAACAAGATGTTCATCACCGCCGCCATCCGAAATCTGAACTAGGCATAGCCGGTCACGCCCGGGGTGAAGCCCCATAGTTTCCGTATCGACGGCAACCGCGCCATCACTAAGCACGCCTGCGGGCAGATCATCTTCGTGGAAATATACGGTCACTGGTTGACTTACTTTCTCTCTCGGCATGCGAACTACGGACATGTGTAGGGCAAAGGGCTTGGATTGATCTCGCGATAGCGGTATGATGATGCCGCGTAAACAGCGCATTCCGCGCCAAAATGGGGGGCAATGATGATCGAGCCAAAGGCAAGTGGTAATGGTTTTGATTTTAACCGCCCAACAATCGTCGCGCTGTTATATTTGGCGAGCTTTGCGGTCGGACTTACCGGGATAGTCGGGCTTGTTTTGGCCTATGTTTGGAAGAGCGAGCCCCACGAAGCGTGGGAAGCGACTCACTATTCCTATCATATCCGCACCTTTTGGTTTGGGTTGCTAGGCATTTTCATCGGTACGGTTTTGACATTGGTGCTCATCGGCATTCTGATCCTGATCGCGGTCGCCGTTTGGGTGATTGTCCGATCGGTTTTGTCGCTGATCAAAGCCCAGAAGCGAGAAGCGATGCCAGATCCACAAACGTTGTTATTCTAGGGCTGAACCCTTGAGTCAAAAAAGCTCGCAGCCTGTGGATAAATAGGCTATCACGACTCACAGTTGCGCAGGAAGTGGCGCTGGACACCTTGTGCCTTCGTCCGGTACATCGGGTTTTTGAATGAATGCGGGCGAATTATTGACGGAAAGTACGACAAGGCATGAGTTTTAATAAGGGTGGCCGCGGTGATCGTGGCGGACGCGGACGTGACAAGCGCGATGGTTTTGGTGGCGACGATGGTGGCTTCGGCGGCGGCTTTGGCGGCGGTGATCGCTTCGGCGGCGGCGGTGGAGACCGATTTGGCGGTGGCGGTGATCGTTTTGGCGGCGGCGGCGGTGACCGTTTCGGCGGCGGTGGCGGTGGCGGCGGATTTCGCGGCGGCGGCGCGCCGCGCGGCCCTTCGATGCCTGCCCAAGTGGTCGGCGAAGGCAAAGGCGTTGTAAAATTCTTTAACGCACAAAAGGGTTTTGGCTTTGTTGTGCGTGATGATGGCGGCGAAGATGTGTTCGTTCATATCTCGGCGGTTGAACAAGCTGGCCTTACTGGCCTTGCTGACGGTCAACCGCTTGGCTTCACGCTTGTTGATCGCGGTGGCAAGATTTCGGCGACCGACCTGGTGATTGACGGCGATCCGTTGCCCGTTGAAGATCGCGGCCCGCCACGCGAACGCAGCGAGCGTCCCGAACGTAGCGGCGGCTTTGGCGGTGATCGCGGCGGCGCGCCTGCGGGCGGCCCCCAGCGTCAGCTGACTGGTGAAAAAGCGACTGGTACGGTTAAGTTCTTCAATGCGATGAAGGGCTTTGGCTTCATTCAGCGTGATGATGGACAGCCTGATGCATTTGTCCATATCTCAGCGGTCGAGCGCGCGGGCATGAGCACGCTCAACGAAGGTGACCGGCTTGAATTTGATATCGAAGTTGATCGCCGCGGCAAATTTGCTGCGGTCAATATTCAGGGCGCTTCGTAAACAACGACGGCATCAGGGCGGTTGTCTCCATCGGAGGCAGCCGCCTGCCGCGCTAAATTAGCTGAAGTGCGGCAACGATGGCCCACGCCCCAGCGATCGTCAAAATGAAGGCGGCGCCCGCGCGGATAATGCGCAGTGGCAATGCACGCCGCCAATCAGGCCCTAGTAGAATAGCCGGGGCAACCGCTCCAAGGATACCGAGCAAGCCCCCGATCACCGCCAAGATCGGCTCTCCTGACCGGGCGGCGACGGCGAAAACGATGAACTGCGTCGCATCGCCAATTTGCGCCCTGCCAAATCCAAGCAGGCTTGCGACCCAATCAGACGTAGCCGGAAAAAGCTTGGTCGCGCCAAGGGGGATTATCATCGGCAGACCCGCCATGACAAGCGCGATCCCAAATAGCAGCGAGCGTGCGTCAAAAGCTATCATCGTCGCAATGACGGCGCCGCCAATCGCACCAATGGCGAGCATCAGCATCGACATTATCAAAAGGCTGGCAAAAATAGTCGCCTGATCACGCTTCGCCACCGACAGAGCATTGCCAACCGCTTGCACGCGGCCACCCATTTCAGCAAGCAACACAGCAACGAAAACGGGCAGGATCGCGTCCATTATCCGTGCAGGCGTTGATTAACTCGTGTCAAATAGCATTGCGCCGCGTCGCTGTCGGTCCGCTCACCACTCACCGCGTCACGCATTGAATCAAGGAAGGGCAGGATCATGATATGATCTTGTGATGCCGACAGTGCCGATTCAAGCCCTCGCGCCAGTTCAACCACGGGTATTAGGCCGTGATCATTGGCGATCCGCCGAACGTCATCGACTTCATGCGCCAACCGAAAGCGCGTCAAATGCGGCAATTCTTGCGCAATCGAATCAATCCGGTTGCAAAGTCGAGTCTTGACCGTTGCTAACGCCTCACCTGCGATCGCCATTTATCACACTCCATTACACACACGGAGTGTTGCACTTTATTCCTTGCTAGCCAGTTAATCATCCGCGCATCGCGCTCGAAATCTTTTCTTCTGTGACCGGATAGCCACGGTCTAGCGGAATCTGAAGGTAGGTTTCACCGTCCCGGTCAATGATTTCGGGGCAGATAAGATCAGGTGCAATGGCGCGCGCCTGCGCCTGCGCCTCAGCGAAACTGCCAAATAGCGCAATACGTTCGAGGTTGCGCCGTGTTGGGAAAATGACGCGTACAGTGCCCCTGTCGGCAGCCTCAAGCACCGCAGCAGCACTCGCCCAATAGCTGTGCACATTTTCGGTCTCATCGACCAACGGCTCAGGCATATCGCCGCGCGCCTGCGCGATATAGAAACGTGTATCAAACGTGCGCACTTCATTGAAATTGGGCCGCCACCGGGAAAAGGGAGTGAGCGCATCAAGATTAAGCATTGCGTTGGCCTCAACAAGCAAGCCGCTAAACAGCTCACCTTTGGCAAGGCGCGCACGGGCGTTGCTGATCCAGTCACAGTCGGGTTCATCACAAAAGCCAATAGCGATACCGCTTTCTTCAAGCGTTTCCCGGATCGCCGCGACGCGCGCCCCACAGTCGTCGACATCATCGCCACCACCGGTAACATGGCTGTTTGCAATGACGATAGCATGATCATCGGGATCGACCCGCCCGCCTGGGAACACAATTGCGCCGCCGGCAAACGCCATCGCCTTTGATCGTTCAACCAGCAAGATATCAGGCTCGCCGTGGTTTGCCTCGCGAAACACGATGAGTGTCGACGCGGGCGTTGCGACCTTTTGGGCGGTGGGCTGAGCAATATTGTCATTCATACAGATGCGACTATCCTGCTCATCGCCCGAGTGGAAGGGGCAAGATGTAAGGGGGCAGTCGAGCCATGGGCATAATCGAGATTCTGGGCGTCGCGGGCAGCGTCAGCTTGCTGGCTGGGTGGCGGATGTATTTGTGCCTGTTTGCAACCGGCCTCGCGATGAAATTCGGCTGGATCACCCCACCTCAGCACCTCGCCAGCCTCTCGGTCCTCGCCAATGGATGGGTGCTGGGTGCCGCCGGCTTTGCGCTGATCGCTGAATTCCTTGCCGACAAGATTGCATGGCTCGATTCGCTGTGGGATGCGGTTCATACCGCCATCCGCCCGATCGGTGGTGCGCTCCTCGCGCTGGCGCTCGTCGATGCGTCTGACCCCACCTGGCAAGTGGTCACTTTCCTGCTCGGCGGCGGCGCAACGCTAGCCAGCCACGCTGCCAAAGCGGGCACGCGCGCGGTTGTTAACGCCAGCCCCGAGCCTTTCAGCAATATCGCTGTGTCAACCGGCGAAGACGTTGCCGTTAGCGGCTTGCTACTGCTCGTGCTCGCCAATCCAGGCGTCGCGATTGTCGTAGCGATTGGCTTGGCCCTGCTCGCCATATATGCGCTTGTGGTTGTGCGACGGATGGTCAAGCGATTGTTCGGCGCGCCGGTTCAGTCCAAGGCATGACGCGTTAGGGCGAGTCGGGTTGCGCTGGGGGGGTGCTTCGATGAAGATATTGTCGGTATTTGGCACACGCCCTGAAGCGATAAAAATGGCCCCGCTTGTGAAAGCACTGGCGGCATCGCCGACTATTGAAGCGCGGATTTGCGTCACGGGACAACATCGCGACATGCTTGATCAAGTGCTCTCCGCATTTGCAATTACCCCTGATATTGACTTGAACGTGATGGTGCCGGGCCAAACGCCGCAGCAGATATGCAGCGCAGTCATGGCTGCCCTGGCACCGATCCTTGACCAGATGCAGCCTGACCTGATTCTCGTACACGGCGATACCACGACATCGATGGCGGCTTCACTCGCTGCCTTTTTCGCCCGGATACCGGTTGGTCATGTCGAGGCAGGCTTGCGTACTGGCGACATGCAGTCGCCTTGGCCCGAGGAAGCAAATCGGCGCATAACCGGGGTCATCGCTGACCTTCATTTTGCACCGACCCAAGGGGCCCGCGCCAATCTTCGGTCTGAAAATGTGGATGATGCAAAAATTTGGGTGACGGGGAATACAGTGATCGACGCACAGCGCCTGATGATCGCTCAATTGTCCGACAATGAGGGACTAAGCGCTCATTATGCGCAGCACTTTGGCCTTGATGCGACCAAACGATTGATCCTGGTGACGACGCATCGGCGCGAGACAATTTGGAGTGGCCTCGACCAGATCTGCTCTGCAATTGCTAGCTTGGCACAGCGCGGGGATTGCCAGTTTGTCATTCCCGTTCATCCCAACCCCGAGGTCACGGCGCGCCTCCACCGTCACCTCGGCGCGGTGGATGATGTCCACCTCATCACGCCGCAGCCCTATCTGCCTTTTGTCTATTTGATGAATCGCGCCCACATCATCCTGACTGACTCAGGCGGCGTGCAGGAGGAAGCACCTGCGCTCGGCACCCCGGTGTTGGTATTGCGCGACCGTTCCGAACGGCCCGAGGCCATTGATACAGGGGCGGCAAAGCTGGTTGGCACTGACATCGAAACGATCATGACTGAAACCACCCATTTGCTCGACAACAACCATGCCTATGCGGTGCGCAATATCCCCCGCTATCCCTTTGGTACAGGCGGGGCCACCCAAGCCATTATGGCAGTCCTTGAGAATTATGCCTGGAGCAGAGGCCCATGATCGATGTGCGGGAGCACATGACGCGCGAACAAATCAGCCTCGGCGGCGTGCGGATAGCCTGAGAGGATGAACGCCTCGATCCCCATGTCGCGGTAACTCTCCAATTTACCGCGCACCTGATCGGGATCGCCAACAATAGCCGCCCCACAGCCCGACCGTGCGCGGCCAATCCCCGTCCAGAGAAACTCCTCGGCATAGCCGTCCTCGGCGG
Source organism: Sphingomonadaceae bacterium (assembly GCA_046153565.1). GTDB lineage: Bacteria > Pseudomonadota > Alphaproteobacteria > Sphingomonadales > Sphingomonadaceae > Aquisediminimonas. The sequence continues at coordinate 8,261 of JBJXDU010000044.1, forward strand.
CATTTTCGCGCAAGGTGGCTTGTGCGCTGACCCCGGCTGAGAGCGAATCGAGCGATTTGGCGCGAATCGCAGCGCCCGCTGCGGCATCGAGTTTGGAAAGCAACCGCTCGGCAGCTGCGCGCGCTTCGCTTTCGGTATCGCGCACCACGACATGCGCGCGGTAGCCATAGCGCAGTGTACGGCCATAGCGCGCGGCACGCTCGTTCATATCAGCGATGATCGCCGCGATGACTTCCTTCTTGTCGGGCCACATCAGGAATACATCGCAACCACGCGCAGCGGCATCGCGTGCTGCCTCGGACAGCCCGCCGAAATAGAGCAAGGGCGCTTTGCCCGACAGCGTCGTGATCCGCGGCGGGTCAAGCTTCAGCTTCCAGAAATTGCCGTCATGATCGAGCGGTTCGCCGTTTAACATCGTCTTCAGAATATGCATCGCTTCCACCGTGCGCGCATAACGCGGTGCCGAGTCAAGCGTCTCACCGGGCAGATCCGACGAAATGATATTGATTGTCAGCCGCCCACCGAGCATCCGGTCGAGCGTAGCCATTTGCCGCGCAAGCTGTGGCGGCCAGCTTTCGCCAATCCGCACCGCGACGAGCAAGCGCATGCGATTGAGCATCGGGGCGATGGCGGCCGCAAAAGCGGTGGTATCAATGCCCAGTGCATAGCCCGACGGCAGCAAGATATTATCAAACCCATTGCTTTCAGCTTGCATCACAATATCGCGGCAATGCTCCCAGCTTGAGGCAAGTGCGGGATCGGGCACGCCCAGAAATTCATAATCATCATCGCAAAGTGCCGAAAACCAACTGATTTCGCAGGGAGGGCGGCTCATGGCAGCGGATATCCTTGCGACGCGACGAGCACCGCATACCAGTCGCTGCGGTTCCAGCGGGGAATGAAGGCGTTGGGAATATCAGCAATCCGGTCAAGATTTTGCGTGCCAACAATCGGAATTGGCCGCGCGGGATGCGCCATGATCCAGCTATA
>JBJXDU010000045.1:0-12377 GCA_046153565.1 Sphingomonadaceae bacterium
ATCATCAATATTCTGATCGCGTGTTCGCCATGACGACACGCGTCCGGCTGCGCTCGGATCGCCCGCGCACGGACTTGGCCAGATCGCCAAGCGAAAGAAAGCGCTCATCATCCGGCCGCGAAAACCACTCGGATGACACCCGGCCAATCCGCTCGCCACGGGAAACATCGACTTTGTATCCGCCGCTGACATCGCGGCGGGACTCGAGAACCTGCATATTCATGGGAAAATCTCCAGGACGGGCAGCCGGGAGCCTCTCTCTCGACCCTCATCCCGTCACGGCGAAGCCCACCATCCTTTAACTCTAACCCGCTCACGCTGTGTGTCGCGCGAGCGGTCAGCGAGATTGCCAAAACAAATGACCGCACCCTGAAAGGAGGCGGGCGAGAAAGAGCGTGACATCTGCCCCGCTCATTATCAGGGGCGTCGTGGGGAGAATCCCCGCAGATGGGGTAGCCGGAGACGGCGCAGCGGCTCAGGCTCAGGGGAAGGCTTTCCCCGTTTTCCGAATCCACCAGATTTGGAGTGAAAAAATCTCCCCAGACTAAAACTCGGGAAGGGGTGCTGGAGTGGTGCTAAGTCATTGAAAAAATTGGTCGGGACGATAGGATTCGAACCTACGACCCCCACACCCCCAGTGTGATGCGCTACCAGGCTGCGCTACGTCCCGACCGAGCGGCGGGCTTTACGCGTGCTGTGCTTGCAAAGCAAGCGCTCGGTTCATTCGCCCATCAGGGTGCGGACAGTGCCATTTTCATAAGCCTTCACGCTGAGCGCCGACACGGTCGCGGTCGCGAGCGCGGTGTTGAAAGTTGCCATATGTGGTGCCTTGAAATGGGCATCGAGCGCCGCCTGATCGCGCCACCGTTCGCTAATGATCAGCATATCGGGGTCAGTCACATCGCGTGCAAAACAATATAGCTCGCATCCTTCTTCAGCATTGGTCGCGACTACCATCGCCGTCATTGCATCCGTCAACCGATCAATATCGCCCGCTGCCAATTTGGCGTGACCCATCACAATTATCATCGCAGTCTCTCCTATCCGACGTAGATCAATTTTTTCATGCCACCATCACTATCATAAACATTGATATCGGCTTCAACAATTTTTCCGCGGCGCATATCGAGGTTGAAGGTAACCATATGATCCCCCACCATATGCATCGCTTGTGCCGCCCGGTCACGCCAGCGCTCGCTAACCCGCAGCACAGACGGGTCAGTCACATCTTGCGACAGGCTATAATGTTCACAGCCATCCTGTGTGCGCGCGGCAAGGGTTAAGGCGGCGATTGCAGATCGTAACCGGTCAACATCGCCTTCACGCACACGCATATATCCCATTACGATAACGATACTCATTATTTTGCGACGACCCTTGCCCTGCTTATTGTTGCGCTTTCGCGTCGGAACGTGATAGGCGCGCGATTCATTGTTCGGTTGATCAATATCAACCCTCCCTTTTGACAAGAGTATATCGATGTTTGCAACCCCCGCTTATGCCCAAGCCGCCGGTGCGGCGGCACCTTCGGGTCTTGCCGAATTGATCAATTTCTTTGGGCCGATGCTCCTCGTTTTGGTCATTTTCTGGTTTTTGGTGTTCCGCCCGCAGCAACAAAAGGCTGCCGCGCACCGGGCCCGGCTTGATGCTGTCAAAAAGAATGACAATGTCGTGACGGGTGGCGGAATTTTGGGCAAAGTGACCAAAGTTGATGGTGAGACCGTTGAGGTTGAAATCGCCACCGGGGTTCGCGTCAAAGTTTATAAGGCGACGCTGACCGACATCGTAACAACCGGCGCTGCCAAACCTGCAAATGATTGATCTTCTTTATGCTTGATTTTCCCCGCTGGAAATATTGGTCGGTTATCGCCGTCACGGTAATCGGCATCCTGTTTTCATTCCCGTCGATCCTGCCGAGCAGCATCACGAGCAATCTGCCTGCATTTTATGCTGGCACCCGGATCAATCTAGGCCTTGATTTAGCGGGCGGCAGCCATTTGCTTTATGAAGCCGACGTGCGCGATGTTGCAAACGCGCGCGCGGCGGCGATGGAGGATGGCCTGCGCAGCGCGATGAAGCGCACCGTGCCTGCCACCGAAATCGGCGATATTTCCACGCAGAACGGCGTCGTAAGCTTTCTTGTCCGCGATGCGTCGCGGGTTGATGCCGCGGTTGATAGTGCGCGCGGTCTGACCACGGGTGTCGGCGTTACGGGCAAGCGCGACTGGGATGTTGCGGTCAGCGATTCGACGCGGATTACCATGACGCTGACGCAGGCTGGCCTGAACGAACAAATCAACAGCGCGCTTGATACCGCCGTGTCGGTGATCCGCAAACGGCTTGACCCAACCGGCACCAAGGAAGTGACGGTCATTCGCCAAGGCAGCCAGCGCATCCTGATCCAGGTGCCAGGCGAACAGAATCCTGAGCGGTTGAAGGCGCTGATCGGCAAGACGGCAAAGCTTGAATTCAAGCTTGTCGATCTCAACGCAGATCCCGCTGAAGTGGCTAAAGGCATTGCCCCGCCGGGCAGCGAGGCGCTCCCTTATCCTGACTCAGCTGCGAAAATGATTGCAGTGCAACGCCGCGTGATGGTGTCCGGCGAAGACCTGATCGACGCCGGACAAGGCTTTGATCCCCAATCAAATGCGCCGGTTGTTACGATCAAGTTCAACGCGCGCGGCACCAAGCGGTTTGCGCGCGCAACGCAAGAAAATTCGGGCAAGCCGTTTGCGATGATCCTCGATGGATCTGTGTTGTCCGCGCCCAATATCAATGAGCCCATCCTTGGCGGCTCAGCCCAGATTTCGGGAAGCTTCACGGTCGAAAGCGCCAATGATTTGGCTGTGTCGCTGCGCTCGGGCGCGTTGCCGGTGGCGCTCAAGGTGGTTGAGGAACGCACGGTTGGTCCTGATCTGGGTCGCGATTCGATTGAAAAGGGCGTTCGTGCCGGCGTGATCGCTACCTTGTTGCTGATCATCTTCATGATCATCACTTATATGCGCTTTGGCGTCTACACGACGATCTCGCTCGTCGTGAATGCCTTCTTGATTTTGGGGGCGATGGCGATCCTCAATGCAACGCTTACCTTGCCGGGCATAGCGGGCTTCGTGCTGACTATCGGCGCGGCGGTTGATGCCAACGTGCTGATCAACGAACGCATTCGGGAGGAAATCAAACGCGGGCGGACTACGATTGCGTCGGTTGAATTTGGTTTCAAGGAAGCCAGCCGCGCCATCTTTGACGCCAACATTACCAATGTGATTTCAGCGATCATCATGTTTTCGTTCGGCTCGGGCCCGATCCGCGGCTTTGCGGTGGTGCTGGCGATTGGGATTTTTACCTCGGTATTCACCGGGGTTACCTTCACACGGCTCATGGTGTCCGATTATCTCCAGCGCGCCCGGCCGCGCGAATTGATTTTATAAGAGGGCTTGGCGCATGCGTCCGTTCAAACTTGTTCCCGATGATACCAACGTGCCCTTCCTGTCGTATCGCTGGATCGCGCTGACCGTCTCGATCATTGTCATGCTTGGGTCAGTGATTCTGGTCGGCGTCAATGGTCTCAACTTCGGCATTGATTTTGTCGGCGGGCAAATGTTCCGCGTGCAGTTTGAAAAACCGGTTAACGTCGATAGCTTGCGCACGCGGATCAATGGCCTTGGCCTTGGCGAAGCCTCAATCCAGCAATTTGGCAGCGACAAGCAGTTTTCGATCCGCATGCAGCTTCCCAAAGGCGGCGAAGCGGCGGCGAACAAGGCCGCTGACAAAGTGAAGGCAGCGGTCAAGGCAGACCATGCCGACGCGCGCTTTGACAATGTTGAGACCGTGTCAGGCAAAGTCTCTGAAGAATTGCTGCAATCGGGCGGGCTAGCGCTTGCCCTCGCGATGCTGGGGATTTCGCTGTACATCTGGTTCCGCTTTGAATGGCAATTCGGCGTTGGCGCTTTGGTGACCTTGTTCCACGATGTGATCATCACCTTCGGCTTTTTCGCGTTGACGCGGCTTGAGTTCAATTTGAACGTGGTGGCGGCGGTGCTCACGATCATCGGCTATTCGCTCAACGATACGATCATCGTCTATGACCGTATTCGCGAAAATCTACGCAAATGGCGCAAGATGGATATCAAGTCGCTGCTCGACCTCTCGGTCAACGAGACGCTGTCACGCACGATTGTCACGTCATTGTCGATGATCCTGACGCTCACCGTGCTGTTGCTCTTGGGGCCCGATGTCAGCTTCGGCTTTACCGCTGCGATGCTGCTAGGAATTGTGATCGGCACTTTCTCATCAATCTATATTTCGGCACCGATCCTCATTTGGCTCAATGTCGGATCGGATAGCTTTGTTCCCGAAGGCGCTGACACTAAGGGCGAACGCGTGCCTGCCGAAGGCTTTGTCAAATAGTCAAACTGCGCAGATGATCGTAGAGCGCGGTCTGGTTGGCCGCCCAGGTAAAGCGCTCGGCGGCGGCGCGTACCTTGGCCTGGGGTGGGGGCGCTGCGATCAGATGATTGATGGCAGCGGCTATCGCGGCGGGCGCGGGCGGCACTAACATGCCTGCCTCGGGCCGATCGACCACCTCGCGCGCACCACCAACATCGGTAATCACAATCGGTGTGCCACAGGCGAGCGCCTCAACCCAGACATTCGCAAGGCCTTCAGATGCCGAAGCCAGCGTGAACACATCGGCAGCACCAAGCCACTGCGCCATTTCCGCGTGCGCGATTGATCCGGTAAAGCGCACGCGATCCGCGAGGCCGAGGGCTGCGGCTTTGGCTTCGAGCGCGGCGCGGTCCGGCCCGCCGCCAATCAGCACCAGCGTTGCACCGGGAATATGCGAAAGCGCCTCACCGATTAGTCGTTGCCCTTTGCGCTCAAGCAAATTGCCAACACAAACGATGAGTGGCCCCGAAATGCCAAGCGCAGCCTTCGTTTCAGCGCGCGGCAACGGCGCGAATAGCGATAGGTCGACGCCAGTATAGTGAACCTGGATCTTGTCCGCAGCCATACCCATGGCAACCATATCAGCCTTGAGCGCCGCCGACACCGCCAGCAATCCGCTCGCCTTATCTGCCGCACCTACAATCTGTGCGCGCGTCGCGGGCGCATGCCCCCAAAAATGGATGTCGCTGCCGCGTGCCTTGATCGACACCGGCACGCCGATAGCTTCGCCTAGCGCGACAGCGGCGGGGCCATCGGGGAAGAAGAAGGAGGCATCAATCACGTCAAAGGCAAAGCCCTGCCGTATCGTCCGCAGCAAGGGCAGTAAGGCGCGTACCATCGCCGCTGCGTCAAAGCGCCCGCTTGTGCCGGGAATATGCGCAAAACGCGGACGATAGACATCGATCCCTTGCCAGCGTTCCTGCAGCGGCAAAGCGCGCAGCGCCTTGTAACGCGGATGCAGGCCAAGCGGCATCGGCGGTAAGCCAATCGGCGCGACGACCTTCAGTTCGACATCAGGATGCGCGGCCAGCTCAATCGTCTGACGCTCGACAAAGGGGCCAAAGCGCGGGCGACTGGCATCGGGAAACAGGCTTGAGAGCGTTAAAACGCGCAAAGATTATTGACCTGAAAGGGCAAAGCGCTGGCAACAAGCATATCGGCGCCGTGATCGACGATCACCTCAGCACTATCATCAACCAACCAGCATTCGCCCGCCACGAACGCCGCGCCGTCAACCGTGCCACTGCCCGATACGGGGATTAGCCACGCGGGCTGACCAGCCGCCACCGATAGTCCGCGTTCGCCCCCGGCCCAGCGTTCGAGCGTGAATTTATCGTTGCTGACCAGCAGGTTCCGCTCATCGCCAATCAGGCCGCAAATGGGCGCGATGGCAAAGGGCTCCGCTCGCGATACCGCGACGCCTTCATCAAGGTGAAGCGCGCGCGGCCGACCATAATCATACAGCCGGTAGGTGAGATCAACATTCTGCTGCACTTCGATCAGGGTAATGCCAGCGCCAATGGCGTGGATAGTGCCAGCGGGCGAATAAATCATATCACCCGCCTTTACCGGTTTCCAATCCATCAGTGTCTCAAGGCTGCCGTCAAGCGCAGCGGATCGCAGTTCAGCCGCGCTCAGGGGTCGCACCGTGCCCAGCGCGATGGTCGCTTGGGGTTCAGCGGCAAGGATGATCCATGCCTCTTCCTTCCCACGTGCATAGCCTGCCGCGCGCGCCTGATCATCATCGGGATGCACCTGTATCGACAGCCGCTCGCTCGTGAACAGATATTTGATCAGCAGCTCAGCTTCGCGCCCCCCCGGTGCGTCAAACCAAATCTCGCCAACCGGCGCATCGCCAGCGGCTGGATCGGCAAATCCCGGCCATAAGGAATGGCGGCCCCACGGCTTTTCAACCCGGATCATCGGCAAACGCTGCGTCGTCATGAGCGGCGCATAACGCCCAACTGTTACAATATGCAATCTCTTCGCTTGGCGATGCACGAATCTAACGCTAAAGACGTGGATCATGCGTATCGCTTTTGTCAGAAACATCGCCTTGCTTGCTGCTGCGGCCGCAATCATTCCCCTCGCTGGTTGCGCGCGCACCAAGACAAAGGCGGACACATCCTACATCGCCCGCGATGTGAACACGCTCTATTCCGCCGCTAAAGACCGGCTCGACCACAAGCAATATAAGCTCGCTGCGGCGCTGTTTGACGAGGTTGAGCGTCAGCATCCTTATTCCGCATGGGCACGCCGTGCGCAGTTGATGAGCGCGTTTAGCTATTATCTCGCCGCCGATCATACCGAGTCGACCAATTCGGCGCAGCGCTTCCTGTCGATCCACCCCGGCAACCGCGATGCGCCTTATGCTTATTATCTCGTCGCGCTCAATTATTATGAGCAAATCACCGACGTGACCCGCGACCAGAAAATCACCCAGCAAGCGCTTGATACGATGGGGGAGCTGATGCGACGCTACCCATCATCGCCTTACGCCGCCGATGCTCGGTTGAAGGTTGATTTGATCCGCGATCACCTTGCCGGCAAGGAAATGGAAATTGGCCGTTTCTATCAACGGCGCGGGCAGTGGCTGGCCGCTTCGGTGCGCTTTCGTAGCGTAGTCGACAAATATGATACCACAACGCACGCCCCCGAAGCGTTGTTGCGGTTGACCGAAAGCTATCTGGCGCTGGGCATTCATGAAGAGGCCGAAAAGGCAGCCGCTGTGCTTGGTGCGAATTATCCAGGCAGCAAATGGTATGAACGCGCTTATGCGTTGATGCAGAAGCATCCCGCTTAATCCAATCCCAATGCTAACGCGTCTGTCGATCCGCGACATTGTGCTGATCGAAGCGCTCGACCTTGACTTTGGCGCGGGCCTTGGCGTGCTGACAGGGGAAACCGGCGCAGGCAAATCAATCTTGCTGGATGCTTTGGGGCTGGCGCTTGGCGGGCGTTCGGCAAGCGGGTTGGTGCGCCACGGTGCGGCTCAGGCCAGCGTGACAGCCAGTTTCAAGCCGCCCCCCGCTGCGCTCGCCTTGCTGGAAGACAATGACCTTGCGCTTGAACGCGGCGAGGAGCTGATCGTGCGCCGAACAGTGAAGGCCGACGGTGGCAGCAAAGCCTATATCAATGATCAGCCCGTGTCTGCGGCGTTGCTGCGCGATGTTGGTGCCTGCCTTGTTGAAATTCACGGGCAGCATGATGATCGCGGCCTGATCAACCCGCGTGGCCACCGGGCTTTGCTCGATAGCTTTGCGCGCGCCGATAGTGCAAGCGTGGCAGGCGCGTTTGCCGCGATGCGCAGTGCCGAAGAGGCGCTGACGCTTGCGCGCGCCGCGCTGGCCGACGCTGAGCGCGACCGCGAATGGTTAGAGCATTCAGTCGCTGAATTGCGCGCCTTTGCTGCCCTGCCGGGCGAAGAGGCCGAACTTGCCGAGCGCCGCAGTGCCATGCAGCGCGGCGAAAAGATTGCGGGTGAATTGGATGCCGTGATTAGCCATATCGACGGCGCCGACGGGGCGCTCTCGCAACTCCGCCAGGCCGCACGCATCCTCGACCGGATCGCCGAAGGCCATGCGGGTCTCACCGAAGCATTAGCTGCCATTGACCGTGCGATCATCGAAGCCAGCATGGCCGATGATTATCTGCGCGAGGCCGAACGGACGTTGCAGTTCAATCCTTCGGTGCTTGAAGCCGATGAAAGCCGGTTGTTCGACCTGCGGGCGTTGGCGCGCAAGCACCGCGTTCAGCCCGATGACTTGGCCGCGCTGACCGCTGAGCTGGCGGCAAAGTTTGACGCGATAGAGGCAGGCGGCGAAGGGATTGCCACGTTGGAAGCCAGTGTCACGCGCACCCGCGCCGCCTTCCGCGCCGCCGCTGCCGCGCTCACCGACACGCGCTGCGCCGCCGCTGATCGGCTTGACGGCGCGGTCATGGCCGAACTCGCGCCGCTTAAGCTTGACGCTGCCCGCTTTAAGACGGTCGTTGCGCCACTGCCCGAAGCCAATTGGGGTCCGCACGGCCAAGACCGGGTGGAGTTTGAAATCTCAACCAACCCCGGCGCACCCTTCGCCCCGATGATCAAGATTGCGAGCGGCGGCGAATTATCGCGCTTCATTCTCGCGCTTAAGGTAGCGCTCGCCGAAGAAGGCAGCGTGCCCACTATGATCTTCGACGAAATCGATCGCGGCGTCGGCGGGGCGGTGGCATCGGCGATTGGCGAGCGATTATCCCGGCTGTCAGGCGGCGCGCAATTGCTGGTGGTAACCCACAGCCCCCAAGTCGCAGCGCGCGGCGACGCCCACTTGATGATCGCCAAATCGCACGACGGTGTGGTAACGCGCACCACCGTCCGCACCCTCGACGAAGACGACCGCCGCGAAGAAATTGCCCGCATGCTTTCGGGGGCTGAAGTGACTGACGAGGCACGGGCGCAGGCGGGGCGGTTGTTAGCGGGGAGGTAAAACCATATAGATTATTGAGATTAATGGATATTGCATTAATTGACCTAATTTAATATAGACTTCGGTATGGATCGAGCGAAAAACCCATATGCTCCTGGGGCGGGGCTTCAACCGCCAGAACTCGCCGGGCGCGATTCTCTGATTGCGGAGGCGCTTATCGATATGGAGCGCGTCCTAAACGGACGATCGACGAAGAGCCTGATGTTGCTTGGCTTGCGAGGCGTTGGAAAAACGGTTTTGCTCAATCGGTTGTTTCGCGAAGCTGAAAAAAAGGGCTTTCAGACAGCAAAGATTGAGGCGCCGGAAGGCGGCAAACTGCCTGAACTATTGGTGCCCGCGTTGCGCCGTATTGTTTACGAGCTCGATTTGATGAAAGCCGCAGATCGCAGGGTTCGTCAAGCCGTGACTATATTACGCAATTTTGCAGCCGCGTTCAAAGTCTCCATCGGCGATACAGAATTTGGGGTCGAACCCGCGCCAGGACGTGCGGATACCGGCGACCTTGAACACGACTTAGCCGAAATGCTGATTGCCGTTACCGAAGCTGCTGCTCACAAACAGACGGCAATCGGACTGTTCATTGACGAAGTACAATATCTATCAGCCAAGGAACTCGCTGCCCTCGTAGTTGCGTGCCATGAAATAGCGCAGCGCGGCTTGCCATTTCTGTTCATAGGGGCTGGCTTACCCCAAATCGCAGCGCTTGCGGGCAACGCAAAATCCTATGCTGAAAGGTTGTTCAACTATCCTGAAGTTGGTCGGCTCGATGATGCGGCCGCACGCCAAGCTTTAGTCCGCCCCGCAGAACAAGAAGGGGCCGATTACCACGATGACGCAATAATCGAAATTCTACGTCTAACCAATAGTTATCCCTATTTTATTCAGGAGTGGGGATTTCACGTCTGGAACGCCGCGCCAACGCCAGAGATAATGAAACAGGATGTGGTGAGCGCGACGCCGCACATTATCGCACATCTTGACGCAAACTTCTTTCGTGTTCGGTTTGATCGGATGACGGCGCTTCAACAAAAGTATCTTCGCGCAATGGCAGAAATTGGGGTCGGTCCTCATAAAACTGGCGATATCGCTGCCATTCTTGAAGTTGACGCCGCCGCTGTTGCAACAACACGCCAGCAGCTGATCGACAAAGGTATGGTGTGGAGCCAACGGCACGGAGAAACTGCCTTCACTGTCCCATTATTTGATGAATTCATGCTGCGTCAGATACCCTTACTCGAACCACACATCCCCCGGCGTCGCCGATCCGCTTAGTTATTGGATTTCCGATGAATGCAGCTGAAGCAGCCAATGAACTCATGCGCCTCGCGCGCGAAATCGCTTATCACAGCGCACGTTATCATACCGATGACGCGCCCGAGATTAGCGATGCGGATTATGACGCGCTGGTGCGTCGCAATGCGGAGCTTGAGGCGGCGTTTCCCGACCTCGTCCGCGCAGATTCACCTTCGAATATGGTCGGCGCAGCCCCGGCGGCGGCGCTGTCCAAGGTTTCCCATGCCAAGCCGATGCTGAGCCTTGATAATGCGTTTGACGCAGAAGATGTTGCCGATTTTGTCGCAAGGGTACGGCGGTTTCTGAACCTGCCTGACGATGAAACTGTGGCGCTGACGGCTGAGCCCAAGATTGATGGTTTGTCTTGCTCGCTCCGGTATGTGGACGGTGTGCTGGTGCAAGCGGCGACGCGCGGTGACGGCGCGGTTGGCGAGGATGTGACCGCCAATGTCGCGGCTATTGGCGACATTGTGGCGCGGTTGAAGGGCGAAGCGCCCGCAATCTTCGAAGTTCGCGGCGAAGTTTATATGGCGAAGGATGATTTTGCAGCACTCAATACTGCGCAGCAAAAGGCGGGTGAAAAACTCTTCGCCAATCCGCGCAATGCCGCCGCCGGATCGCTGCGCCAAAAGGATGCAGGCGTTACTGCCGCGAGGCCCTTGCGCTTCCTCGCGCACGGCTGGGGCGAGGTGAGCGCGCTGCCTGCCGATACGCAATACGGTGTGATGAAGGTGATCGAAAGCTGGGGCCTGCCTGTCTCTGATGCGCTGATTACCGCGACCAATGCCGAAGGCGTGATCGCGCATTATGAGACCATCGAGGCGGCGCGGGCAGACTTGCCCTTCGATATTGACGGCGTTGTTTACAAGGTTGATCGGCTCGACTGGCAGGCAAGGCTTGGCTTCATGGCAAAGGCGCCGCGCTGGGCGATTGCGCATAAATTCCCTGCTGAACAGGCGCAGACGACTTTGCTCAGCATCGACATTCAGGTTGGACGGACGGGCAAACTCACGCCGGTGGGGCGGTTGCAGCCCGTCACTGTCGGCGGCGTTGTGGTCTCAAACGTCACGCTCCACAATCGCGACGAGATTGAACGTTTGGGCGCACGGCCCGGCGACCGGGTGGTGGTGCAACGCGCAGGCGATGTGATCCCCCAGATTGTGCGCGTATTGACCCGGGACGAAGAACGCCCCGCCTTCGCTTACCCCCAAACTTGCCCGATGTGCGACAGCGAAGCGCGCGCTGAGGAGGGCGAGGTCGATGTGCGTTGCACCGGCGGCCTCATCTGCCCCGCGCAGCGCGTCGAGCGGCTTAAGCACTTCGTGTCACGCGGCGCGCTAGATATTGAGGGGCTGGGCGAGAAAAGCGTTCAGGAATTTTTCGATCTGGGCTGGCTCCATAGCCCCGCCGACATATTCCGATTGAAAGACCGCAAGGCCGACATTCTGGGCCGTGAGGGGTGGAAGGAGAAATCAGTTGATAATCTGCTCGCCGCGATCGAAGCCAAGCGCGCGCCCGATCCGATCAAGTTCATGTTCGGGCTGGGCATTCGCCATGTCGGGGCAGGCACATCAAAGGATTTGGTGCGCGCATTCGGCAGCATCGATGCTATCGCTGACATCGCGACCCGCGAAGACGGTGCGGAGGAACTAACGCGGATTGATGGCATTGGCCCGGTGGTTGCCCAAGCGCTAACCGAATTCTTCCACGAGGCGCATAACCGCAGCGTGTGGGATGATCTACTCAGCGAAGTCATCCCCGCCCCCTATGTCTCAAATGTTCGCGCCTCGGCAGTCAGTGGCAAGATCGTGGTCTTCACCGGCACCCTCGAAACGATGAGCCGCGACGAAGCCAAAGCGCAAGCCGAAGCCTTGGGTGCCAAAGTCTCCGGATCAGTGAGCGCCAAAACCGACTTGCTGGTCGCGGGGCCGGGTGCGGGGTCGAAGCTTAAGAAGGCAGCCGAACTGGGGATCGAAGTGATCGACGAAGCGGGCTGGGCGGCGATTGCCAAGGCCGACGCGGGCTAAATCTCCTACAGCGCAGGACGTGGCTGTGCATCAGGTGAAGTGGGGGTGGGCGCAGACGCTTGTCTGCGGGGGTGTTGCCGTTGCGCTTACCTTATTAAGGATCAGGCCGCGCAGGGACTTTTTGCCCTCTCCGCTTTGCTGG
>JBJXDU010000046.1:0-36062 GCA_046153565.1 Sphingomonadaceae bacterium
TGCTCCCGATTCATCCTTGCTCCTCCTTTCGCTGGATTGATGTTGCGGTTTTCGTGCACGATCAGATTGGAGTGCCCTCACCAGCGACCATCATGCCATTCTCCTTCACCCACATCCCGACGCTTCCTCGCACAATCAGCACCCAGATTTGCCCCTCATAGGCGCTCGCCAGATCATGCGGAGATAGCGCCAGCACCCCGTTCGGGTGCGAATGATAGCAGCCGATCACCGCGAGCCCCCCTGCCCGCGCCGCCTTGTGCGCGGCGATCAGCGCGGCGGGGTCAATCTCGAAGCTCGTCGCTGGGTCCGCCGCCGCATTGGCGCATGCCTGCATGTCAGCCACACCATGCCCCGCCCCGAGCAATAATCCGCACACTTCGCGCAACGGATCGCTCGCGGCATGGGCGATCATCCGATCGATCAGAGCCCTTGATATTTGAACAGTCATCGCCACATCGTAGCCGATGACTGAAATGGCTTCCAGCGTGAGCGCGACGATTGCGGCGAATATGGACGGGTGGCGGCTCGACCGCGCGCTCGCCTCGCTCATTCCGACAATGTCGCGTGAACGGTTGAAAGCACTGATCTCAACCGGCCAAGTGACAAGCGGTGCAGTGCTCACGCGCGACCCAGCGATCAAGGTCAGGGCCGATGCTGCCTACGAAATCCTGATCCCTGCCCCGCGCACGTCAGAAAATGAAGCGCAGGATATCGATCTGGTGATCGTTTATGAAGATGATCATCTGCTCGTCGTTGACAAGCAAGCCGGCCTTGTCGTCCATCCGGCGGCGGGCAATTTTGATGGCACGCTCGTCAACGCGTTGCTCCATCACTGTGCGGGGCGTCTATCGGGCATTGGCGGCGTCGCGCGGCCCGGCATTGTTCACCGGATCGACAAGGATACAAGCGGATTGATGGTCGTCGCCAAAACTGACCGCGCGCATGAAGGCCTTGCCAAGCAATTCGCCGATCACAGCATCATCCGCCGCTATCACGCCATCGTCTCAGGACGGCCAATGCGCGATGAAGGGACGATCGATGCGCCGCTCGCCCGGTCGACCGCGAATCGCAAGAAAATGGCGGTGGTTGACGATGGTCGCGGCAAGCGCGCGGTGACGCATTACAAGCTGATCACGCCGCTCAAAAATGCAGCCCTCGTTGAATGCCGCCTTGAAACCGGCCGCACGCATCAAGTGCGCGTGCATATGTCGTCAATCGGGCATCCGTTGCTTGGTGATCCGGTTTATGGGCGAATCAGCCAGACGCACCGCGAGACGCTCGGCGCGCTGAATTTCGCGCGGCAGGCGCTGCATGCGGCGGTGATCGGATTTATTCACCCCGTTGATCGTAAAAATTTAACCTTTGAAAGCAAAATGCCGCTCGATATGCAGCGACTATTCACGAAATTAAGTGCATAAGGAAAGCAATGACTCGCGGCTTTATCTCAAGCCCGGGCAGGGAGACGAATGACATGGCTGCAAAATCTGTGGCAAAACGAACGAATGTTCCCGCGACCATCCCGGCGCTGGGCAGTGAAGATGGCCTCAACCGCTATCTGTCGGAGATTCGCAAATTTCCGCTGCTGACGCCCGAGGAAGAATATATGCTCGCCAAACGCTTTCAGGAGCATCAGGATCCTGAAGCGGCGGCAAAGCTTGTCACCTCGCATCTCCGCCTCGTTGCCAAAATCGCGATGGGCTATCGCGGCTATGGCCTGCCTGTTTCTGAACTGATTTCGGAGGGCAATATCGGCCTGATGCAGGGCGTGAAGAAGTTCGAGCCCGATCGCGGCTTCCGCCTTGCGACCTATGCAATGTGGTGGATCAAGGCGTCGATGCAGGAATTCATTCTGCGCTCGTGGAGCCTTGTCAAAATGGGCACGACCGCTGCGCAGAAGAAATTGTTTTTCAACCTGCGCCGGATGAAGAGCAACCTCGAAGCCTTCGAAGATGGCGACCTGCGCCCTGAAGACGTCAAGAAAATTGCCAAGGATTTGGGCGTCACTGAAGCCGAAGTCGTCAGCATGAACCGCCGCATGTCAAACGGCGGCGATACATCCTTGAACGTTTCGTTCAACGAAGATGGCGAAGGCCAATGGCAGGATACGTTGGTCGATGATGGCCCATTGCAAGATGAAGCCTATGCCGACGCCGAAGAGCGGCTGGTGCGGCGCGGAATGCTTGTGGAAGCGCTGCAGGCGCTCAACGAACGCGAACAACATATCCTCACCGAACGCCGCTTGATCGAAGAACCCAAGACGCTTGAGGAGCTGAGCCAAGTCCACGGTGTATCGCGCGAACGCGTCCGCCAAATCGAGGTGCGCGCGTTTGATAAGCTGCAAAAGGCGATGATGGCAATTGCGGGTGGTAAGGGCATGTTGCCGGCGTGACCCGCAAAAGCGCGGTGACGTTGGACTGCCACCGCGCTCGCTATTCTTCTTTTAGAACTTCCCGCGAACGCCAAACGTATAGCGGGCACCAGTGCGTTCGTAGGTCAATATCCGGTTGCTGAACCGTGAGAAATCCCGGGTGTCTTCACGCAACACGTTAATGCCTTCAGCAAACAGCTGAAAATTGTCCGTCACATTAAAGCCAAGCGAGAAATCGAGCTGGCCGAACGCTTCACGTTGCCGGGGCTCGCTGAATTCGGCTTGCGCCTGAACGAGGAAGCCAGCGCGGAAGTTATAAGATGCGCGTGCCGAAAATGGACCCTTCTCATAAAAGCCACCCCCCAAAAGTGTTGGCAACGCCGAGGGCGGTCAGCGTCGGGCGCGTGACCGTCTTGGCATAACCAAGCCGCAACACGGTGCCGTCCGAAGGCTCAATTTTGAAATTGACCGCGGGCAGAAAGTTTACATAGTCATTTGGCACTGACACCGTGGTTGCGGGTCCAAACCTTACCTCCAGCTGGGTATCGCCAGCGGTTTCGCGGAATTGCAACACGGGCTGATTAACGCCGCTCGACACGACGTCAGTAAAGGCGATGCGAAATCCGACATTCGCGCTCCACGGTAAATCACCGCCGAAATCGCCATCCTAGTTTGAGTTCACATACGCTTCGTAGATTTTCTCAGCGACGCTGAAACTACCGGCAGGATTGAAGGTTGGCGTGTAGATTCCGTACAGCGGGTCGGTAGTCGGATTGCGCAAGATGGCCAACAAGCCAGCCGTATTGCCGCCGGTGCGGTTCGGATTATTGAGATTAACCGGATCGTTTAGAACGCGGGCCACCCGACTGCAATTTTGGATCGGCCGACTTATAAACTTCGGCGCGCTGGATGATATCTGAAGACAGCACATCGAACGAAAATTCGCGCACCGGATTATCGGTAGCGATGGTGCGCCCATTGAGCAGTACCGTGTTAAATTCAGGGCCAAGGCCGCGCACAGTGATGAACTGACCTTCACCGCCAATGCGATCAATCGCCACGCCGGTAACGCGCTGGAGCGATTCCGCAATGTTGGTGTCAGGAAACTTCCCGACATCTTCGGCCGAAATCGCATCGACGATCTGGGTTGCGTTGCGTTTGAGGTCTTGCGACTTTTGCAGTGAGGCGCGAATGCCGGTGACGACAATCTCCTTATCATTCATGCCGTGCAGACTTAAGCGCGTGGAAACGAGGCTTGCCTGAGGATGGCGGTTGCGATTAAATGCGGTCGATGGCTGCCCGCGCAAATCATTCAATCGCTTATCGTATCGGCTGGCTTATCGGGCGATTGATCCTCTCGTTCATCGTCATTTCGATCCTCTGGGTTGTCCTCTATAAATTCATCGCGCCGCCCTTCACTTTCACGATGATGGGCGATGCGATGGCGGGGCGCAGCGTTCAGAAGGAATGGATGGGACTATCCGATATCAGCCCGGTGATGGCACGCGCGGTGATTGCCGCCGAAGATGCCAAATTCTGCCAGCACGGCGGCTTTGATCGCGAGGCGATCTTGGCGGCGGCACAGCGCAATGCGCGCGGCGGGCGGATTCGCGGCGGCTCGACGATCAGCCAGCAGACCGCGAAAAACGCCTTCCTCTGGCAAAATGGCGGCTATCTCCGCAAAGGGCTTGAGGCCTGGTTCACGCTACTCATCGAAAATATCTGGGGCAAACGGCGCATCATGGAAGTCTATCTCAACATCGCTGAAACCGGCGTGGCGACTTACGGCGTCAACGCCGCGTCACAACGCTATTTCGGCCATGACGCCAGCGAGATCAGCCCCGCTCAAGCCGCGCGCATCGCGGCGATATTGCCCCTGCCCAAAAAGCGCGAGGCGGTAGCGCCGCAGGGCTATACCAAGCGCTATGGCAATCGGATCAAGGCGCGGACTGGGGTGGTCACGCGCGATGCGCTTGATGCTTGTTTGGGGTGAGGTGTGTAGGATGCCAATATGTCGCATCACATCCGCTTACCCCGCGTAATCGTTGAGCTTGTCGAAACGACGTATCGAGGGACTTTATTCATCCTATGAACGTCCTTCGATACGGTCCTTCGGCAAGCTCAGTCCCTACTCAGAATAAGCGGAACACCCTGACACAGCCCCCAAGAGCAGCTTGCATTAGGTCATGATGCATTTTACGTAATCAATCCAAGTCCGTCTCTGTCGAGCCCCTCGGCTCCGCTCGGGATAAACTTCCACCGAAAGGTGGAAGTCGAGACACGCCTTCGAGCGAAGTCGAGAATGGTCTCGACTGCGCTCGACGAAGCCCCTCGACTTCGCTCGGGGTAGCCGGTCAACTTAATGTCGTCACACTCTAAAACGGCAGCTTGAACCCCGGCGGCAATTGCATGCCGCTCGTCATTTTGCCCATTTCTTCACCGGAAACGCCGTCGGCCTTGATCCGGGCGTCGTTGAAGGCGGCGGTGATCAGGTCTTCGAGCATTTGCTTTTCGGATAGCGCCATCAGGCTGTCATCTATGGTCACACCGATCACGCGGCCTTTGGCGCTTGCCCGCACCTTGACCAGCCCGCCGCCCGCTGCGCCTTCAACTTCGATCTTGTCGAGATTGGCCTGCGCCGCCGTCATCTGCTCTTGCACATTGGCGGCCATTTTGAGGATATCGTCGAGTGAATTCATGAGGTTGCGCTCCGCCGTTGGGATAGATCATAGTCAATTAGCTCGGCACCCGGAAAGGCGTCAATCGCCGCTTGCACAAAAGGATCGGCCAGCACCGCGTTGCGCTCGGACGCCTGCGCCGCAGCCTCTTGATCCTTGAGCGTGGGCAGCGCAGGCGCGCCTTCATCGATGATGATTTGCCAATTCGCGCCCGTCCTGGCTTTCAGTGTGGCCGCGAGTGCCTTGATATCAAAAGGCCGCGTTGGCCGGATGGTGAGCATTGGCGGCGCATAAGCGACCAGCGCCACCTCGTCGCGCAATTGAAACCCGAGCAACCGCTCGCCCGCCGCTTCGACCAGCTCGATCATCGCCACATAATCGCGCGGCATGGCCGAGGCAGCCGCTGTGCTTGGCGCACTTGCCATAACGGCACCGCTTTCAAGCTTGCGGATCAGATCGGCTGGATCGGGCAACTGGCTGGCGTGGATGATCCGCAGCAGCACCATATCCGCCGCTTCACCCGGATCGCTTGCACGGCTCACTTCGTCATGCCCTTTGAGCAAAAGCTGCCACATCCGGTGGAGCAAGGGGAAAGACAGGCCAGCCGCCCAATCGGCAAGTGCATCGCGCTCCTCAACCGATTGCGACGGATCGGGGGCAGCGCCCACTTTCGCCAGCGTGGTGCCATGCGTGATGTCGAGCAAACCGCGCAACACAGCAACCGGCTCAACCCCCAAATCGCGCTGTTCGTGCAAAGCGGCAAGCGCTGCGGGGGCATCGCCGCCGAGCAACAACCCAAACAAATGCCGCACCGCGCCGCGATCTGACAGGCCGAGCATGTCGCGCACCTGCGCCGCCGTGACGATGTCAGCGCCGTCAAGCCCCGCATGCGCAATCGCCTGATCAAGGATCGACAGGCCATCGCGCACTGACCCTTCGGCGGCACGCGCGATAAGGGCGAGCGCTTCGGGCTCGGCCTCGACGCCCTCCGCCTTCACAATTCCGCCAAAATGCGCGGCGAGCATATCCGCGGAAATCCGCCGCAGATCAAAGCGCTGGCACCGCGACAGGACGGTGATCGGCACCTTGTTGACTTCGGTCGTCGCGAACAGAAATTTCACATGCGGCGGCGGTTCCTCAAGCGTTTTGAGAAGCGCGTTGAACGCATTTTTCGACAACATATGAACTTCGTCGATGATATAGACTTTAAACCGCGCTGAGACCGCAGAGTAGCGCACTGCCTCAATGATTTCGCGCACATCGTCAACGCCAGTGTTCGAAGCCGCATCCATTTCGATGACATCGATATGCCGCCCTTCGGCAATTGCCGCGCAAGCTTCGCACGCGCCGCAGGGGTCAATCGTCGGGCCATTTTCGCAATTGAGCGCCTTGGCGATGAGCCGTGCGGTGGATGTCTTCCCCACCCCGCGTACGCCGGTCATCAGGAAGGCATGCGCAATCCGGTCACGCTTGATCGCATTACCAAGCGTAGTGACCATCGCATCCTGCCCGATCAGCTCGGCAAAACGCTGAGGCCGATATTTGCGCGCAAGCACGCGGTAGGGTTGTGCGCTTGCAGGCTGGGGTGGTTCACCTAGATCGAAGGAATCGGACATAACCGCTATCTAGGCAGAGATATCCAACTTGTCGAAGGGGGAAAGTAGGAGCCGGAACGACCCGGGGCGAATTCGTTGTGGCTGCTTCCTTCCGGACCTGACCAGGTTGGCGAGGGCACCGTCCGCCCGACTCCCGGGAGGGCATATGGCGGCACGGCGCGCGAAGTGCAAGGGTTAGGGGAGGTGGCGATGGAGATCCATGCGCACATGAAGCACTCGGACCAAAATGATTGCTTCATCGCTGACGTCATAAATCAGCCTGTGCCGGGACGACTTTAGCGAGCGGAGCGAAACGCGGCGACCGCCATAGGGACTCCCAAGATAGGGAGCATCAAGCAATCGATGTGTCGACTGTTGCAGTTTGGTGAGATAGCGCACCGCTTGGTCACCACCCCATTCGCGCTCGGTATAGTCGCGGATTGACGCCAAATCCGCAGCCGCACTCGCCAAAATGATTAGGCGGCGCGCGATTGGAGCCTATCCCGGGCGCGATCAACAATCTCCTCAAACGTAAACTCACTAACGCCACTATTGAGCCCGTCCTGAAGGATATCATCAAGGCGGTCATAGGCGGTGCGATCCGCACGCAGCATGGTCCGCATAAAATCGCTAGCGTCCGCAAAACGCCCCTTGCCTATCTGCTCATGCAAATAGTCTTCAAGGTCTTTTGGTAGGCTAATACTCGTCTCGATCATGATCATGAATATGGATATTTGCAGAAAGCCTGTCAACGCCAGGGCAATCGGGTGAACGGGCTTTCACGGGCAATGCGGCTAAAAATCCTCCCCGAGCTTGTCTCGGGGAGGGGGACCGCTCGCGGAGCGAGTGGTGGTGGGGCGATTGTGAAAGAATACACCCCTCCGTCACGCCTTCGGCGCGACACCTCCCCGAGACAAGCTCGGGGAGGATCGTTTTATCCCGTTCACCCGATTGCCCTGCTGTCAACGTCCCTGCATATTCCGCGCTTCAGGCGGAATGCGGACGGTGAGGCCGTCGAGGCTCTCATCAAGCAGGATTTGGCAGGCGAGACGGCTTGTGCGCGTTGCACCGGCGGCGAGATCGAGCATATCCTCTTCCTCTTCGCGCGCTTTGGGGAGGCGCGCAAAATCTTCGGCGGCGACGATCACGTGGCAAGTTGAGCAAGCCATTTGCCCTTCGCATGTCCCTTCGAGCGGCTGTCCGTCATTCTGCCCGACTTCGAGCAAGCGCTGGCCGGGTTCGGCTTGCACGTTGCGGCTGGTCTGCCCATCGGCGCTGATGAAAGTGACGGTGATCATGCGCTTTGACTTTTGGCGGCGGCGAAGATGAGGTCAAGCGCTTTGATCAGTTCAGCCTCGCTGGTGTAACGGCCAAAGCCAAGCCGCAGGCTTGACCGCGCCTCGGCTTCGGAAAGGCCAATCGCGCGTAGGACATGGCTTGAGCGCCCCGACCCGCTGGCGCAGGCCGAACCCGATGACAGCGCGACGCCACGCACTTCGGAAATCAATCGCGCCGAGTCTAACCCCGCAAGCCGAATGTTGAGGTTGCCAGGGTAGCGGTGCGTGGTCGATCCATTGATCAGCCACCCCTTGGGAAGCCGTTCGCGGGCGATGGCGGCAAGCGCGATTACATGCGCGCCGTCGGCATCAAAGCGATCCGCCGCCACCGCCGCTGCTGCGCCAAAGCCTGCGCAGAGTGCGGGCGAGAGCGTGCCCGAGCGCAAGCCGCCCTCCTGCCCGCCGCCGTGGAGCAGCGGCTCCAGCGTTATTCCGTCACGCACCCACAGGGCGCCGATGCCCTTGGGGCCATGGATCTTATGCGCGCTGATGGCGATCATGTCGGGGCCATCGGGGATTGCTATGCGGCCATAGGCTTGTACTGCGTCGCAGAGGAATAGCCCGCCAGCACGATGCGCGGCGGCGGCGAGATCGGCGACAGGCTGGATCACGCCAATCTCATTATTGACGAGCATCACAGCGGACAGGCCCGCGCGCGGCTCCCCTGCTGTTACCACTCCATCATCACCAATTGGCAGGATGGTGACCGGATGCCCCCGCTCACCGAGCCAAAGCGCAGTATCACGCACGGCGGCATGTTCACTGTTGGGCAAGCTGATGGCCACACCCGGCGCCAAACTCCCGCGCATTGCCCAGTTAATCGCCTCAGTCGCGCCGCTGGTAAAATAGACTCGCCCGCCGCTGGGCAGTAGCGCCGCGACCTGATCGCGTGCCACTTCGACCGCCGCCGCCGCCGCGCGACCGAGCTTATGCGATGAATGCGGATTGGCAAAGCCGTCGGACAACCAAGGCTGCATCGCGGCATAAGCTTCCAGCGCGAGCGGTGTTGTGGCTTGATAATCGAGGTAGATCGTCACCGCCGCAAATGCTTCCACGCTTCGATAAACCGGTAGACGTCGGCGCGCCCGGTTTGCGGACCAAAGCTCACGCGGATCACTTCACCGGCCGCCTTGTCGTCCCACCCCATCGCGGCGAGCACACGGCTTGATTTGAGGCTGCCTGATGAACAGGCGCTGCCTGCCGATACCGCAATCCCTGCCATATCAAGCTGGATCAGCTGCGCTGAGGAGGCGAGCCCCGGCATATGATAGCTGGCAATTGTCGCGATGCGGGGTGCGGTCGCGGCGACGATCTCGCCGCCCGACGCCTTGATCGCGGCGTCAAGATGCGCGCGCAATTCGCCTGCGCGGGTCACCCAGCCACGATTGGCCTCAACGGCGGCTGCAAAGCCAAGCGCGCCTGGCACATTTTCGGTGCCGCTACGATATCCCCGCTCCTGCCCGCCGCTTGGTGCAATCATGGTGAGATCGCGGACAAGCAAGGCACCAATGCCGGGCGGCCCGCCAAGCTTGTGCGCCGAAACCGCGATCATATCCGCGTCAGGCAAATCGATCTTTCCCGCAGACTGCGAACAATCGGCGAAGAAGAGGCCGCCAGCTTCGCGCACGATAGTGATGAGCGCCGTCAATGGTTGCATGACGCCGGTTTCGTTATTGACTGACTGGATCGCCACAATCGGACGTTTCGCTCCCAGTGCGCCCAAGCGTCCAGCGAGTGCATCGGGCGCTATGATGCCATCCGCATTCACCGATATGAAATAGGCAGCAGGCAGCACCCGGTGAACTGCATCATGCTCGGTAGCGCCCACGAAAAAGGCATCGCCCTGCGTGCGTCCAAGCCCCATCGCAATCGCTTCACTCGCGCCACTGGTAAAGATCAACTCATATTCCCAGCCAAGTACCGCCTTGATCCGCGC
Organism: Sphingomonadaceae bacterium; assembly: GCA_046153565.1. GTDB lineage: Bacteria > Pseudomonadota > Alphaproteobacteria > Sphingomonadales > Sphingomonadaceae > Aquisediminimonas. Next base: position 9,915 of record JBJXDU010000046.1, read on the forward strand.
GCGGGCATCCTCAAGCGCGGCCCGCGCCGCGCGGCCTTCGGCGTGGGGCGATGACGGGTTGGCCCAGCGCGCAATCCCCTCGGTCACCGCCTTGCGCGCCGCTGTAATCATGGGGGTTGTCGCAGCATGGTCAAGGTACAAACGTTCACTCACAAATCGGGCCTTGTTCGGAAAGATTGCGAAATCATCGCACCCTCCTATATAGGGCGCAGCGTCCAAGCACAGCCCCACTGTGCATCATCGCGTTCAAAGTCTGAGAGTTTTCAATGCCAGAAGTGATTTTTCCCGGCCCAGAGGGTCGTCTTGAAGGCCGTTTTAACCCCGGCCCCCGCCCCCGCGCGCCCGTTGCCATGATCCTCCATCCGCATCCGCAAGGCGGCGGCACGATGAATAACCGGATCGTCCAGCAGCTCTATCAAACCTTCGTGCGGCGCGGATTCGCGACGTTACGCTTCAATTTTCGCGGCGTTGGAAAAAGCCAGGGTGTGTTTGATAATGGTGTGGGGGAGCTGTCCGACGCTGCCTCGGCGCTTGATTGGGTGCAGTCGATCCACCCAGAGGCGCAAACGACATGGATTGCGGGGTTCAGCTTTGGTGCGCTCATTGGCATGCAGTTGCTGATGCGTCGGCCCGAAATCAAGGGCTTCATCTCAATCGCACCACCTGCGAATATGTATGATTTCACCTTCCTCGCGCCTTGCCCGTCATCGGGCATCATCATCCAAGGGACAGCGGATGAAGTGGTGACACCAAACGCCGTTCAAAAGCTGGTCGATAAGCTGCGCACGCAGCGGCACATCACAATCCATCATGACGAGATTAAGGGTGCCAACCATTATTTCGAACATGAAATGCCGCAATTGATGGGATCGGTTGATAAATATCTCGATATGCGGCTCGATCCAAACTCCGCTATTCGCTGACGGGTGACGCATGGACGATATGCAGGAAACATTGGTTGCGCTCTTCACCGAAATCGCAATCCTTGAACAATTGGTACGCGTCCGTGAGGAGCGGCACGCGCTGCATAATCTCTCGATGGGCGAATTTGGCCTGCTCAATTACTTCATGCTCAATAATCCCCGTCCGGAGTCGATCGCTGGCATGGCTTTCGTGTTTCAGGAAGAAGAGGATCACACCCGCGCCAAGGTCGATTCACTGGCTGCGCGCGGGTTGGTCAGCGTCACCCCGGCGACTGACCCCCGCAACGCGATGGTCATGATCACCGACAAAGGTCGCGATGCCCGCAACGAAGTCATCGATAAAATGGCACCCGTTATCAAAATGGCGGTATCGGAAATCCCGCCGCAGGAAATAGTCGCGACTCTAAAGACATTGCGTGAGATCCGATTGACACTCGACAACCTGCCCGACCGTTAGGGGGTCGGGCGCTCGCCGCTCAGTCCAGCCCCAGCCGCGCCTCGACCAAATCAAGCGGCATCGCGCCGCCGCCCAACACGCTGGCATGAAAGGCGCGCAATCCTTCTTTGTTGCCGTTCACATAACGCGCACGCAAATCAGTTAGTCGCAGCTGTCCTAATTTATAGCCAAGCGCTTGGGCAGGCCACGCCATATAGCGCTCAATCTCAGCGGTAACGCGACTTAGCGCGACGCCGGTGACGCCTTTCATATAATCGATGGCCTTTTCGCGCGGCCAGCGCTTGTGGTGAATGCCCGTGTCAACCACCAGCCGCACCGCGCGGAACAATTCATCCTGGAGCCGGCCGAGATCGCCAAAGGGATCGTCATTATAAGCACCGCTTTCGGCCATCAAGCGTTCGGCATAAAGCGCCCAGCCTTCCTGATATGCGTTAAAGCTCGCAATCCGCACGATCAGCGGCGCTTGCCCCAATGCTGAGGCAATCGAGACCTGTGTATGGTGCCCCGGCACACCTTCGTGATAGCTGAGCGTCGGCAAACGGAAGCGCGGCACGGCGGTCATATCGCGTAGATTGATCCAATAGGTGCCAGGGCGTGCCCCATCGAGTGAGGGGCTGTCATAAAAGCCACCCGGTGCGCTGGCTTCGGTCGCCAGCGGCACACGCTTGATGATCAAGGATTGGCGCGGTTTGAGCGCAGCGGGCAACCAATCGGCATAGCGGGCTTCGGCAGCGGTCACTTTGGCGCGGACATAGGCGAGCAATTCCTCGCGACCCGCTGCACTATCGGCGAATAATTGTCTGGGGTCCTTGGCAAGCGCCTGCATCCGATCACCAATGCTGCCCTGCGTCATCCCCGCTGTGGTCAGCAGCTGGTTCATCGCTTCTGAAATGCGGGTGACTTCGCTCAGGCCAATCGTGTGAATGTCATCGGGGCTCAGCTTGGTATCGCCAGAGGCGCGCACATTGGCGGCATAAAGCTCATCGCCGCGCGGTTGCGCCCATATGCCCGCTTCGGCACGCGCGGTAGACAGCATCGTCACGAGCTCGGCGCGCAGTCGGGCAAAGCCGGGCCGTGTCCGCTGATCGAGCGCGAGGATTGCCCGTTTGAGCGCTGTCTGTCGCATTTTCCGCGCAAGGCCTGCGGTCGTGGTGCGCGCGGCGAAGGATTGGATCAGCGGCTGTTTGGCACCCTTACCTTTCAAGAAGGCGTCAAGCACGGGTAGTGCCTTTTCCAGCAAAATGCGCGGCGGATGGCACCCCGCCGCACTGTCGCTGCGCAGCGTAGCGATCACGCCGTCAAGGCCGGCGCCCATAGCGTCTAGTTTTTCGATCCAGGCATCGACCGCGCCGACGCTGCCCAGCGACTGTTGTTCCATCATCACGTTGATGCTGTCGATATGCGGCCCGGCAAGCTGGGTGACGAGGTAAGGGACATGCCCTGCAAAATTGAACGGGTTGATCCGGCCATAGGGCACCGAAGCCGAACGCAGGCTGTTGTCGAGCACCGCATTGGCTACGCTTAGATATTTGACATCAGGCGAATCGCTGCGGATGCGGATCCGCGTAAGCAGATCCTTTGACGCCTTGATTTGCGCGCGCCCAGCCGCCTCGCCTGCGGGCGAATAATCATCCATCCGCCGTGCCAGCGCGCCGCCATCAAGCGCACCGGATGTACCGTTGTAAACAGCGGTTTCGCGGTAGTGAGAGAGAAGATCATCAGCTATCGTCTGAAGAGGCCCAACCGTTGGCGGCGGCAAGGCTTTTCGCCGTGCCGCGACCGCCGGCGTTGCAGCCGCAGCCACCAGCACAGCAACAGTTTGACGGCGCGTGAAATCGGGCATGCATAGTCTCCGTTTTTTCAGATGGTGACATCGCCGCACAAACTCGGCAACAGGATAGTATGACTGACCCTTGGCAATTGATCCCTGGCGATCCGAAGAGCGAGTGGATGATCATCGCCGATCATGCCTCAAACCATGTGCCGCCCGAAATTGATTTGGGGATCGACCCTGCCTTGCTGAACACGCATATTGCGATTGACTTGGGGGTGGCGGAACTGGCGGCGGCTATATGCGCGGCGGATCATGTACCGGCTATCCTTGGCGGGGTATCGCGGCTGGTAGTTGACCTCAATCGTGATCCTGACGATTGTGCGCTGATCCCGATCACGAGCGACGGGCATGACATTCCGGGCAACCGAATCGATGACAGCGAACGCCGCCGCCGGATCGCGCGCTATTGGCAGCCTTACCATGATTATGTGCACCACGCGGCGACAGCCGGTTTGCTGGTATCGCTTCACAGCTTCACCCCGCAGCTGGCAACGCGGCCCGATGAGGAACGGCCATGGGAAATCGGCATCCTCTACAATCAAGATGATCGTGCCGCCCGGATTGCCATCCCTCTGCTGAAAGCCGCAGGCGTCGTGGTCGGTGATCAACTGCCTTATTCAGGCAAACAGCTGAACGCATCGATGAACCGACACGGCGAGGCTAAGGGCATCCCTTATCTCGGGATTGAAGTGCGACAGGATTTGATTAGCGATCCTCTGAGTGTATTGGCATGGGCAGACCGGCTGATCCCGGCCATTCGGGCCTGTGCTGACCATTTTGAGGACGTGACAAGATGAGTAGTAGGTTCACTGACCGCGTTTTCCTCGTCTTTCTCGCGGTCATTTCGCTCGCCTTCATGTGGGTGGTCACGCCGTTCTTTGGCGCGATCCTGTGGGCTACGGTGGTGGCGATTGTGTTTGCGCCGGTGAACCGTTGGGTCTCGCAAAAGCTTGACGGACGCCCCAATATTGCGGCGGTGATCACGCTCACTTCGATCATTGCGCTGGTCATCATTCCCGCCGCACTGATCATCACATCGCTCGTCACTGAAGTATCCGGCCTTGTGCAAAGTATTCAGTCGCGAGAGATTGACGTCGTCAAAATGGGTATCGCGCTGGAAAAGGGGCTGCCGCGCTGGGCTGTAGAGGCTGGTGAGCGATTTGGCTTGACCGACATCAATGTGATGAGCGAGCGCGTCGCCAGCACTGCTGCGGCTGCTTTGCGCGCTGTCGGGCAAACATTGCTTGGCTTTGGACAGGGCGCTTTTTCGTTCTTCGCCGCGCTCGGCGTGATGCTATACCTTGTCTACTTTCTGATCCGTGACGGCGATGAGATTGCGCGCGAAATCGGCCACCGCCTCCCACTCCAAGGCGAGCATAAGGCATTGTTGCTCGAAAAATTCACCGTTGCGATCAGGGCCACGATCCGGGGCAGTGTGATCGTGGCCATCGTGCAAGGGACGATAGGCGGGATCGTGTTCTGGTTTCTTGATATCCGCGCGGCGCTGCTCGCAGGGGTGCTGATGGGCTTGCTGTCGCTTATTCCGGCGGTTGGCACTGGGTTTGTCTGGGCCCCGGTGGCGATTTATTTACTGGCAACGGGATCGATTTGGCAGGGTGTCACGCTCATCCTGTGCGGTGTCTTCCTGATTGGCATGATCGATAATACGCTCCGCCCGATATTGGTCGGGCAGGATACACGAATACCTGACTATATAGTGCTGGTCTCGACACTTGGCGGGCTTGCCATTTTTGGGTTGAACGGCTTTGTCGTCGGGCCTGTGGTGGCCGCCTTGTTTCTCGCCGCGTGGGAAATTTTCGGCGCTGACCAGGACGTTAGTGAACAGCCTATATCTTAAGCGCGAAAGTGAACTCCTTAATGACTAATCGTTTCGACAAAGCCAATTTGCCCAGCCGCCATGTTTCAGTAGGGCCGGAGCGCGCGCCGCACCGTAGCTATTATTATGCAATGGGGCTGACCGAGGAAGAGATTGCACGGCCCTTCGTGGGGATCGCGAGCGCGGGCAATGATAGCGCGCCCTGTAACACAATGCTTGATCATCAGGCCGATATTGCGCGCGGCGGTGTTCAAGAAGGCGGCGGGATGCCGCGTCGGTTCAATACGATCACGGTGACTGACGGCATCGCGATGGGGCATCAGGGGATGAAATCATCGCTCGTCAGCCGTGAGGTGATTGCTGATTCGGTTGAACTCAGCGTGCGCGGTCACTGTTATGATGCGCTGATCGGCTTTGCGGGCTGCGATAAATCGCTTCCCGGTATGATGATGGCGATGCTGCGGCTAAACGTGCCAAGCATATTTGTTTACGGTGGATCGATCTTGCCGGGGCGGTTTCAGGGCCGCGATGTCACGGTGGTTGATGTGTTTGAAGGGGTTGGCAAATATGCGGCGGGTGCCTGTCCGATTGAGGAATTGACCGAACTGGAAAAAGCGGCGTGCCCCGGTCACGGCGCATGCGGCGGTCAATATACCGCGAACACGATGGCGTGCGTTGCCGAAGCGATTGGGCTATCGCTGCCCAATTCGAATATGGCCCCTGCGCCCTACACAACGCGTGATCAGGTCGCGCATGCGGCGGGCTTTCAAGTGATGGAGCTAATCGCCCAGAACATCCGTCCGCGCGATATCTGCACGCGCGCAGCGTTTGAAAATGCCGCGCGGATTGTTGCCGCGACGGGTGGGTCAACCAACGGCGCGCTCCATTTACCAGCAATGGCGCATGAAGCCGGGATCTCATTTGATCTTTTTGACGTTGCCGAGATTTTCAAAACGACGCCCTACATGGCTGACCTCAAACCCGGCGGAAATTACGTTGCCAAGGATATGTATGAGGCGGGCGGCGTTTATATGCTGATGAAATCGCTCCTGGGCGAGGGGCTGCTCCACGGCGATTGCCTGACCGTTACGGGCAAAACGCTTGGCGAGAATATCGATCAGATCACTTGGAATGCTGACCAGAAAGTTATCTATCCCGCCACAGCCCCGCTCTCGCCCACTGGTGGTGTTGTCGGCCTGCGTGGCACTTTGGCCCCCGAGGGCGCGATTGTGAAGGTGGCAGGCATGGCGCGGCTTGAGTTTACCGGCCCCGCCCAAGTCTTTGACAGCGAAGAGGATTGTTTCGCCGCCGTCGAAGCGCGTCAAATTCGCGAAGGCTCAGTCATCGTTATCCGCTATGAAGGCCCCAAGGGCGGCCCCGGCATGCGTGAGATGCTTTCAACCACCGCAGCGCTATACGGCCAAGGCATGGGGGAAAAGGTAGCACTCATTACCGACGGTCGTTTTTCCGGGGCGACTCGCGGCTTCTGCATCGGGCATGTCGGGCCCGAAGCCGCCGTGGGCGGGCCGATTGCGCTGATCGAAGAGGGCGATGAAATCAGCATCGATGCCATCAAAGGCACGATTGATTTAAATGTGCCCGCCAATGTGCTCGCCGCGCGCAGGGAAAGATGGTTACCACGCGTAAATGATTATCAGTCGGGAGCACTTTGGCGCTATGCGCAAAATGTCGGGCCCGCCTATCAGGGGGCGGTCACACATCCGGGGGCCACAGCGGAACGTCATGTCTATGCGGATATTTAGTCTCATACCGTTGCTGATTCTCGCTGCGTGCGGCGGTGCTGAACATAAGGGCCAGACGCTTGCCGAAATCGAAAAACAATCAGCCGGTCGCGCGGCCGATGACCAAGGGCGCGCCAACTGCGCCGTCGGCGGGGCTACTTCGTTTACGCAGAGCTGCTCGATTGAACGAGCGGCAAGTGACAAAGGCCTGGTGCTGACGTTGCGGCATGATGACGGCGGATTTCGCCGGTTGCTCGTCACCAAAGATGGTCGCGGCGTTGTCGCAGCCGACGGCGCAGAACAAGCGATTGTGAAGCCCCTCACCGAAGGGTTGATTGAGGTATCGCTTGGCGGTGACCGCTATCAGCTTCCCGCCACGGTGAAAGGTGCTGCCGCACCGCTGCGATGATGAATTTTGGACGACCCATTGTTACGGCTGCCGAAATGCGGGCATGCGAAGCACAGGCGATGTCGACTGGACTAAGCGGTGAACAACTGATGGAGCTGGCGGGCACCGCAATTGCAGAGGCCGTCGCGCGCTTTGGCGGCGGGCGTGATACGCTCATCCTTTGTGGCCCCGGCAACAATGGTGGCGATGGCTATGTCGCCGGTCGTCAGTTGGCCGAGCGTGGCATCAGCGTCCGCATTGCCGCAACCGCTGAATCGAAAACAAAAGCCGCTAAGGCTGCGCGTGCGCGGTGGACGGGATCGATTGAAGCGATCGGTGAGGCAAAGCCAGCATCAGTCATCGTTGATGCGCTGTTCGGCACTGGTGTCACACGGCCATTGGCCGCTTCCCTCAACAAACTCCTTACGAACCTTGCAGCGCAATCGGACTTTGTTGTGGCGGCTGATATGCCCAGCGGCGTCAATTGCGACACTGGCGCGCTGATGGGTGCCATTCGGGCCGACCTCACAATTGCCCTTGGCGGGCTGAAGCCAGCGCACTTGCTCCAGCCAGCCGCCGAACTATGCGGTACGGTGCGTATTGCCGATATTGGCATTGCCCTCAGCAGCACCGTGCGCAGCATCATGCCACCACGCCTGACGCCGCCGAGTGTCGCGTCACACAAATATGTTCGGGGCATGGTTGCCATTGTCGGCGGCGAGATGCCCGGCGCGGCGCGGCTCGCCGCCGAGTCTGCGATGCGGATTGCGGGCTATGTCGTACTCACTGGTCAAGACCGCATTGGCTCCGCAGCCCTTGTCCACCGCGACTGGCTGAGCATCGCCAGCGACGCGCATATTGGCGCGCTGTTGATTGGCCCGGGGCTTGGGCGCGGTGCTGAAGCGCAGATCGCGCTTGAACGAGCGCTGGGTTCAGTCCACCCGCTTGTGCTTGACGGCGATGCGCTCACGCTGCTTGCCCAGACGCCGCTTCCCAATTTTACGCGGCGCGCAACGCCCGTGATCCTGACGCCGCATGCCGCAGAGTTTGACCGCTTGTTCGGTACAGGCGGTGGCAGCAAGATTGACCGCGCCCGCGCCGCATCGGCGACATGCGGTGCGACGATCATTTTGAAGGGCGCCGATACTATTGTTGCGGCACCCGATGGCCGGATCGTGGTTTCGCTTAGGGGATCACCCTGGCTAGCCAGCGCGGGAACGGGCGATGTGCTCGCGGGGATCGTTACCGCCTTGCTGTCAACCCGGCTTGCCCCCTTCGCCTCCGCCGAGGCAGCCGTGTGGTTGCACAGTGAGGCCGCGCGCTTGGCGGGGCCATCGCTGATCGCCGATGAACTTGCCCGCTTCATCCCTGCCGCTGTCGCGACGTGCTTGTGAGCGACGATGATGTCATCGTGCGGATCGCCGCGCGCGGTGACGGGGTCACTGCCGATGGGCGCTATGCCGCTTATGCTGCACCGGGCGACTGGCTGCGCGGCGATGGCAGCGTTGAACGAGGCCCCGATCATGCCGATCCGGCATGTCGTCATTTTCCCAAATGCGGCGGATGTCAGCTTCAACATCTGAGTGATCGCGCCTTTACTGCTTATCTGACTGACCGGATTGTCGGCGCGCTTGATGGCCAAGGGCTTGCCGCGCCTGCGATGCTTGCCCCTCATCTCTCACCACCACAGAGCCGCCGACGGCTCGCGCTGCGTGCCGAACGACGCGGCAAGCAAGTGCTGCTTGGTTTCAATGAAGGCGCGAGCCACAAAATCGTTGAACTGCGCGAATGCCCCGTAATGCGGCCTGAACTGTTCGCTTTGCTAGGGCCGCTCCGCACCTTGCTGCCGCTCATGCTGCGCGACAAGCGCACGGCAGACATCCGGATGACGATGACTGATCAGGGCGTCGATATCATGATCGCCGGCGTCGAAGCCGAAGGGCTGGCCGCCGCTGAAGCCATCACCGCGTTTGCGGCGGCCCACAAACTCGCAAGGCTGTCGCTCGACGAAGGCTATGGCCCGGCTGCGCGGTGGGAGCCTGATCCGGTGACAGTCACGCTCGGCGGTATTGCTGTGCCACTCCCCGAAGGCGCTTTCTTGCAAGCGACGAGCGAGGGTGAGGCGGCGCTGATATCCGCCGTGCGCGCCATCGTTGGTGATGCTGCCGAAGTCGCCGACCTCTTTGCAGGGCTGGGTACGTTCAGCTTCGCCGTGAGCGGTCGCGTGCATGCGGTTGAGGCGGCACGCGATGTTGTGCTCGCGCTCCAGACCTCGGCAAACTTGGCCAAGCGACTGGTGAGCAGCGACCACCGCGATCTTTACCGCCGCCCGCTGACGGTGGCTGAATTGGCCAGGTTTGACGCGGTGATCCTCGATCCCCCACGCGCGGGTGCGCAAGAGCAAGTGGTGGCGCTCGCGGCATCATCGGTGCCCTGCATCGCCTATGTCAGCTGCAACCCCGCCACCTTCGCGCGCGATGCGAAGATTTTGATCGAGGGTGGCTATCAGTTGATCAGCATCAAGCCGGTCGGCCAGTTCCGCTGGTCAACGCATGTTGAACTGGCGGCTGAATTCAGCCGTTAATGCTGCCATATCACCGCGAGATAAGCATGAACCGCCAACATGATCAGCGCAATGCTTGATAGTGCGAAGATTCCAAAGCGCACCACAACACGGTTCGACAAAATCTGCACCAGACTGTGCGCCACGCGCAGGAAGACATAAGCCCAGGCAATCTGCGCGTTAAAGCCGTTGCCTTGTCCAACCATTGCAAGCACGATCGACACCACATAAAAGACCGTCGGCGCCTCGTGCAGATGATTATAATTATCGGCGACCCATGACGCCTTTTCCTCGCCTGCTGCGACAAGGTCATCGCGCAAGCTCTTGCCCGTTGAGCCGACCATCTTGGTGCCATCAATTTTGGCGCGGCCCATTGCGGGCAAGCGCGTGGCATACATCCAGATCCAGATGATCATCGTCCACACGGCAAGGGCGACGACGGGATGAAGAATGTCTTGATGTGTCACGGTTGGCTCTCCCCTGTTTATGAGCTTAAGCTGCCCGCATTTTTAAGGGTTGTCAAAGAAAACCCAATTTAGCCGCTAGGCGAAAATCGCTCCCCATTTGCGCTTCACCCGGTTCTTCCACGCACCGCGGTGATAGGCGTCGCTGGCGAGCAACGGCATCACCGATCCGGCTTCAGCAAAAACCATTTGCTCGATACCCGTATTGACCTTGCCCCAGCTGGCGGCCTCTTGCAGCGTCGAGGACGAGCATGCCCCATCGCGCACGTCGGCGACAGTGATCTGCACCGCATATTTATGCACTTGGACATCATCATGGCCAAGGATTTCGGCGCAGACGACCGTGTCCTGAATGAAATTCTTCGGAACGCCGCCGCCAATCATCAGCAAGCCAGTGGTGCCTGCCTTGATCTTGATATCGGTCAGTTCGCGGAAATCGGCGATGGCATCGAGCACCATATAGGGCTTGCCTTCCTTGGCGCGGTCAACCTGGTGCTTGACGAGGCCAAAGCCAGCTGACGAATCAACAAAGGCGGGGCAGAAAATCGGCACATCATGTTCGTAGGCGAGCTTGACAAGGCTGTTATCTTTCTTGCCATGTTCAACCAGATATTTGCCCATCTCGCGGATGAACGCGCGGCTCGAATAGGGGCGCGGTTCAAGGCTGTTGGCGATTTCTAGGATCGTATGGTCGCAATCCTGAAGCTGTTCTTCATCGATATAGGTATCGTAAATCCGGTCGATCAACAGCGAGCGCAGCGTATCATCATCGGGCACTTCGAGCGCCTGATAATGTTTGTGGCCAAGCCCTTCGAAGAAATCCATATCGACTATGCTCGCGCCCGTTGCGACGATGCCATCGATCATATTGTTGCGCAGCAATTCGGCGTAAAGATCCATGCAGCCGCCGGCGCTGGTGCTGCCCGCTATGACGAGGAAGATCGAGCAATCGGGATCTTCGAGCATCTGGTTATAGATATTCGTCGCGCGCGAAAGATCGCGGCTAGTGAAGCTCATCTTGCCCATCGCATCTATGATCGGGCGGGCGTCAAAGCTGGTGATGTCGATATGCTCGACAGTGGTCGACAGGAGTTCAGCCTTGCGCTGGGCGTTGGATTGGGCGGTGGTCATGGAGGTCTCCAAACAATTCCCCTCCCCTTCAGGGGAGGGGTTAGGGGTGGGGGTGTCAACAATCAGGGAGGTTCTTGGTGAGAGACTCACAGTCCCCACCTCAACCCCTCCCCTAAAGGGTAGGGGCTAAACTGTTACAGCTTGACGACGTTCGATGCACGCGCTTCGCGAACAGCCAGCAGATAGAGCGAGTCCATCGGCTCATCATCGACGTTGAACACATCGCCCGCGCCAAAGCCGTTGAAGCCAGTTCGCATCGCACAGCCATAGGCACCGAGCATCCCGACTTCGATATAGTCGCCGGCTTTCACGTCCGCCGGCAGCATGAATGGCCCCACCATATGATCCATATCATCGCAGGTTGGCCCATAAAAACTGAACGGCATATCGCGCGCGTCCGAAGGCTCGGCACGGAGCAATTCAACCGGAAAGCGCCAGCCGACATGCGCTGCGTCAAACAAGGCGCCATAAGCGCCATCGTTGATGAACAGCTCGTCACCACGCCGCTTTTCAACGCGCACGATGAGCGAGCTATATTCAGCACATAGCGCGCGACCAGGTTCGCACCAGAGTTCGGATGAATAGCTCACGGGCAGGCTTTCAAACGCGCGGTGGATGGCGGCGAAATAGCTTTCGAGCGGGGGAGGTTCCATGCCCGGATAGACGCTCGGGAAACCGCCGCCGACATCAACAACGTCCACGGTGACGCCCGATTCGACGATTGCGGCGCGCACCCGCTCCATCGCTTGCGTATAGGCCGAGGGCGTCATCGCTTGACTGCCCACATGGAAGCAAATGCCGAGCGCATCGCTCGCCTGACGGGCGGCAATCAGAAGCTCTTTGCTTTCAGATGGATCAACCCCGAATTTGGAAGCGAGGCTGAGTTTGGCATGTTCGGATGAAACGCGAATGCGCACACACAACGTCAAATCCTGCGCTGCTTCGGTGGCGCGGACGATCTTTTCGAGTTCCTCAATCGTATCGAGCGAGAAAGTGCGCACACCGTGATCGAAATAAGCTTCGCGGATCGCTTCTTCGGCTTTCACCGGATGCATGAAATGGAGCGCTGCCTGCGGCAAAACGCCGCGCACCAACCGCACTTCGGCGATTGAGGCAACGTCATAGTCGCTAATCCCGCTTTCCCACAGCAAAGCAATGAGATCAGCCGACGGATTGGCCTTCACCGCATAGAGCGACCGACCCGGAAACTTCTGAACAAAGAAGCGGGCGGCGCGCGCAGCGGCGCGACGACGATTGAGTGTAACCGGTTGAACCGGCTGCAATGCTTGGGCTAATGCCAGCGCGTTATGTGGCTCGTACAATTCAAGGGACCTCCAAAAGGTAGTTCGTGGTTTTCAAAGGCTGCCTTGCGGTTATTGGAAGTCCCCCTGGGGCAGCGGGGGTGCGTATATGATCAGCGCTTGCCCTTGTAAAGTATCTGTGCATGGATAATTTTTCGCTCATGCAAATGTCGCAGCCAAACGAAAAACTGCCCAATTCAGCGGGTGTGCGCGCGGCGGCGGCGAAAATTGCGGCGATACTTCCGCCAACGCCGCTTTTACCCGTTAACCTTTTGGAGAAGACGCTCTGGTGCAAGGCCGAATCATGCCAGCCGACCGGGGCTTTCAAGCTGCGCGGGGCATGGCACCGACTGACTGAGCTTAGTGCGATGCAGCGCGCGGCAGGGGTGGTTGCCTTCTCATCGGGCAATCATGCGCAAGGCATTGCGTGGGCAGCGCACAAGCTTGGGATCAGCGCGACTATTGTCATGCCCATCGACGCCCCAGCGATGAAACTGGCCGCGACGCGCGCACTGGGTGCCGAAACCATCCTCTATGACAGGATGAGCGAAAGCCGAGAGGCCATCGCGCTTGCCATCGCGACTGAACGAGGCGCAGTACTCGTGCCCAGTTTCGATGATCCTTGGGTGATTGAAGGGCAAGGGAGCGCAGGCATCGAAGCCGAAGCGCAAATGGGCGGGCCACCGGATTTGGTCGTTACCTGCTGCGGCGGGGGCGGGCTGGCGGCGGGGCTTGCTCTCGCCTTTCCAGGCGTGCCGCTAGTGACAGTTGAGCCCGATGGCTGGGACGATATGGCGCAGTCGCTGGAAGCCGGGACAATCATCCCCGTTGGTGCGCACCCGCCGCCAACCTGCTGCGACGCGTTGCAAACGTTGCGCGTGTCACCGCTCACCTTTGGTGTGCTCCGTGCCCACGGCGCGCGCGGCGTAGCGGTTAGCGAGGAAGAGATATCCGCCGCGATGCGCTTCGCCTTTTCGACGCTCACTCTCACGCTCGAACCCGGCGGCGCAGTCGCGCTCGCTGCGGTGATGGCTGGCAAGGTGACGCCAACCAAACGGACGCTCGTCATTCTGTCGGGCGGCAATGTCGATCCGGGCTTGTTCGCGCGAATCCTTGCCGGTTAAAGCACAGCGATGAATCAAGTGATTGCAACCATCGCGCTGCTCGCGGTCATTGCGCTTATCGCAGGCGGCTATGCCTTGCTCAAAAAACCCGGTGAGCGGTTTCGCGGTGTGCTGATGATTGTCGCAGCTTTGGTTTTGCTAGGCAATGTATTGATCTGGGCACCGCCGCTTTAGACCCATATTCGACCACATTTACACGCCGTGATCGACTTCAGAAAGCTGCTGACGAGGAGTGCAATGCAGTCGCGTAGCGGCGCTACGCGCAAACAAGCGACGATGCTCAGCGGTTTTCTGAGGTCGACCCTGCAAGGGCGGCCCGCTTTTGCTCTCCGGCGGCGTTGCTTGTCGGTTACGATGCTGCTGCATCGCGCCGTCCTCGCGCCTAGCCAGAAACCAAAATCGACTCCGTCACGGTGTGCAAATGTGGTCGAATATGGGTCTAAGATGCGGGCGGCGCACCCGTCGATGCGCCGCCCCAATCTATGATGCGCGGTGGCCGTTCGCGGACCATAGCCGGATGGTGCGCGTGCACGACCCGTCGACAAACATTAAGCAACGTCTATGCCAGTTCCGGTTTTCGGTCATTCTCAGCCAAGCGGCAATGCTAATTCCGTCCCAAAATTGCACATATGGGTCACTTTATCCGCGTTGACAGGCACCATTCGTCCCGAAATTGGGCAGCGGCGGCATCACGCCCCTCTTCGTTTTCGAACAAGGCAAAGCACGTCGCGCCGGAGCCGGACATGCGCGCCAGTATCGTGCTGGGCATAGCCGCCAACGCCTCCAATAGCGGCGCAATCGCGGGTTGCAGCGCGATTGCGGATGCCGACAAATCGTTGCGACCGTTCATAAAGTCGTGTGGAGCGAGCGGCCCTCGGTCAACACCGTCCCATGCTGCAAAGACCGGCCCGGTTGCCAACGGCAAGCGGGGATTGACGAGCAATAACGGCGTGCCGCTAAGCCCGGCGACCGTAATTGGCGTCAGTTCATCACCGCGCCCCTCACCCCATATCGTCTGGCTGACAAGGCACGCTGGCACATCGGCACCAAGCGAGCGGGCAACCTGGTTCAAAGCAGGATGCGCAGGCGCAATCCCCCACATCCGCGCGAGCAGGCGCAGTGCAGCCGCCGCATCGGCCGATCCGCCCCCAATTCCCGAGGCAATCGGCAGGCGCTTTTCAAGATGGAGTGCAGCCCCTTCCCCCACCCCGCACATCGATCGCAGCGCAGCGGCGGCGCGCATGACGAGATTGTCGCCATCGACACTCAGCCCCGCAGAGAATTCACCTGACAGGCTCAGCGATAGCGTCGAAGCGGGCGTAGCGCTAAGCCGGTCACCGTCATTGGCAAATGCAAACAAGCTTTCAAGGTCATGATAGCCATCGACGCGCCGTCGCCGGACGTGCAGCGCAAGGTTGATCTTGGCATAGGCAATTTCGCAGAGCGTCACAGATCAACGCGCCACGGGAAGCCCATTGGCCACTTTTGCCGCGATACGCTCTGCGTCACCGCTTTCGGCCTGCACCAGTGCCGCGCGCCACGCATAGCGCGCATCGACCGTCCGTCCGGCCGTCCAATAAGCATCGCCCAGATGTTCCCCGATCACAGCCTCACCAGGTTCGCCAATCACCGCGCGTTCAAGGATCGTGATGGCCTCATCGGTCTGCCCGTTTTTGAATAAGGCCCAACCCAACGAGTCAGTGATTTGAGGGTCATTTGGCAGTAGCGAGCTCGCCTTAGTGATCAATCGGATCGCCTCGGGCAGGTTTTCGGATCGTTCGATCATTGAATAGCCCAATTGATTAAGAATACTGGGTTGATTCGGGGCCAGCGCCAGTGCCTTCTGAAGCGCTACCTCGGCGCGCGGCCAGTCTTTGGCTTGATCGAGCGCACTGCCAAGCCGCAACCATAATTGCCACGACGCGCCGGTGCCCCCACCCGTATCAAGGAACTTAATCGCCCGATCATAGGTCGATGCGGCATCGCCGAAGCGTTCCATTTGAACATAAACGTCGCCAAGCCGAACATAGTCGATATCGCGCGCATTTTCGGATTCGCTGAGCGTTTTGGCTAGCGCCAGCGCAGCGGGATAATCACGTGCGTCAAGCAGGATTGACGTTCTCAAGCCGCTGGCAGCGGCTCGCAGCGGGCTCGCAGCGGGCAAACTGTCAAGTAAGGTGAGCGCCTCCGCCCGACGACCATTGGTTGACAGCGCTTGCGCCAAAATGATTTTGGTTTCCTCGCGCCACGGACCAGCGAAGCTCGCAATTCGCGCGAGCTTAAGCACGATCGGCGATTCGCGCTCACGCTGCAAATCGGCGGCAATCCGGCCGAATAAGATACTGCTGGCGGCTTCAATCCGATTGACTGCTCCGCTTAATGGACGACCGGCTGCGATCGCGGATTTCGCAGCATTGGTTTCGGCATCGTCACCAACAAGGAGAGCAAGTGCCTCTTGCTTGCGCTTGAGCCCCGCCAATTGTGCCGCCGCAGCCAGGCGCAATGATCGACCGCGATCATCGGGCGTGCCAAGCACTTTGACTGCCGCAATGCCATCGGGAATATTCTTAACGGCAAGCAGCAGCAACGCACGGTGCTCGCGCGAATATGTGGCTGACAGACTGTTGGCTTGGCGCGTCACAAGAAGCGCGAGCGGATCGCCGTCGCGCGCCGCAAAGGTGATCCACGCGCGCAATGTGGGCACGATGAAATCAAAACTATTTTGCGCTTCTATCGCATCGACAATCTGGCGCGCGCCCCGCCAATCGTTGTGCTTAATCGCCTCCACATAGAGCAACAAACGAGCTTCGGGCGGGGAACCTTCGTTCTTAGCCAAAATCTGAGCGGCACGCAGCGCGAGCTTCTGATCGCCCGCCGTTAGCGCTTGTTGATACGCCCGCTGCGCTACCTTCACATCGCCGGGGGTTGCGAGCAGCAAGGCGGCATAAGCCGATGCGGCGGCTTGCGGATCCCCCTGCGCCTCTGCCGCCCGTCCCGCCACATAATAAGCAAGCGGCGATGGCGGCGCAGGCTTGGCAAAGCCCGCCGACGCGATCAGCAACGTACAAAAAGCAGCGCTACATATTCGGATAATTGGGGCCACCGCCACCCTCCGGGGTTACCCAATTGATGTTTTGCGTTGGGTCTTTGATATCACACGTCTTGCAATGAACGCAGTTTTGCGCGTTGATCTGAAGCTTCGGATCATCGCCGTCTGCGCCAATGATTTCATAAACGCCAGCGGGGCAATAGCGCTGTTCAGGCGCGTCATATTCGGCAAGGTTGACCGTGATTGGCACTGCGGCGTCTTTGAGCGTTAGATGGATCGGCTGATCTTCGGCGTGGTTGGTATTGGATATGAACACCGAAGATAGTCGGTCGAACGTCAGCACGCCGTCGGGCTTGGGATAATCGATGACGTGGGCATGTTGCTTATGTTTGGTTTTCGATGCGTCGCTCTTATGCTTCATTGTGAACGGCATCCGCAGTCCGAAATATTCAAGCCACAAAATGATCGCTGCAATGACGGTGCCAATCATGCCGCCGAATGTGGCAACGATTGGTTCAAAATTGCGCACCATGCGCAATTCCTTTTCGACCCAGCTTGTTCGATACGCTTCTGGATAGGCGGTCAGTTCGTCACCTGTTCGCCCCGCCGCGAGCGCTTGCGCGGCGGCTTCGGCGGCCATCATGCCAGATTTCATCGCGGTATGGCTGCCTTTGATCCGCGGCACATTGAGGAAGCCCGCCGTGCAACCGATCAGCGCGCCGCCGGGAAAGACGAGCTTGGGCAATGATTGCCAGCCGCCATCGCAAATCGCCCGCGCGCCGTAGGAGACCCGTTTTCCGCCCTTCAGTATCTCAGCAATCGCCGGGTGCGTTTTCCAGCGCTGCATTTCCCCGAACGGCGAGAGGTGCGGATTGCTATAGCCAAGCCAGACGACATAGCCGACAGCCGCTTGACCTCCGGCCTGATGATACAGAAAACCGCCGCCAAAACCGTCATCATCGGCAATCGGCCAGCCTTGCGTGTGGATCACGCGACCGGGGGCTTGTTGATCGGGCGCGATGTCCCACAATTCCTTGATTCCGATGCCGTAAACTTGCGGCTGGCTGTCACGCTCAAGGTCAAACTTCGCCTTAAGCTGCTTGGTCAGATGCCCGCGCGCGCCTTCGGCAAACAACGTATATTTGGCGTGAAGTTCAAGCCCCGGCTGATAATCGCCTTTATGGCTGCCGTCGCGCGCCACACCCATATCGCCGGTCGCCACGCCTTTTAGCGAACCATCATCATGATACAGGATTTCAGCGGCTGCAAAGCCCGGAAAAATTTCAACGCCTAGGCCTTCGGCCTGTTCGGCCAGCCAGCGGCACAAATTGCCAAGGCTGCCGGTATAGGTGCCCTTATTGTTCATGAACGGGGGCGTCAGGAAATGCGGGGGGCTGAACTTGCCGGTCGTCGTGAGGATCCAATGCTGGTTATCGGTCACGGGGACTTCGGCCATCGGGCAACCCATCGTGCGCCACTCAGGCAGTAATTCGTCAAGCGCTTTGGGATCAAATACTGCGCCCGATAAAATATGCGCGCCAACCTCGGAGCCTTTTTCAAGGATACAAACCGTTATGTCGGTGCTGAGCTGCTTAAGCCGAATCGCTGCGGCAAGCCCGGCCGGGCCGCCGCCAACGATCACAACATCATAGTCCATCGATTCGCGTTCACTCATTCGTATCTCCATCGGCGCGTCTTCCCTGACCGCGCAATCGCCCCAGCACTGTACTCGCATCATCCCGCGTGGCTAACGCCTTATCAGATAGGCGCTATAGCAACGTTGACCAACGGGTTTGAACACCCCCTATCGACAGTGATGAACGATATCGCAACTGCAATTCATCCCCGCGAGGTAGCAAGCGTCATATCGTGGTGGCGAGAGATGGGCGTCGATACCGTTGTCGATGATTTCGCGTCGCCGTGGCTTGGCCGCACCAGTGCACCTGCACAGGCCAAGAACCGCGCGGTAAAACCATCGGATGCGCCGCGCGCGGCCTCTTCTTTGCCAGCGACACTGTCCGCTTTCACCGAGTGGCTGATGACCAGCCCCGATGTGCCCGGCGCTGGCCCCGCTACTCGGCGGATAGCACCCTCTGGTGATGCTGCTTCTGGAGTGATGGTGTTGATCGACATGCCCGAGGCAGGTGATGCTGACCATCTGCTCAGTGGAGAGGCTGGAATGTTGTTTGACCGGATGCTCGCGGCGATTGGGCGAGACCGGAACAGCATTTATCTGGCCAGCGTCGCGGTCGACCGTCCGCCGAGCGGCATGATCGATGACGCTGCCCTGCCGCGCTTAAGCGAAATTGCCCGCCATCATGTCGCGCTGGCCGCGCCCAAACAGCTGTGGTTATTGGGGGGCGCGCCCAGCCGTGCGCTGATCGCGATGAGCGAGATCGAAGGCGCTGGTCGTTTACACGAAATTAACCATGCGGCTGGCACAACATCCGTTATAGCGAGTTTGCATCCGCGCAACCTCCTTCAAAGCCCGCGCCGCAAGGCTGCTGTGTGGGCTGATATGCAAAATTTGTTCGAGGAAGTCCCCGCGTGACATTCAAGCCTGTCTTTGCCTTAACGCTTCTGATCACCACCGTCTCACCAAGCTTTGCTGCGACCGAAAGCGCAACGACGGTGAGCACCGAGCGCGCTTATGCCCCGCAACTTGGCCCCAATGCGCGCGACCGCTACCGTGACGTATTTGCGAGTATCAAGGCAGGCGATTGGGCGGGGGCGGCGGCCAAGCTGTCTGCTATTCCCGAAGGGCCGCTGCACAATGTCGCGCGCGCTGAGCTCTATCTGGCCAAAGGATCGCCCAAGGTTGACGGCGCGGCGCTTGCGGCGCTTGCCGAAAAGGCGCCTGATCTCCCGCAAGCGCGTGCGCTGGTCGCGCTGGCCAAGGCACGCGGGATTGAAGCGCTTCCCGCCCTGCCCTCACAACAAGACCTTAACTGGCTGGGGTCTGCACCGCGGCGTGGGAAGGTCGCCCGCGCAGATGATGCGCTGAGCAGCACGATGGCCGCGCGCATTTTGCCGCTGATCAAGAATAACCAGCCCAATGAAGCTGAAGCGATAGTCGAATCGAAAGAATCAGAACTGAGCAGCGAAGGTCGCACCGAGTGGCAGGAACGTGTCGCTTGGTCTTACTACATCACCGGTGATGACGCCGCGGCGCGCCGCCTCGCCGCTAAGGCGCAGGCGGGCGTTGGCGATTGGGCCGCTCAAGCCGATTGGGTGCAAGGCCTCGCCGCGTGGCGGCAGCGTGACTATGCAACAGCTTCGGATGCTTTCGCCGCCTGTGCGCGCCGTGCCTCTGATAGCGAGCTGATCGCTGCTGGCCATTATTGGGCGGCGCGCGCCGATATGGCGGCGGGCAAACCGCAGGCCATTGCGGCGCGCCTCAAAAGTGCTGCGCGCAACCCTGAAACATTTTACGGCCTGCTCGCGCTGCGTCAGCTTGGCCTCAAAGCTGTACCGGTTGACCCGACAAGTGACGGCAGTGCTGAAAAGCTACCCAATGTTCGCGCGGCGCTCGCGCTCGCCGAAATTGGTGAGCGCGATTTGGCCGATGAGTTAATTCGATATCAAGCGCGCATTGGCGATGCCCGTGGTCATGCCGCACTCGCAATCCTTGCCGGTCGGATGGATTTGCCCGCAACGCAATTATTCCTCGCGCACAACGGACCATCGGGCGCAAAGGCACCGGCAAGCGCACGCTATCCTGCGCCCAAAAGTTGGACACCGACGGGCGGTTGGCGCGTCGACAAGGCGTTGGTCTTTGCGCACACGCTCGAAGAATCGCGCTTCCGCACTGATGTCACCAGTCAAGCGGGCGCTCGCGGCCTGATGCAAGTGCGCCCCGGCACCGCCGCCGACATTGCTCACCAGCGCGGAACGACGGTCGGCTCGCTGGCCAACCCGGCGGTCAACATCGAATTCGGCCAAAGCTATATCGAACAAATTCGCGACATGAGCGAAACCGGCGGCTTCCTGCCTAAGGTTATCGCGGCCTATAATGCCGGGCCTGTCCCCGTTGGCGTCTGGAACGGGCGCACACGCGACAATGATGATCCTTTGCTCTACATCGAATCAATCCCCTATTGGGAAACGCGCGCTTATGTGGCGACGGTGATGCGCAATTATTGGATGTATGAACAACAAGCGGGTGAGCCCGCCAAGAGCCTTGCAGCACTTAGCCAAGGCCTATGGCCACGCTTCCCCGGTTTGCCAGGCCCAACGGCGGTTCGGCTTGACCGCGTGAGCGGCGTCGCGAGCGCTGAATAGCCCGTGCCGATTGACGCAAACGCCGCTTTCAAACCCGTCCGCATCGCGCTGCTGACTATCTCTGACAGCCGGACAATGGCTGAAGATAAATCAGGCGATACACTCGCCGCGCGGATTAGCGACGCCGGACATATCATCGCAGAGCGCGTGCTGCTGCGCGATGATGCCGATGATATCGTCGCCCTGCTCCACCGCTGGTGCGAGGATGACGGCGTCGACGCGGTGATCACCACCGGCGGCACTGGCCTCACTGGCCGCGACGTCACCCCTGAAGCGCTCGCGCGACTGGGCGGCAAGGATATTCCGGGCTTTGGCGAACTCTTCCGCTGGCTCAGTTTCGCCAAGATCGGCACCTCAACAATCCAGTCGCGCGCCTGCGCCGTCGTTGCCAAGGGTACCTATATTTTCGCGCTGCCCGGATCGACGGGTGCGGTCAAGGATGGCTGGGACGACATCCTTGTTCATCAGCTCGATAGCCGGTTTCGGCCCTGCAATTTCGTAGAACTGATGCCAAGATTGCGCGAGGTTTGACGCAGCACAGGCTTGACACTGAACATATCGTTCTTTATATGTTCTTTCATGCTGATCAATTTTCCTCTCCTGTTTTTAGCTTTCGCACTGGGATCCGTGCTCTGGATATATGCGCCTCAGGCCGCACTTTCGGGCGTGAGCAGCCTTATGGCCCTGCCCCCGATTGCGGGTCGGGGTGCACCTGCGAATCGGGTGCCGACACGGTTCAATCTGGATGCGCGCGAAGTTGATGGCGATTGGCTGGATGCGCGCGGTGACATCGATGGGGAAGCACCGCCGCTGCGCACAATTGTCACGGTCGAAACCCCGAAAACGATCATCGCGCGCAACACATCGCCTGACATTCCCTTTGATCGCTCAATCAATCCCTATCGCGGCTGCGAACATGGGTGCGTTTATTGCTATGCGCGGCCGACCCACGCTTTTCACGATCTCTCGCCGGGGCTTGATTTCGAAAGCCGCCTGTTTGCCAAACCTGATGCGGCAAAATTGCTGCGTGCTGAGCTTTCCAAGCCCGGATATCGCGCCGCACCCATCGCTTTTGGCACCAATACCGATGCTTATCAGCCGATCGAGGATGAATGGCGGATCATGCGCGGCTGCCTTGAGCTGCTGGCCGAGACCAACCATCCGCTGACGATCACGACCAAGTCAGACCGCGTCGTGCGTGATATTGATCTACTCGCCCCGATGGCGGCAAAGGGCCTTGTCGCGGTTGCAATTTCGGTCACGTCACTTGATCCCAGAATCCATCGCAGCCTCGAACCGCGCGCGCCGCGTCCAGAGAAGCGATTGGCGGCGATCAAAGCGCTTTGCGACGCGGGGATTCCAACGCATCTCAATGTGTCGCCGATCATTCCTGCGATCACTGATCATGAGATTGAAGCGATCCTGGCGCGCGCCGCCGAGGCAGGTGCGATCACCGCCAGCTATATCCCGGTGCGCTTGCCGCATGAAGTGGCCCCCTTGTTCCGCACTTGGCTCGACGCCCATTATCCTGAGCGCGCGGGCAAAGTAATGGCAATGATCCAATCGCTGCGCGGCGGCCGCGATAATGACCCCGCATTTGGAAGCCGCATGCGCGGACAGGGGGTGTGGGCCGACCTGATATCAACTCGCTTTGGCATTGCGTGCCGCAAGCTCGGGCTAAACCGCACGCGGATCAACCTGACGAACGACTTGTTCATTCCGCCCGATGACGGACAGTTGCGCTTGTTTTAGCCCAGCTTGGTTCGCGTTGGCCTGTATTCTATCCCCTGCGACTCGCGGAGTCAGCTGGCTTAACGAGAAATTAACCTTTTGCGTTCAGAGGTTATTTGGTTAATAGAGATGCGTGACGCAGTTGATCGCTGGGTCAACGGGGTCGCAAACGAACTAGGGGTTAGTCCATGCGTGTATTGCTGATTGAAGATGAACCAACCACAGCAAAGGCTATCGAGCTGATGCTGAGCAATGAAGGGTTCAACGTCTATACCACCGATCTGGGTGAAGAAGGCCTCGATCTTGGTAAGCTTTATGATTATGATATTATCTGCCTTGATCTGAACTTGCCCGATATGCACGGCTATGATGTGCTCAAAAAATTGCGCGTCGCCAAGGTGCAGACGCCCGTCCTGATCCTGTCAGGCATTAGCGAAATGGATAGCAAAGTCCGCTCATTTGGTTTTGGTGCCGATGATTATGTGACCAAGCCCTTCCACCGCGAAGAGTTAGTCGCCCGCATTCACGCCGTCGTCCGCCGCTCAAAAGGCCACAGCCAATCGGTCATCCGCACGGGCAAACTGGCGGTCAACCTTGACGCCAAGACCGTTGAAGTCGATGGCAGCCGCGTTCACCTTACCGGCAAAGAATATGCGATGCTTGAGCTGCTCAGCCTGCGCAAGGGCACCACGCTCACCAAGGAAATGTTCCTCAACCACCTCTATGGCGGGATGGACGAACCCGAACTTAAAATCATTGATGTCTTCATCTGCAAGCTGCGCAAAAAACTCGCGCTTGCCTGCGGTGGTGACAATTATATCGAAACCGTGTGGGGCCGTGGTTACGTGCTCCGCGATGCCGAAGACGGCGAATTTGCGGCGGTTGCCTAATCCTTTCCCTGTCTGGTCTACCCAAACAGTCTCATTGGCCAGCATTGTCCCCACAATGCTGGCCATTTTTTATCCCGCGTTGACGCGAGGCTAGGCAGGGTTCCAGAGCGGTCCTCATGCATCACTATGTTATCGCGCTCGGATCAAATCGCCGCCACGGGTCCCATGGATCGCCCGCGCGCGTGATTGACGCCGCCACGCGTCGCTTGCCGATCATTGCCTTGTCACGCACTATTCACAGCCGCCCGATCGGCCCCAGCAGCCGCGCCTATGCCAACGCCGTCGCGATCATCGCCACCGATCAGTCACCGCCACTGTTGCTCGCCACACTCAAATCGATCGAGCGCGCCTTTGGCCGCCGCGCGGGGCAACGTTGGGGTGCGCGCGTGCTTGATCTTGATATTATCCTTTGGTCGGGCGGGATCTGCACGGAGCGCACCCTTTCAATTCCCCACCTTGCTTTCCGCACGCGCAGCTTCGTGCTCGGCCCGCTTGCGCAGATTGCCCCCACTTGGCGCGATCCGCTATCTCATTTAACTGTCAAACAGCTAAAAGCACGCCTTGACCGCAGCCACCCCCGCGCCTAGGGGGAGCGTCCTTGGTGAGGGCCCATAGCTCAGTCGGTAGAGCAACTGACTTTTAATCAGTAGGTCGCTGGTTCGAATCCAGCTGGGCTCACCAGAAATCTAACCCGTGCGCGCGAAAATTGAACTGTTGCTTGCGCGACAGCCGCGCTAGACGCGCATTCGATTTACCAACAAGGATATTCGATGCGACAGATAGATCATTATATTGCGGGCAGCGCAGCAGGTGGCGGCAGCCGCTTTGGCGATGTGTTCGATCCCAACAATGGCGGCGTTCAGGCGCGCGTTGCGCTCGGTGATGCCGCCGTGCTCGAATCCGCCGTCGCCGCTGCACAAAAAGCGCAACCCGGTTGGGCTGCGACCAATCCCCAACGCCGCGCGCGCATCATGTTTGAATTCAAACGGCTGATCGAAGCCAATATGAATGATCTCGCGCATTTGCTATCATCCGAACATGGCAAAGTGATCGCTGACTCAAAGGGCGATATACAGCGCGGCCTTGAAGTCATTGAGTTTGCGTGCGGTATCCCGCACATCCTCAAAGGCGAATATACGCAAGGTGCGGGCCCCGGCATCGATGTCTATTCGATGCGACAGCCCATCGGCATTGGGGCTGGCATCACGCCATTCAATTTTCCCGCCATGATCCCGATGTGGATGTTCGGCGTCGCCATTGCGGTAGGCAATGCTTTCATCGTCAAGCCATCCGAACGTGATCCATCACTGCCCGTGCGGCTTGCCGAACTGATGCTCGAAGCGGGCGCGCCAGCGGGCATTCTGCAAGTCGTTCACGGTGACAAGGAAATGGTCGATGCGATCCTTGATCATCCCGCCATCGGCGCGATCAGTTTCGTTGGATCATCGGACATCGCGCACTATGTTTATAATCGCGGCGTCGCGGCGGGGAAACGTGTGCAGGCGATGGGCGGTGCCAAGAACCATGGCATTGTCATGCCCGACGCCGATCTTGATCAAGTGGTGAATGACCTTGCCGGCGCGGCCTTTGGGTCAGCGGGCGAGCGCTGCATGGCGCTGCCCGTCGTTGTGCCCGTGGGTGAAAAGACTGCCATTGCCCTGCGCGAAAAAATGATCCCCGCAATGGCTGCGCTACGCGTTGGCCTATCGACTGATAATGACGCGCATTATGGCCCGGTGATCAACGCCGCGCACAAAGCCCGCGTTGAAGGCTGGATCCAAACGGGCGTTGACGAGGGTGCAGAGCTTGTTGTCGATGGTCGCGGTTATAGCTTGCAAGGACATGAAGCAGGATTCTTCATTGGGCCAAGCTTGTTCGACCATGTCACGCCGACCATGCAATCCTACAAAGAAGAAATTTTCGGCCCCGTTCTCCAAATCGTCCGCGCGCCCGATTTCGAAACCGCGCTCGCTTTGCCCAGCCAGCATCAATATGGCAACGGCGTCGCCATTTTCACGCGCAATGGCCATGCCGCGCGCGAGTTTGCCGCGCGCGTCAACGTTGGCATGGTCGGTATCAATGTGCCAATCCCCGTGCCCGTCGCCTATCATAGCTTTGGCGGCTGGAAACGCAGCGCGTTTGGCGACACCAACCAGCACGGCATGGAGGGCGTCCGCTTCTGGACCAAGACCAAAACGATCACCCAGCGCTGGCCCGATGGCGGCGTGGGTGATGGGGCCAATGCCTTCGTTATTCCGACGATGGGGTAATGGCCATGCGGCTTGCGTCGGTGGCGTTGGTTGTACGCGACTATGATGAAGCCATCGGCTGGTTTACCGAAAAGCTCGGGTTCGCGCTGGCTGAAGACACTGACTGGGGCAATGGCAAGCGCTGGGTGCGCGTGATGGCACCCGGCGGCGGATCAGATTTGCT
>JBJXDU010000047.1:0-17418 GCA_046153565.1 Sphingomonadaceae bacterium
TCACCCAAATTGCTAGGCTCGGCGGATATCTTGCCCGAGCCCACGATCCGCCACCCGGCAATATCGTTATGTGGCGCGGATGGTCCAAGTTCATGGATATCAAACGAGGCGCGCAACTCGGAATGGCAACTTATGGGTAATTGAAAGCATCAGAACATGCTTACCATAAGTGCGACCTTTGACGCAGTTCTGCGGGTTTCGGTGGTGAATGACCGCTCTCGCTAGGCAAAAAATTGAGCCTAGCCGCGTCGGCACGCTCTAATTCACCCGCCATTGCAGATCATGTCTGGAATAACAATTCAGGTTTAACGCGCGCCGCTCTGGACATAGCCGCGCGCATTTGGCATCACCGGGGAGCATGATCATTAACATCGCCCTACCCCTTCGACTTACGCGCCCTTAGGCGCGGGGATTGAGTGCATCCGCTGCGGCGGGCCTATCAAACATCGCGCTTAGGGGCATCAAACTGGCGGGCACACGCGCTTAGCGCTTGCCCTTTTTTCCCTTTTGATAAAAGCGATACTTCATGACTATGCTGCGCGATCCTTCCACCAAATACCGCCCCTTCCCGCAAATTGACTTGCCTGATCGGATATGGCCGTCGCGCACGATCAGCCGAGCGCCGCGCTGGCTCTCGACTGATATGCGCGATGGCAATCAGGCGCTGATCGATCCGATGGACAGCGAGAAGAAGCAGCGCTTCTTCGATTTGCTCGTTAAGGTGGGCATCAAAGAGATTGAGGTCGGTTTCCCCGCAGCGGGAGCGACAGAATTTGATTTCATTTCCGGATTGGTGACCGGCGGCAAAGTGCCCGACGACGTGATCATTCAAGTGCTGACGCAGTCGCGCCGCGACCTCATCGAAACAAGCTTTCAATCGCTCACAGGCGCGCGCGCGGCGATTGTGCATCTGTACAATGCGGTCTCCCCAGCGTGGCGCAAGATCGTATTCCAGATGGATATGGCGCAGATTAAGGAGATTGCGGTCACCGGCGCTAAAATCTTGCGCGATGAAGCCGCCAAACAACCGAACACTGATTGGCATTTCGAATATAGCCCTGAGACCTTCTCAACCGCTGAGCTTGATTTCTCGATCGAATGCTGCGCGGCGGTAATGAATGTGCTGAGGCCAACGCCGCAGCGGCCGATCATTTTCAATCTGCCCGCCACCGTTGAAGCCGCGACGCCCAATATCTATGCTGATCAGATCGAATATTTCGGGCGGCATATCCCCAACCGCGACTGCGTGGTGATCAGCCTGCACACGCATAATGATCGCGGCACGGGCGTTGCGGCAACCGAGCTTGGCTTGCTCGCCGGCGCTGACCGCGTCGAAGGCTGTCTGTTCGGCAATGGTGAGCGGACGGGCAATGTCGATCTCGTCACGGTTGCGCTCAACATGTATACGCAAGGGATCGATCCGGGGCTTGATTTTTCGGATATCGACAGCGTGATCAAGACGGTCGAATATTGCAACGCCCTCCCCGTCCACCCGCGCCATCCTTATGCGGGGGACCTTGTCTTCACCGCATTTTCGGGAAGCCATCAGGATGCGATCAAGAAGGGCTTTGCCGCGCAAGACGCGCGCAACGATGATCTGTGGGAAGTGCCCTATCTCCCCATCGATCCCGCCGATTTGGGCCGCGGTTATGAGGCGGTGATCCGCGTCAATTCGCAAAGCGGCAAGGGCGGCGTGGCGTGGGTGCTCGAACAGGATCAGGGGCTAAAACTGCCCAAGCGCTTGCAAGTTGATTTCAGCCGCCATGTTCAGCGCCTTGCCGATGAAACCAGCCGCGAACTTAATGCCGAAGATATCTGGGCCTGCTTCACGCGCAGCTACGGCCTTGACGAGCCGCAGCATTTCACGCTTATCGATTATGTGGAGAGCAAGGCGACCAACGGCGACCGCTTGTTCGTCGGCAAGATTGCCGTCGGCGGGCAGGTGCAATCGGTGAGCGGGCGCGGCAATGGCCTTATCTCAAGCATCGTCTCCGCGCTGGCCGAAGGCTTTGGCGTCGCACTCAGCATCGCCGACTATAGCGAACATGCCATCGGCCACGGCAGCGACGCGCGCGCGGCGGCCTATGTCGAATGCCGCATGGCCGACGGATCAGTGCGCTGGGGCATTGGCATTGACGAAGATGTCGCGACCGCCAGCGTGCGCGCAGTGCTTAGCGCAGCGCTTGCTGGACAGTGATGTTAGGGGTCGAGGTTAGTTCGGTTGCGACAACTTTCCGGTCGGTCTAGCGACCAACGGGCTCCGCTAATACCAACGGCCCTATGAGCTGACGTACTGGAACCATTCGCGGTTAGCGATGGATTTGATGGTATCTGGCAGATCGATGAGGTCGTTCCAAGCCTTGCAGCAAGCGGCGACGATGGTTTCGTATGTTTCATAGACCCGGTTTGCGAGGGCGTTTTGCCTGAGATACTGCCAGATATTTTCCTGCGGGTTGAGCTCGGGGCTGTAGGGCGGCAAGCGCAGCAGGCTGATATTGTCAGGGGTCTTGAGGGATTTTGTGGTGTGCCAGCCAGCTCCGTCAATGATGACGATGGCATGCGCGCCGTCCTCCACCTGGCTGCTGATTTCGATAAGGTGTGCGTTCATGGCATGGGTGTTGGCGAAGGGCATGACCAGCGCCGCTCCCACGCCGCGTGCCGGACAGACGGCTCCGAAGATATAGGCGCATTCATACCGCTGATCACGCACGGCGCGCGGGCGGGTTCCTTTTTCGCCCCAGACATAGGTGAGCGTTCCTTTCTGGCCTACGCGGGCTTCGTCCCCGGCCTTCGCCGGGGCAGGCTCTGAACCCAGATTTCGAGGCGCTTGTCCGTGGCATGTGCGGGGAGGATTTCCGCGACTTTGGCCGTGAAGTTTTTTTAAAAGCGGCCTGAGCCTCGACGTCGCTTTTGGGGTGAAAAGGGCGCGTCGAGATGTGGCTCAGGTTCAGGGCATGGAGCAGCTTGCCGATTGTCCGCATATGGTATCGAACCTTGTATTCCGCTTCGATCCAGCCCTGGATATCCACACAGCGCCACCGCACAAGCCCGCCCTTCTCGGGGTCAGGTCCTTTCAACACATGCGCCTTCACCGCCGCTTCTTGCAAGGCCGTCAGCCGCTTCTTGGGATGACCGCAGGGCGCATCACGCAAACCGTCCGGCCCTTTCTCGTTGAAACGGTGAACCCAGTCGCACAGGGTCTGGCGATCCATCCCGCTGCGCGCCGCAGCGTCCTTCCGGCTCGCCCCTTCCAGAACAGCCGCGATTGCCGTCAGCCGCAAAGCTACGCGGCCATTGTCCTCCCGACGGGCCAGCTTGCGCAAATCAACCGCGCTGTAATCCTCCCGGAGGGCTATCGATCCATGCATGTGCTGCTCCCATCAATGAAGCCGCTACCGAATCATATTCCTGACAAAAAGGGAATCCCCAAAACCGAGTCAGGTCATCGGGCTATTGGTATAAGATCAGTGTCGCGGCCTACGTAGATGTGCTGGATGGTTACGACCGGGTCCCCGCCGTTTCACAGTCGACACCGGAAGTGGTCGGCTTGCCAGTCAGCAAGGCGAGATAGGTTTCGGCATGATGTTGATGCGCGAATTGGGCATACCAATCCATCGTCAGATCAAAGACGCCCTTGATCGGCCGGTCGTCCTGCGGCTGAGTATATGCGGGGATGGTGGCGGCCAGCCCCTTATTGATCAATCGCATCCACAGCGGCGTTTCCATCCCGTCGCGTTCGAAAATTATGTTGTTGGCAGGAAGGTCTGCCCACCAGTTCGGAATGGAATCGAGCGTGTTGTAATAACGGTGAAAGCTGTTGACCGCGCCCTTCGCATAATCGGCATAGGCTTGATTGCCCGCACTCGGCCCTGCAAACGAGGTCGCCGCGACATGCGGCGGCGGCGTCATGTCGCTAAACGTGGTCGCCAGCCAGGGTGCGATCACCGAGGTCAGGCAACCACCAAGGCTGTGCCCAGCAACGATGATCGCGGGTCGCTTTTCAGGTGGGCCGGTCAGCGAGGCACCGAGATAATCGTAAATGGTGACGCCATCTTCAATCAGGCTTGAGACCACGTCGAAGCCCAGCTTGCTGCCAGCGGAAAGGCGCGCAGAGCTGCTCGCGGGCAGCCAGGGCACGCACACCTGCGTGCCAATCCCGAAATCCTCCTTGATCTCCTCAAGATCGCCAAAGCTGCTAAATGTCAGCATCTTGTCAACCAGATCGGTCGCGCGGATCATCACCACATTGAGCATTGGCTGATCATCCTTGATCCGCACGGCGGTGGCGATGATCGCGAGATTGCCCTGATATTTGTCATAGGTCGGGCCCCAGCGGCATTCCCAACGGCACCCGGTCAGCGGCGTGACACACTTCGGATTTGCGATATGCTTTGCGATATGCATGATGTCACCCGGGTTGGTCTGATAGATGACGATGCACATCTGGATATAGGCCAAAGTAAACTGATCCACATAGCGTTCGTCGTCGAGTAGCGCCTTGACCTGTGCGGCGTCGGTGAGTTCGGGTAATTCCATTTCTTACACTCCTATCGTGATAGTATCGCCATCCCATGATCCGCCGCGATGATTTCCGCTGCACGCTCGCCGATCATGATCGTGGGAGCGTTGATGTTGCCGCTTGGGATTTCAGGCATCACGCTGGCATCGGCCACGCGCAGGTTCTTGACGCCGTAAACGCGCAGGCGCGGGTCGACGACGCTCCCAATCCGACAAGTACAACTGATATGATAGGTCGTGTGCGAAAAATGGAGGGCGGTGTTTTCGAGCAAGGCATCGCTTGGCGATTGCCCAGCGACATGGCCGTGTTTGCGCGCGAGATCGGGCGGTGCCAGCCACGCTCCCGGCCGGTCGGGCCCCGGCCAGTGCGCCACAATGTCAAGGCCGCGCCGCATCGCCGCCACCATCACCTTTAGATCGACGGCGTCAGAATAATAATTCATGTCGATGCGCGGTGGCACCGCCGGATCGCTGCTCTCGATGACGATTTCGCCTTCACTACGCGGCAATTCCAGCTGCACAATAAGATAGATATTCTCCGCCGCCGCGCCGAGCGCATTCTCCGCATCGGCCGCATAGAGCGACGTATCCATGTTGAGCTGGTTGCTGATCAAGCCGGCATCGACGCCGCCAGCCATGAAGCTGATCTGCGCATCATGGCTGTAACGCGCGCCCAACCCGGTCGAAAAAAAGGCGCTGGCATCGTTCCATGATGAAGCGGCCAGGCTGCTTCCGGTCGCCATCCATTCGTCAAGGCGACGTTCTGCTTCGGCCTTGAGAGCGGCAAGCTCGCCACCGAGATGGGCATCATCGGCCGGATCGACCGGCAACGGCCCGTCAGGTCCGCGCAGCACATCGGGGCCCATCGATAGGCCGATTTCGTTCAGCGTTATGCCGAGTCCGGGGGCATCGAAGGTCATCGGCACAAAGGGGTGATCCTTCAGATGCTTGCCAACCTCGGGCAGTTCGTGGCGAACGGGGATTTCGGCGGCTTCAAGTTCGCGCCGCGGGCCAATACCCGACAGCATCAAAATATGCGGCGTCCCGATGGCCCCTGCACTCAGGATCACTTCGCGGCTGGCGGAAACAATGTGCGACGCCCCCGCTGCATCGCGATATTCGATCCCGGTTGCGGTCAACGCATCGCCGTCACCCTCCAGCACCACGCGTGTGACCAAAGCCCCAGTGATGATCGACAGATTGGGCCGCGCTTCGGCCTCCCCCTCCAGATAGGCGTGGTATGTGCTCGATCTTTTGCCCTTGCGCGCATTGGTCTGGTGCGCCGACGAAACGCCTGCCGGGTTGAAGCGGTCTTTGCCATTATAATCGCCGCGCGGGATGCCCGCTGCCTCAGCCGCCTCGACAAACTGCCGGGTGGCAGGGATCATGGGGGATCGCACCGCGACGCCGACCGGGCCGCCAGTGCCGTGAACATCTTGATCGATGGTGATTTCGTTGCTGGGGACAAGGTCTTCCATCCGCTTGAACGCAGGCAACACATCGTCATAACTCCAGCCGTCCGCTCCCAACTCCGCCCAATGGTCGAAATCCTGCGGATGGCCGCGGACCCAGACCATGTAATTGATCCCCGACGAGCCGCCGAGCATCTTGCCGCGCGGTGTCCGCATCCGCCGGTCTTTCAGTCCATGCCCAGCCTTGCCGGGATCAGCCCAGAACATCCAGTCGGTCTCGGGGTCAAGTTGCAGGCTAGCGCAGGCGGCGGGCATCGCCTCGCGCTCGGGCGGGCGACCACCGGCTTCGATCAATGCAACTGTGACCGACGCGTCTTCGGATAACCGAGCGGCAATCACTGCCCCTGCCGAGCCGCCACCGACGATGATGAAATCATATGTGCCTGTCATGTGCTTTTCTCCCAAGGTAATTAGGGACTGTCCCTATTCATTGCCGTCAATAAAGCCGCGAATGCTCGCCGCCCTGCACGGGGATCGCCGCGCCGTTGACGAAGCTAGACTGGTCGGAGAGCAGGAATTCTATCGCGTCTGAGACAACATGCGTTTCGCCTAGCTTGCCCATTGCAGTGTAGCGTTCGAGCAGTTTCTCGAACAAGGCAGGCTCAGCCTCGGCATAGGGATCGACCATTTCCGAATGACAATATCCGGGGCAGATGGCGTTCACGCGAATAGCGTGGCGGGCATAGTCAATTGCCGCTGTCTTGGTGAGGCCGATCACGCCCCACTTGCTGCTGACATACCCGGCATTGCCGATGTCGCCGCCGACGGTGCCGTAAATCGACGAAATGTTGACGATCGACCCGCCGCCGTTTGCCAGCATCGCCGGTATCTGGGCGCGCATGGAGAGGAACACGCCGGTGAGGTTCGTGTCGATCACGCTGTGCCAATCCTCGTCGGAATAATCCGCGACCGGCTTGAACATGCCGCCGGTGATCCCAGCATTATTGACAGCACCATCAAGCCGCCCGAACGTTTCGACGGTTCTTGCCACCATCGCCTCGACATCGGCGCGGACAGTGACATCGGCCTTGATAAACAACCCCTCGCTACCAGCCGCCTGCATTTGCGCTACGACCGCCTGCCCCTGCTCTTCGCGCCGTCCGGTGATGGCGACCTTCGCACCCTTGCTCGCCAGCGAAATCGCCGCCGTAGCGCCGAGGCCAGATGTCGCACCAGTGATCAGGATGACTTTATTTTCGAAACTGCTCATGATGTCTCTCCAATTCTAAAAGGGGACTGTCCTTGTTTATTGCGCTGATTCCGGCGCAACCCACGGATCGACCAGCACTGCGGAGCCTTCGCTATTGTCGGTGCGCAGATGTTTGATCGCTTCATATTCGGGCGACTCGTACCACGCCGTCGCCGCCGCTTTCGATGCGGGACAATAGCGGGCACATAGGGTTCGTACCCTTCCGGATTTGTGATGCGACAGGCTGCGACGAAATAGGCCGTCATGGTTTCTTTCCCACAAAGGGTTCGGCATTTTAGGAGCGGGAAAGGTTTCCCCTTCCCGCCCGCTCAAAACGCAACGCTTACTGGAACCACTGACCAGTGCCGGTTGAGGCGCTGCCCTTGGCATGATTGGTAATCGATCCCCGGCGTCCTGCATAGGTCCCGCTGGTGCCGTAAAGCCCGCCGATGCAGCTCACTTCACCCTTTGCCGCGTCGATGAACTGGCAGCCCATAGTGGCGCTATAGCCACCGTCACTGGCCGTTATATCGCACAGCATATGGGCCTCGAATAGCGAGTCCCGGGGCGGCTGGGTCATCATGACGCAGCTAAAGCTGGTCTTGGTCGCCTCTCCCGTTGAAGTTTTGCCTGTGCTGCTGCCGGTCCAGTGCATGCCAGAATAAGGCACGCCGTTCTTGCCATTGCCACCGAGCATGGTGGGAGCGTTGCTGTTTGATGTGAACGTGAAGGTAACAGCCCCGGCTTGTGCGCTCGCCGTAGTTGGGAGGGTTGCGCCGATCATCGCCAGTGCAGCGATCAGGCCCGAGAGAGTGGTTTTAAGAGTGAGTGTCTTCATGTTAGTCTCCTAAGTCCCGTCCGTCTGGTCGCGCTTATGCTTCCCTCCCCCAAGAAGCGGGGCCCGACAGCGAGTTATTGTGCGTGGAAGGTTTGGGGGGTGCGGGTCGCATGCACCCCCAACGAGGAGGGATGAGGGTCACCGAGCGGCAGAAGCGGTCTGGATATTGCTCGCGCGGTTCTGGTGATAGGCGATGAAGCTGTTGACCTTCGTTGCGGTCACGGCTTGTGCGACTAGGCCTCTCATGCATTCGCGGTGCTTGGGCAAGCCGACCAACGAAGACATGGCATCACAGGCGCGCTTGGCGGTGAGTTTGAAGACGGCATAGTTTTTCTCAACCGAGTCTGCCCGGACATAACGGAAGGTTGCGTTAATCGTGCCTTCGGTCGTGTCTGCGGCGGATGCGGTGCTGACCGAAAGGATTGCGGCGGCGCTGAGGATGATGATTTTTGAAGCGGTAAGCATGATGTGATCTCCTTGATTGGGTTACCAACCATCGCTGGCTGTGCATCCCTTCTGGAGGACATCCGCCGGAACGTCCTGTGGGCGGCATGATTTCGACATGATGTTTTTATGATGAGGCCGGATCTGGCGATTTTCCGCGCTATTTGACGCTCTAATTCTCACAACTTAGACCGCTTAGGCTAGGGATTTAACGGAGCAATAACGCTTCCTTGACGTCTCATCTGATTCCCGCCAGTAAGGCTACGGCTCAAAAGCCCTGTCATTATGCGTTGTGCAGTTTGCAATAGGTTCGCTGTTGGCAGCGGGGGACGGGACATCATGGCATTCGCCGGAGACGAATTGACCGATGGTTTTGGGTTGGGGACGTGCGCCGTCCTTCCGGGCCGCAATGTCATTACGCTCGGCGGCGAGACGATCAGCCTGGAGCCCAAGGTCATGGATGTGTGCTGCCTGCTCGCGTCGCGCGGGGGTGAGGTCGTCTCGCGCGATTATCTGATCGATCAGATCTGGGGTGTGAAGTTCGGATCGGACGAAAGCCTGACCCGAGCGATCTATATCCTGCGGCGGGCGCTGTCACATGCATCGGGTCATGATTCACCCATCGAGACTATTTCTAAAAAGGGATATCGCTTAGCGGTTCCTGTCATGCCGCTCAGCGCGCCCGCGCCGATAGTGGTGGCTCCGGTAGCTCCACCGCCCGAAAACCGCCCGTCCATTGCCGTGCTCGCCTTTTCCGATATGAGTGCGACCCAGGATCAGGGCTATTTTTCGGACGGGGTCGCCGAAGAAATCATTAATGCGCTCATTCCCTTGAGCGGTATCCGCGTCGCGGGGCGCACATCCTCCTTTTCGTTTAAGGGTGCGAATAAGGGGATCAGCGCGATTGGCGAAGCGCTTGGCGTCGATCATGTCCTTGAAGGGTCGGTGCGCAAGCAAGGCGAACAGCTCCGCATTGTGGCGCAGCTGGTCGATGCACACAGCGATACGCATATGTGGTCGCACACTTATCACGGGACAGTCGATTCGGTGTTCGATCTGCAGGATCAGATTGCCCGTTCGGTCTGTGACGAACTACGGGTGATTTTCCATCTCGACGAAGAGGAAGGCCGCCTTGCCCCAGCGCTCACGGCGAGCAAGGAAGCCTATGACCTGTTCCTTCAGGGACGAGCGTTGCGGGCGCGTATCTTTGGTGAGCGCGTTCTTGAGCAAGCCGAGGATTTCTTCAAACGTGCCATCGCCCTTGATCCCGGTTTCGCCGAAGCCTGGGCAGAGCTTGGCTATGCTTATGCCCAGATCGCGGGCTATGTCGCTGCAGAGGACCGCAGATCGGTCCTTGCCCAGTCGTTCGACGCCGCGCAAAAGGCGATTGATCTCAAGCCCGATTACGGCCTGCCTTGGATGGTCCAGTCCTGGACGCCGCTGACGCAGGGGAATTTTGCCGAGTCAATTCGCCTCGCCGAAAGGGCCTGCCAGCTCTCGCCCGATGATCCGGACGTGCTCGTGCGTTACGGCTATTATTTGGCGGTGATCGGGCGGGTGAAGGACGGCCTCCCCTCGATCAGGAAGGCAATTGAGCTCGACCCGATTCAGGGCCGCAATCATATGATCCTGTCCATGGCCCTGCTCGCCGCAGGGGATATCGACGCGGCGGAGCATCACGGCCAGCTCGCCGTTGGTCTGCAATATCATGCGGCAAGCCTGCCCGCCGCGCTGACCGCAAAAGCCGCTGGCAACGCCGAGCTGGCGATTGAGCGGATGGTGGCCGGTAGCGAAACATCGTTATCGCGTGCGTTAATCTCTGAAACCGCGACGCCGCAACTGTGGCGAATGGTCGGGACCATTGCCTTTGCCGGAACCGATGAGCAGCGCGTGGCCCTGACGGCGCAAATGCTGGCGATGATCCCGGAGCCCGCCCGGCGCTCCGATGTGGGCTTTCTCCACATCCTATTGTGCTGCTGCGGCTATGACGCCTTTTTCGACGCCTTTGGTGAGCGTGCCGAGCCGGGGAACCACATCATCCTCGTCCTGCTTTGGTGCCCCTTCGCCCCACAAAACGGCCTGCGCGATCACCCGGACTTCGCGGCCTTTGCGCAGCGGATCGGCTTGACGGCAGCGTGGGATGTTTACGGTTTGCCTGATTGCTGGGGTGAAGCGGGGCAAACGATCACAGCGCAAAACGCTTAGTTTTCTGCCGTTCACGCTTTCAGCTATACCCGTCGTAACCATGCGACTTCACCTCACCAAGAAAAGACAAGGAAGATAGCCCATAAGATTGACCAATGCGCACATTGCGACCGCGACGAAGACGAGGGCTCTGTTGGAAACAATTGCTCTGGCCGCAGGTTGCCATTGGTGTGACTTAGCTCATTTGGTATAGGCCCAAGCATCGTCAGGAGGTGCTGATCGAAGGGCAAGGTTGGCCTGCTAGCCCCTACCCCAACAACCCATGCCGCTTGAGCGCGTGGCGGAGTTGATCATAGCTTAGGTTGAGCGCTTTGGCGGTGGCGCGTTGGTTGTGGCGGTGCGCGGTGAGCGCGGTTTCGAGCAAGTGGCGCTCATGTGCTTCAACCGACGCGCGCAAATCTGATGAGGGGGGCGCGGGCGTTGCAACCGACTCGCCTTTCGCGGGGGTCACAACATCCGCTGGTCGCCAAGGTGAAGCGAAGGGATCAAATTCAAGTGCGGCCACCGGGCGCTCAGGATAGTCCCAGCGGTACACAGCGCGCTCAACAACATTGCGCAGTTCGCGGACATTACCCGGCCAATCATGCGCGGCCAGCGTTGCTGATGCTTCATCAGAAAAGCCGGGCCAGCGTTCCCAGCCAATCTCCGACGCCATCCGCCGCCCGAAATGATCCGCAAGCACGGGTACATCGCCGTCACGAACGCGTAAGGGTGGCAGGGTGACGACTTCAAAAGCGAGCCGGTCGAGCAAGTCAGCGCGGAACCGTCCTTTGTCAACGAGTGCTGGCAAATGCTCGTTGGTGGCAGCCACAATCCGCACATCAACGCGGATGGCGCGGTTTGATCCGATACGCGTCACCTCGCCATATTCGATCGCACGAAGCAGCCGCTCCTGCGCAGCTGCTGACAAGGTCGCTAATTCATCGAGGAAAAGCGTGCCGCCATCGGCCTCTTCAAAGCGCCCCTCACGCGCCTTGGTTGCGCCGGTGAAAGCCCCCGCTTCGTGACCAAATAGTTCGGCCTCGATGAGCGTTTCAGGGAGCGCCGCGCAATTCATGACGACAAGCGGCCCGCCCCAGCGCGGGCTCAGCCGGTGGAGCCGTTCGGCGACAAGCTCCTTACCCGTGCCGCGCTCACCAATCACCAGCACCGGGCGGTTGAGCGCGGCGGCGCGGCTGGCACGTTCAACGCTATCGAGAAAGGCCGCTGATTGGCCAATGAAATCTGTGGCGCGCTCCATATCCTATTTGTTAGTATATTTTACTATCTATTTGCAAGAAAAATGAATGAAAGCTGACATGATTGTTCAGCAAACCGCAAATTTCCGCGATTTCCAAAAACTGGCACGCTCTATGCAAAGTATCGAACAAGCCGGTCAGCGACCCGATCGGCCTCACAAATTAACCCCCTTATGGAGACCTACGATGAACAAATTTGCTCTCACCCTCGCCGCCGTTTTTGCCACTGCTTCGGCGCTGCTACCTGCTTATGCACATGCTGCCGAAGACACGCGCATCGAAAAAACGGCATTTGTAAACATTGCTGATCTTGATCTTGCTACCAGCAAGGGTCAGTCGAAGCTTAACGCCCGTATCAGTGCGGCTGCCCGCAAAGTCTGCACGCTGAGTGGCACGCCCGCCAATTCAGATTTTGACCGCTGCGTCGTGATTGCCAAAGCGAATGCCAAGGCAAGTAGCGTCCAAAAGATTGCCGATGCGATGGCCAAGCGCGCTCAAATCGCTGCTCGCTAACGGAGGAAGCCAATATGTCCCTCGCCGTCGCCCTCCTTCCCGTCGTCAATCCCCTCGTATGACGACTGGTTTTGGCCGGGAGCTAATTCATCCCTTACAGCTCCCGGCCATTAACGCTAACCTGATCCGGACATCACCGGTTCTGTCACTGCAACCTAGTATTGGAGTAACCCGAATGGGAATTTTTTCACGAACCCGCGACATCATCGCCGCCAATGTCACCGACCTGCTTGACAAGGCTGAAGACCCCGCAAAAATGATCCGCATGATCATCCTCGAAATGGAAGAAACACTCGTCGAAGTGCGCGCAACCGCTGCGCGCACGATTGCCGATCAAAAGGAAATGCGCCGTCATGTCGGTAAGCTTGAAACGCTTCAGGCGAGCTGGACTGAAAAGGCCGAACTCGCGCTTTCGAAGGACCGCGAAGACCTGGCCAAGGCGGCGCTTGTCGAGCGGCAGAAGGCGGCTGATATGGCCGATCAGCTTCGCTCCGAAATCGCCGCACTTGATGACGCGCTCAGCGGATCCGAAGCTGATATCACCAAATTGCAGACCAAGCTGCGCGAAGCCCGCACACGCCAGAATTCGATCATGACCCGGCTTGAATCAGCACATAACCGCATCAAGGTGCGTGAAGCCTATGCCGGCGCTAAGGTGGAAGAGGCGTTTGCACGCTTTGATGTCCTCGAACGCCGTGTCGATTATGCCGAAGGCCGCGCCGATGCGCTGCATATGGGGGCGGAACCAAAGTCACTCGAAGAGGAAATCAACGAGCTCAAATCAGCCGAAAAGGTTGATGCAGACCTCGCTGCTTTGAAGGCTTCGCTGGCCAAGAAGGGGTGATCGGATGGAACCCATCATAATCGTCGGCATCCTCTTCATCGGTTTGCCCTGGGTAATCTTCCATTATGTCACTCAGTGGAAAAAGCATGCATCGCTGACGCGTGAAGATGAAAATCTGCTTGATGAGCTTCACGATATGGCCCGACGTCTTGATGATCGGATGGGCACGATTGAGCGGATCATCGCCGCTGATAACCCCAATTGGAAATCGGGCGACTGAGTTTGCCCGTTACAGGAGACTGGCTGTGACCAAATTTTACCTCAATAAAGACCAAGCCAAGATTTCGGGCGTGTGCGCCGGAATCGCTGACTCAACCGGGCTAGATGTCACAATTGTGCGCATCGCGACGGTGCTCGTAACTTTGCTCGTCACCGGGCTTTCCATCATCGCCTATATCGCCGCCGCGTGGATCGCCCAGCCACGCCCCTATGGCTTCTGAGCCCCAGAAAAGGAATGTGACCATGGCCAATAGCCGCACTCAATTTTACCTCGACAAACAAAACGCCAAATATCTGGGCGTCTGTTCAGGACTTGCTGATTATACAGGTTTTGACGTGACGATCATCCGGATCATGACCGTTATTGCGACCTTCTCAACCTTCCCGGCGGGATTGATTGTCTATTGGCTGATAGCCTGGATGGCCCCCGTTCGCCCGATTGGCCTCTATGACGATGCCGAGGAAGCTAAATTCTGGCAAGGCGTTCGCCAATCGCCCGCCCGCACAACCCGCGACGTGCGCTCCAAATTCCGTGATATTGACCGCCGCTTGGCTGATGTGGAAACATTCTACACCAGCCGCAATTCTCGCCTTGCCAACGAAATCGACGCGCTGCGTTAAGGGAGACTGATTATGGGCGAACCAACCAGTGGTGGCATCATCCTTGGCATGATGTTTGGCGCAATCATCACTTTGCTGATCCAAGCCTATGGCCGCCGAAAAGTGCGCAAGGCCATTGCCCGCACCCCCGAGACCGAACGAACGATTGAGCTGCTGATACAGGAAAGTGATCGGCACATCGCACGGATCGATCATTTGCAAGAGCGCACTGCCGTGCTCGAACGCATCGCCACCGACCCCGCTCATCGCACGGCGCGGGCGATTGATGCCCTTACATAAGGATCTGCATTATGGATGTTTCCCACACTACGATGGCACCTTGGATAATTGGTGGTGTCTTTATGATTGCCGCAATTGGGGTCGCTGGATGGGTCTTTACTACGTGGCTCCGTATCAAAAATGGCTATCCGCTCGACGGGGCATGGGGCCAGGCCGTCTACCCTAAGACCAGTAACGAATCGATTGAACGGATCAAATTGCTCAGCCAGGAAAATGCGCAGCTGCGCGCCGAACTTGGATCGATCAAAGATAGGCTTGCCAATGTCGAACGCATCGTAAT
Organism: Sphingomonadaceae bacterium; assembly: GCA_046153565.1. Taxonomy (GTDB): domain Bacteria; phylum Pseudomonadota; class Alphaproteobacteria; order Sphingomonadales; family Sphingomonadaceae; genus Aquisediminimonas. The sequence continues at coordinate 14,661 of JBJXDU010000047.1, forward strand.
CGACGAATCGCATAATCTCAGCCGCGAAATTGAGACTTTGCGGTCTAAATCAGTCAATTAAAGGGACATAAATATGGGACATGTTGCAAGCTGGATCTGGGTTTTTATCCCCCTCGCTGCGATCGGCATTGCGCCGTTCAAAATGTGGCTGCGGATGAAGGAGCGGCAGATGGAAATCCAATCAAGCCATACCGCCGAAAAGGCCGCGCAATATGCGGCGCAGACCGAGCGGCTTGAACAGCGAGTCCGCGTGCTTGAACGGATCGCAACCGACAAAGGCACGGACTTAAGCAACGAAATTGAGGCGCTTCGCGATACCAATCTAAACTAGCCTGCCTCGTGAAAGGATAAGGATCATGGATACCACCACTCTATACCTGCTGCTTGCTACGACAGGCTTGCTGGCCATCGCCTTTACCTCGCTGGTGGGCCTGCGCGCGGTGGCAATGTGGATTGAGCTGAAGCGTACCGAGCTGCAGCTTGACCGCGCGCCTGCCAGTCCCAGCGCGCACAACCGGATTGAACTGGCTGACCTTAAGGAACGGCTTCGCAAACTCGAAGCCATTGCCGCAGGGGTAGACCTCTAACCCTGCGCCCGCTAGCGACAGGGCCATGACAAAGCTCGCCGATATTTATGACGAATATGAATTTCTTGATGCTGATGACCGCTACCGGTTACTGATCGATCTGGGCCGCGTGCTTGAGCCAATGCCCGATGCGCTCAAAAATGATGTGACATTGGTGCGCGGTTGTTCGGCAAGCGTGTGGGTGTACCCCACCCGCACTGACGACGATGCGCTCCATTTTCTCGCAGATAGCAATGCCGCGATTACCAAGGGGATCATCGCGCTCGTCCTGATGACAGTTCAGGATCAAAGCGCTGCAGCGATCCTGGCGACTGACATCGAAGCCGCGCTTGCCCCCTTCGATCTGAAGACCCAGCTCAGCTCAAATCGAACGCAAGGCATCCCGAACATGATTTCATTGATTCGCGACACGGCAACGCGCTATAGTTAAGTGATAAGCCTTTGGGGGCGACCTGATGTTAAGAGCCTTGATTGCGGTGCCGATTGCTCTGCTGCTGATAGCGGCAAGCGCGCCGCGTCAATTCACGATTGCGGGCAAGCGTTTCAAAGAGACTGATATCGTTGACGCACGCGCCCTGCCCGATTTGAATGGCACCGCCGCCGTGCTGCTGACCCTTGATGACAAAGCCGCACGGCGGCTGGCACGAATCAGCAAGCGCAATGCCCAAAAGCAGATTGACGTCGCGTTAGACGGCAAAACGCTGGTGCGCCCGGTGATGAACAGCATTATCTCGGACGGTGTCCTGCAACTCAGCGGGCTGTTTTCATTCGAAGAAGCGACGATTCTGGCCAAACGAATTTCGGGGAAAGACCCCCTGCCCGAATCGCTTGAGGAAGCGCCCTAACCGATAGGTAAGCGAGTTGCCCTAGAACATGATGACATTAAGTTGGCCCGTCTACCCCGAGCGCAGTCGAGGGGCTTCGTCGAGCGCAGTCGAGACCATTCTCGGCTGCGCTCGAAGGTGTGTCTCGACTTCGCTCGACAGAGACGGACTTGAATTGACTCCGTCAAATGTCATCACGGTCTAATGCCGGAAATGGCGCATGCCCGTAAAGACCATCGCAAGCCCCGCCGCATCAGCTGCGGCAATCACTTCATCATCGCGGATTGACCCGCCCGGCTGTATGATCGCCGTCGCCCCGGCCTCAACCGCCGCCATCAGCCCGTCGGCGAAGGGAAAGAAGGCATCCGAGGCAACCGCGCTGCCAATCGTGCGGGGCGCGTCCCAGCCTGCTTTTTCGGCGGCGTCCTTCGCTTTCCACGCGGCGATGCGCGCTGATTCAAGGCGGTTCATCTGGCCCGCACCAATCCCCGCCGTGCTGCCATCCTTGGCATAGACAATGGCGTTCGATTTGGTGTGCTTGGCGACGCTCCACGCGAATAGGCAATCGTCAAGTTCGGCGGGCGTTGGCGCGCGCTTGGTAACGATGGTGAGCATTTCCTTCGTCACGCGACCATTATCACGCTGCTGGACGAGCACGCCGCCGACAATGATCTTAGTTTGCAAGCCGCCGCGCGCGGGATCGGGTAGATCACCGGTCAGCAGAAGTCGCAAATTCTTCTTGCGCGCAAACACCGCTTTCGCGGCCTCGTCAGCGCCGGGGGCTGCAACAACTTCGGTGAAGATGCTGGTCATTGCTTCGGCGGTCGCTTCATCAAGCGGTCGGTTGACGGCGATCACGCCGCCGAACGCCGAGACGCTGTCACAGGCGAGCGCCGCCTTATAGGCCTCAAGGAGCGTCGCACCCGATGCAACGCCGCACGGATTGGCATGCTTCACGATCACTACCGTAGGCGGCCCGTCGCGGAATTCGCTGACGAGTTCGAGTGCTGCATCGGCATCGTTATAATTATTGTAGCTCAGCTCCTTGCCTTGCACTTGTTCAGCCTGCGCAACCCCGCGCGCGGTGGGGCGCATCGGCAGGTAAAGGGCAGCAAGCTGATGCGGATTTTCGCCGTAGCGCAGCATCGATGATAGCGTCGTGCCCATGACGCGCGTTGCGGGAAATTCTTCAGCCTGATCAACGCTGGCAAACCAGCCCACAATTACCGAATCATAAGCGGCGGTGGCGGCATAGGCTTTGGCAGCGAGTCTGCGCCGCTGCTCAATCGACGTGGTGCCACCCGCCACCATCGCATAATCGGCTGGATCGGTAACAATCGCAACGCT
>JBJXDU010000048.1:0-28970 GCA_046153565.1 Sphingomonadaceae bacterium
CCGATATAATGGTCGGGGAGACAGGATTCGAACCTGCGACCCTCTGTTCCCAAAACAGATGCGCTACCAGGCTGCGCCACTCCCCGAACCGAGATTGTCGCCTTTAGACACCGTGGCGACACTTGTCTATCCCGCAGATGTAGCAATCAGCCGCGTGTAAAATATGATCATCCGCTTAAAACTGTCTATTCCCATATGCTCGTTGGTACCGTGGATCATCTTGGTATCGGCAATGCGGAAATGTAAGGGCATGAATCGGTAGACATCGGCTGAAATCCTTTCAAAACTGTGACTATCGGTTCCCGCCACGACCAGATAAGGGGCAATGATTGCATCGGGCGCATCGGCTTGCGCAGCGGCGCTTACCAGTTTCCAGCCCAGCGATGATGTTGAGGAAATTTTGGATGGTTCGCGCGGTGGCTTCACCCAGCTAAGCGCGACGGGCATGTCACCCACCGCGGCTTTGGCGCGTGCCATTACGTCGCTTGATCGATTCCAAGGTGCGATTCGGTAATTGATGAGTGCGGTCGCGGTTTGCGGCAGGACATTCTCTTTGGGGCTACCCTCAAGCATCGTTGGCGCAATCGTTGTGTGCAACATCGCGGCACCCGACGGTGTACCACCCGCCTGCCCTGTCACTAGCGAGCCCAACAGCCATTGATTGGCCATGGCAACTTTGGTGATGCCGCCCTTATGTGCAGCCAAACTACCCAGCATTTGGGCGCCTGGCCCCGTTAGTTCGAGCGGAAACGGTTTGTTGTTGATCGCAATGATTGCCTTGGCGAGATTGACAACCCCGGTGTCTTTGGGCGGCATTGAGCTATGCCCTCCTTCAGCGGTGGCGGTAACCTTGAGCGTCGCATAGCCCTTTTCCGCGATACCGATCAAAATCGCTGGGCCATTGATGACAGGCGCGTCAAGAATAGTCGCGCTGCCTTCGTCAATCGTGAATAAGGCTGTTACACCCCGTTGCTCAAGCAACTGAGCCACCGCCCGTGCGCCTGTTCCGCCGGCTTCCTCGTCATGACCAGAGACCAAATAGATCGTCCGCCTGGGCTTGAACCCCGTTTTGGCTAGCGCCTCAAGGGCTTCAAACAATCCGATTAGCGAGCCTTTGTCATCAACCGATCCTCGTCCCCACACTGCATTTTCGGCAATGTCACCCGCAAATGGCGAGTGCCGCCAGTCCTTTTCAGTTCCCTCAGTTACAGGCACAACATCTTGATGTGCCATAACAATGATGGCGGGTTCGGCGGGTGCACTCCCTTCCCATTTGTACAGCATCGCGCCTCCGACGATCTCACGCGTCATCGCGCTGTGGACTGTTGGATAAGTTGATAATAGCCATGTTTGAAACTGCGTCCACTGTGTGATCTGATTGTCGGATGGATCCTGATGCGAAATCGTTTGAAATTGAACCGCCCGGCTCAAATGGTTAACCGCACCCGGCAAATCGAATTGCGCCGCCGCAGCGAGCTGAACATCATCGGAAGCCGCGACGCCTGCGGGCGCAAACTGAAATGTCCGGATACCAACCACCGCACCAAGCCCAAGCATCCCAAGCCCGACTCCGCCAAGCAGTATGTTACGCATAGCCATAATCCATCCCCTTATATCTGAGGATAAAGCTAAGCGAGCCGAGGCCCAGCCACCAGCAAAAAGTGACGCGCAAGAGCATATGGTGGGCCCGGAGGGATTCGAACCCCCAACCAAGCCGTTATGAGCGGCCGGCTCTACCATTGAGCTACAGGCCCACGCTGTGCACCAATGCGCGATAGCGGAGGCAAGGGGCGCGATGCAAGCCTCAGCTGGAGGCGCGGTTTGCCCACACCTCGCGCAATAACTCGTCGACCGACACCGGGGTGATGCCCGCTTCTTGCAAAAAGCTCAGCACCTTGTCCCACCAGCGATAGAAATCGCTGAGTTCTGCTGAATTGCGAACATAGGGCGTGTGCCCCGGGGTGAGCGACGGCGAATGGAAAGAGAGGCTGAAATATTGTTGCCCATCGGCAAGCAGCGCGCGGATTGCGGTTTTTACATCTTCAATCGGCATATCTTCAGGCGTCAACGCAACGCGGGCGAGCATCCCTGATCGCGCCATACCCGCCAGCATCTTGACGCGGCTGCGTCCATTGCCGAACAGATAGCGACCAAATCGCCGCAATTGTCCCGTATAGGTGACGCTAAGCGGTGCCTCAAGCAATGATCCTGTTGGCCCGGCCCAGTATAGTCGAGGATCATGCCGCGAAAAATTGGGGCCGCCCTCATGACTATAATCAAAATACGGGCGCACCGATGTATCCATGCGGTATCCCAATTCTTCAAGGATAGCGGCAGTGTGCGGACCGACGCCATATCGTCCTGCACGGTACATAATGGGTTTGGTGCCAAGGGCGGCTTCAATCTTGTTGGTGAGCTCGTTTAGCTTATTCCGCTCAAGTTCCACCGGAAGATTGCCCGCATAACTATTGAATGTAATTACATCTTCATCAAATGGCGGGTTTACCCAGGGGTGAAGCTGCGTGCCAATCGCACAATTACCGGCTGCAATCATCTTGGCCAGCACCTCAACCGATTCGGGCGAATCTGCCACCGGATAGTCGATCATATAATTTGGGCAAATACCATGGGCATCCATGAGCGCCTGAAATTGCGGCAAATAGCGCGTGGCGCTAGTCGCCGTTGCCGATCTTGATCGGGGTTGGCTCCAATCAAATTCTTCTTCAGTATCAACGAATACCGCGAAGCGTTTGCCAAAGCTGCTGCTAAGCGTGACCCGATCGGCGACGCGTGCAGGATGATCGAGCCGCCCTTGATTGCGCACACGTCGGTTCGGTAGGCCTATGGCATCGTTCACGTAAATTACACGCTTTCTAGTTGTTCCCCGATATTCGCCTGATCCATTGGCATCATCAACATAAAGTTACCATCACCAATCACAAACTGGCCACCGATTGATCGCGCCAAATTGGCAATGAGACGCAAGGTGAAGGCGAGGCCAAGCGGGGACGCCTCTGGCCAACTGCCATCTTGCGCGTGCGATGGATCGAGCAGCAGATGTTCTGGAATGCCTTGCAGCGCAACGGGCCGATCAACGATCAATTGCGCGCTTTTACCGTCAGTGCCCAAGGATATATCTATCGTTTCAGCAGGATTGGCTGCACCTAACGCTATGCCGATCAGGCGAGCCATGAGGCGCTCACAACTAACCGAGTCAAGCGCACCGCGAGGGAGCTGACGTGCAATCGCGAAACGTAATGTGACGTTGCGCAAGTTACTAACCGGTTCAAGGTCGCGGGCCACAAAAGCAAGCGATTGCACTAAATCAACCGACGCGTCGCGCTGAGCTTGATAAGCATGACTATCGATCCTCGCCGCCGATTCGAGGTCATCGAATATGTTCATGAGCGTAGCGCCATCGGCAACGATCAACTCGGCCTTTTGCCGATAGGCTGACGAAGCAGGGCCGAGCAATTGCGCACTGATCATTTCAGCAAAGCCGCGGATAGCATTCAGCGGCGTGCGCAATTCGTGCACCAACTGGCGCACTGAATCGGACGACAGGCCGGTTATCTGGCCAAACTCGCTTTGGCGGGCCGTTTCGATAAGAGGATCGGGGCGGCGCGCAACGCCGCGATATCCTTCAAAACGGCCACTACCGGCATCGAATAACGGCGACGCTGTGGCCAGCCAAATTCCCGAGACCGGCCCTTTACCCGGGACCGAAAGCCTGCCGTTGCTAAATTCTGACCGATGACGAAAGGCCCCAGCCACATGACCATCGACGCCGCCGCCATATGGTTCGGCCATTTTAGCTATTGTCAAGCCGATCAACGCGCCTCGGGGCACGCCTTCCACCCAGTTTATCATACCGTCACTATCGCATTCAAAGCGGAACGAGGATGGTAACTCACTCTGCGACGGCGCGGCAATAAGGCGCGAAGATCGCTCGCGCTGAAAGGCTTCAATGCGCGCAACGAGATCGGCAATTTTGCGCGGTTGCGGCGGCTGTTGCGGCAACGCCTCTGGTTGCGGCACTTCGCTTGCCACCGCCTCGGGGGTGCCCATTTGCGATGACAAAGCAAAATCGCTGGTGCCGTAACTGGCCAGCATTTGCTGTGTCGTCGCTGGCAAATCAGAGCGTTCGCGCAGCAGCGCCCGCGAAGCGACGGGCAATTTCGGGATTAGTTGCGCCCATTCTTGTTCGCTTAGCACCACCTGTCGGAGTATCATGGCGGCAATCGGCGGGGTATCGGTCGCGAATATCTGAACGAGCGCAAAAGGTAAATGCGGCCCCGCCACCGAACGCGCAATCGATTGACGCCGCGTTGCCGGCACCTGCATTTGCCACTCTCTCAGTTTAGATTGGGCGAATGCATTCTGCCACGGATCAACCACGCGCTTTTGTGCGATCAAATCAACAATCTGCGCCCATAGCGCTGCACGCACCGAATCATCGCGCGGATCAATCGCTAAGATTGTTTTCAGACGATCATCAAAGCGCACAAATTTTGTCCCAGACTCACATTCTTATTAATCGCTTAACGCTAGCGAGGTGAGCCCAGCGTGCAAAGGCAACAAAATGGGACGTCGCAAACTGGCACATCTATCACGTTCACCAATTGCAAACTTCGGTAATAAAATTATAGCGGTTATCGTAATTGGGGTAGGATCAAACACAAAGCATGCAAAATTCATTCGACCAAATTGACCGGCGCATATTGAGCGAGCTTCAAAATGATGGCCGGGTGACCAATGTCGACCTTGCCGCGCGGGTTGGACTGACAGCACCACCATGCCTGCGCCGGGTACGCAGCCTTGAAGAAGAAGGCATTATTCAAGGGTATCACGCCGCAATCAATGCCTCGCGAATGGGCTATTCGATTACGGTTTTCGCGATGGTGAGCCTCAAAAGTCAGGCTGAATCCGATTTGCAAGCGTTTGAAGCGCATGTGGCAAACCTGCCGCCGGTCCGTGAATGCCATATGCTCAATGGCGAAATCGATTTCATGCTCAAAATTGTCGCGCGCGACTTGCAAGAGTTTCAATCGTTCCTGACATCATCGCTAACCACTGCCCCTAACGTGGCTGGTGTCAAAACCTCACTCACAATCCGCACATCAAAGCATATGCCCGGCGTGCCCATCGATTTGTGACGTCAAGCCGTCGTATCGAGCCACAAGGTCCAGAACGAGGCAATCGCAGCGCGCGGTCCTTTGACCAAAGCAAAAGCCGCGCGCGCGGCGTCCTTTTGCCCGGAACGTGCAAGGGCAATGCCAAGCCGCGTGTTGACCGCATCAACATCAACGCCGCCCTTGGTCAACGCTAACTGATACAATGTGATCGCCTTGCCATCTTCGCCGTAACCCAAAAAGCCGTCCGCTGTTCCCGCCGCAATTTTGCCCGTCGCGGAGCCAGCAGCTTGCTTTTCCGACGCGATGAGTGATGCGCGATCGACTGCAATCTTGCCTTTGGCAAGTGTCAGCATTTCGTTGACCGCGCGGCTGGTGCGCGGAACCGCGCCTGACGCAAACCCCTCCTCTATCGAAGATTGCGCTTCTCCGGGCAAAGCGCGCTCTGTCGCGAGCGAAGCATATTCAAAGAAATCTCGCTCACCAACCAGCGATTTGGTAATGCGCATCAACCGCATCAGGTCGAGCGAAGCCTGCCCATCGAGCTTAGCAGAATCCCGGTAAATGACGATCGCGCTCCGCCAATTTTCAGCCGTTGGAAAGGCACGGACTTGCAAACGTGTCCACTTGGCAACTTCAGGCGCCATCTTCGCTTTGTACGCGACCGAGGACGCGCGCTGATACCATGATTCGGGGGCTTTTTCCCCCTTTGCAGCCGCTTCTGCAATCGCACGCTCGACGAACGGAAGCCCTTCCACAATTTTGTTCTGTTTAAAATTGGCTTCGGCCAACAATAGGAGCATATCAGGATTTTTGTAACCCAAGCGGTCAGCCTCAGCCAATTTTGTGGCCGCAAGCGCATAATCGCCGCGTTGAAAGGCAAAGTTGCCCGAAAAGAACGTGAACTTGGGTATATCAGCGGCAGGAGCAGCACCGCTCGCCAATATCCCATCCAGCGCTCTCGCCTGCATTGCCGTGTCTTTGAGCGCGAGCGCAAGTTCTAACCGTACGGCGCCCGCAATATATTTTTCATCAGGTGCGCTCGCAATTGCGTCAGCAGCATCCATCTTCGCCTGCGCATCGGGTAACGTCCCGGCCTTGATAGAAGTTTGCACCGGAGCGATCGCTTTACGGAAGGGCTCGCTAAGCTTGTAGGCCTTTGCAGGCGCGGCCTTTTCGGCCTTGGCAGCAATCGCAGAGGTTGACGTAACAAGCGCCGTCGATCCCACAGCCAAAGCCACGCCAACTACGATTCCGGATATCATCTTCATATTCATAATCCTCTAACCAGCGCTACGACAAACGCCTTGCCTGTTTTGCATGCTGATTAACCTCACGCATGCGCCAGCGCAAGCCGGGGAAACGTCGACACTTTTTTTGCGTTAGCAAAAATGAACCATGGTTGAATTGTGTACCTTCAATCAGCCAGTCCGCGATTTTTTCTGGCATTTTTGTGACAGTCGGCCTAAACCAACGGCAACCAAAATAACCAGAAAGTTGCAGCTTGAACACCGACGAGCCCATTCCCGTCGACCCTTCGGATATCACCCCGATCAATATCGTAGACGAAATGAAAACATCGTATCTTGACTATGCGATGTCGGTCATTGTGTCGCGCGCGCTGCCCGATGTGCGTGACGGACTGAAGCCGGTTCACCGCCGGATTTTGTTCGCGTGCCAAGAGGCTGGCTATGTCGCGGGCAAGCCTTATCGCAAGTGCAGCCGCATCGTCGGTGACGTGATGGGTAAATATCACCCGCACGGCGATAGTGCCATTTACATGGCCTTGGCACGGCTCGCGCAGGATTGGTCAATGCGCGTCATGCTTGTTGATGGGCAGGGCAATTTCGGATCGATGGATCCCGATGATCCGGCGGCGATGCGATATACCGAAGCACGTCTCGCCAAAGTGTCGAACGCGCTGCTTGATGATCTCGATAAGGATACGGTTGATTTCACGCCCAATTATGATGGCAGTGAACATGAACCAGCCGTGCTCCCTGCCCGCTTCCCCAATCTGCTTGTCAACGGCGCGGGCGGCATTGCGGTGGGCATGGCCACCAACATTCCGCCGCACAATTTGGGCGAGGTCATCAACGGCTGCCTTGCTTTCATTGATAATGGCGCCATCACGATTGATGAATTGATCGAGATCATCCCCGGCCCTGATTTCCCAACCGGCGCTATGATCCTTGGCCAGCACGGCGCGCGCTCCGCTTACCATACCGGCAAGGGCTCGATCATCATGAGATCGAAATATGAGATTGAGGAAGGGCGCAACGACCGCCGCTCGATCGTCCTCACCGAAGTGCCCTATCAAACGGGGAAGAACAACCTCGTTGAAAAAATCAACGAAGCCGCGCGCGACAAAAGGATCGAAGGCGTTAGCGCCATCCGTGACGAATCGAACCGGTTCGGTGTGCGGATCGTGATCGACATGAAGCGCGATGCGACGCCCGAAGTCGTGCTCAATCAGCTGTGGCGTTTCACCCCAGCGCAATCTTCATTTCCGGCCAACATGCTCGCCATTCGTGGCGGACGTCCGGAGACGCTGACGCTGCGCGACATCATCGAAGCCTTTGTCAACTTCCGCGAGGAAGTCATTACAAGGCGATCAAAATTTGAGCTGGCCAAGGCGCGTGACCGCGCCCATATTTTGCTGGGCCTCGTCATTGCGGTTACCAATCTTGATGAAGTTGTGCGGATCATCCGTGGCTCTGGCAGCCCCGCCGAAGCGCGCGAAAAACTCTCCGCACGCGAATGGCCGATCGCAGAGATTGCGAGCTACATCGCGCTGGTTGAAGCAGTTGAAAGCGAAATTGCAGGTGACACATATCGCCTATCCGATCTTCAGGTGCGCGCCATCCTAGATCTGCGTCTGCACCGGTTGACGGCGATTGGTCGTGATGAAATTGGCGATGAGCTTAAGGTTCTCGCTGGATCGATTGGCGAATTACTTGAGATTCTTGGCAATCGCGCGCGACTGTTTGAGGTGATGCGCGGCGAGTTGATCGCCATCCGTGATGAATTTGCGACCCCGCGTCGCTCAATCATCATGCCTGCAAGCGACGGGATCGATGATGAAGATCTGATCGAGCGCGAAGAGATGGTCGTGACCGTCACGCTCGATGGCTATATAAAGCGCACGACGCTCGACACGTTCCGCGCGCAACGCCGCGGCGGCAAGGGTCGCGCTGGCATGTCGACCAAAGACGAGGATGTCGTGACCGAAATGTTCGTCACGTCAACGCACACACCCGTTCTCTTCTTTTCGACGGCGGGCAAGGTATACCGGATGAAAGTCTGGCGTCTGCCAGAAGGCGGGCCCAATACGCGCGGTCGACCGATGATCAATCTGTTGCCACTGGCGACCGGCGAGACGATCTCGACTGTGCTGCCGCTCCCGGAAAATGAGGAAGAATGGGCCAAACTGCACGTCATGTTCGCAACCGCCAAGGGCACGGTTCGGCGCAATAGCATGGATGCCTTCACTAACATTCCAACCGCTGGCAAGATTGCCATGCGGTTTGAGGATGACAGCGAAGACCGGCTGATTGGGGTTGCGCTGTTGACTGAAGAGGATGATGTCCTCCTCGCGACGCGTCAGGGCAAGGCGATCCGCTTTGAAGGGACTGATGTACGCGAATTCCAAAGCCGCACGTCAACCGGCGTGCGCGGCATGACGCTCAAGGGCGATGATGAGGTCATTTCGCTCACCATCCTCCACCGCTCAGGCGCGACTCAGGAAGAACGCGAAGCCTATCTGCGTGCAGCCCCTTGGAAGGATAATGAGAATGAGCCAACATTAACGCCCGAGCGGATGGCCGAAATGTCAGGGCGTGAGCAGTTCATCCTCACCGTCTGTGCCAACGGCTATGGCAAACGCTCGTCGGCTTATGAATATCGCCGCACGGGTCGTGGTGGTCAGGGGATTACCAATATCGACAATATCGAACGCAATGGCTTAGTCGTTGCTAGCTTCCCGACCAGCGCAGGCGAGCAATTGATGCTGGTCACCGATCAGGCCAAGCTAATCCGCATGGAAATCGCAGGAATGCGCGTCATTGGTCGCAATTCAGCGGGCGTGAGACTGTTCAACGTGGCTGACAATGAGCATGTCGTAAGTGCAGCCAAAATTGATAGCGATGGCGACGAGGCTAGTGAAATGCAGCCGGCTGACGATGTGCCGATAACTGAATGACCCACACTGCGTTCAAGATCTTCACCGCTGATCAATGGGCACAATTTCAGGCTGACGGCGTTTTCGCAGGCGCTCCCGTCGATCTGGACGATGGCTATATCCATATGTCGACCGCTGATCAGCTAGGAGAAACGCTCGCCAAGCATTTCGCCGGGCAGACTGGCTTGGTGGTCGCCGAAATCGACCTTGGGCACTTTGATGCCGCGCTCAAATGGGAAGTGTCACGCGGTGGTGCCTTGTTTCCGCATCTTTATGGGCAATTGCCCATGACAGCCGTAATCGGGGTAATGCCGCAGGATTGACGAAGCGTGTTTCAGGCTTCACCCTCTGGCCATGACGTTTTCGATCTCACCGACTGGACAGGGATGTGGCGCCCACATCACTGGGGTTGACCTCAGCGTGCCGCTATCAGCCGAACTGGTCGCGGCAATAAGGGCGGCATGGCTGGAACATCATGTGCTGGCCTTCCCCGACCAACGGCTAAGCGACGATCACCTTGAGCGCTTCACACGCTATTTCGGGAATTTTGGTGACGATCCTTTCATTGCCCCGATTGCTGGCCGCAAAAATATCATCGCAGTGAAGCGCAAGGCCGATGAAACCTCGCCACTCTTCGCCGAAAATTGGCATAGCGATTGGAGCTTCCAAGCCCGTCCACCGGCGGGCACTTGCCTCTACGGGATCACTATCCCCCCAATTGGGGGCAATACTCTCTTTGCGAACCAGCATGCCGCGCTTGACGCCATGCCGCCGACGCTACGGGATCGCCTCGAGGGGAAGATCGCTATCCACAGCGCACGGGGCGGATATGCACCATCTGGAATGTATGGTGAGAGTGATAAAGGGCGCAGCATGGATATTCGTCCCTCAGCAACCGCGGCACGCACACGGCTCCACCCGATCATCTGCGCGCACCCCGAAACAGGCCGCCTCGGCTTGTTCGGTTGCATAGGGTATATCATCGGCATCGAAGACATGGCAGACGAAGAGGCTCGTCCGCTGCTTTTCGAAATGCACGAGTGGCAAAGCAGGGCGGAATTTATCTACGAACATGTGTGGAAAACTGATATGCTCGTGATGTGGGACAATCGGTCATTGCTGCACCGCGCGACGGGGGGCTATGACGGTTATGACCGGCTTTTGCACCGGACAACAATTGCGGCATTCGAGACCGCCGGAATGAGGGGATAGCCATTGTTTTTTACCTTAGTGATCGCAGCCGCTGCCGCCGCAACGCCTGCCACAAATGATTATGGCTTGGCGCAGAACTGGCTATGCCGGCCCGATCGTCGTGACACATGCTCAATCAAGCGCGATGTAACTGAGATCGCCGCCGATGGCGCTCAAACCGAAATCAAATTCGTACCCGCCAAAGCACCCAAAGCGGATTGCTTTTACGTCTATCCCACGGTTTCATATGACGAAACACCTAACAGCGACATGGTTGCAAACGAAGAAGAGCAGCGGGTTGTTGCGCTCCAATTTGCTCGCTTTGGCGCACAGTGCCGGACATTCGCGCCGCTTTATCGGCAAGGCACATTGACTGCGCTGCGCTTAAATCTGGGTGGCAAGCCCGTTACCGCTGATTTTGCACTGGCTTACCGCGATATCCGCGATGCGTGGAAACACTATCTCGCCAGCGATAATCAGGGGCGGCCCTTCCTGCTGTTCGGTCATAGTCAAGGGTCGCGGATGCTAAAGCAGCTCGTCGCCGAAGAAATCGATGGCCAGCCGATCCGGCAGCGGATGTTGTCAGCAATGCTGATTGGCATCAATGTCACCGTACCAACCGGAAAAGATGTTGGGGGCGATTTTAAGTCGGTGTCGCTGTGTCGCAAAAATGACCAGACTGGCTGTCTTATTACATATGTCAGCTTCCGCGACAGCACACCACCGCCGCTCAATAGTCGCTTTGGCGTTGCCGCAAAGCCGGATCAATCGATAGCCTGCGTCAATCCAGCGGCGCTCAGTGGCGGTTCCGCGCTGCTGCGCAGTGTGTTCGCAGCCACTAATCCATCGGAAGACTTGGTGGGTGCGGTGTCGCCATGGACGAAGGTTGGCAAGCCGATCAAGACGCCAGATGTTATGTTGCCAGGACTAATTTCCGGCGCGTGCAAGACTAATGGTCATGGTAATTATCTTGCGATCCATTTGAATGCAGACCCCTCTGATCCGCGAACTGATACACTAGCAGGTGATTCGGCGTTGTTCCCGGATTGGGGCATGCACGTGATCGACGTGAATTTGGCGCAGGATGATCTGGTTGGCTTGGTAGCAACACAAACCGAAGCTTGGTTGGCGCAAAAGCACTAACCTTGCTTTCGCGCGGCACCACTGCGCTTTTGTGCTTCAATTCGGCTTTGGCGTTGATCAGCGAGCTGGGCGAGTTTGCTGCCTAACGACGGCTTGGGTGACCTAAGGTTGCTGAGCTGATCAACCGGCACGGCTTTGCTATACAGAAAGCCCTGAACCTCGCCGCAGCCTTCGATGCGCAATTGCTCAAACTGCTCGGGGCGCTCAACACCTTCGGCCGTTGTTGTCATGCCAAGGCTGGTCGCGAGCGCAACCACTGATCGCACAATCGCTTGGCAATCTTCCCGTGTATCGATTTCACTGACAAAGCAGCGATCAATTTTGATCTTATCGAACGGAAAACTGCGCAGATAATTGAGCGATGAATAACCAGTACCAAAATCATCAAGCGCAATCGACACACCAAGGCTGCTAAGTTTATGAAGCGTTTCAATGTTGGCATCAGTATCCTGCATCAACACGGTTTCGGTGATTTCAAGGCATACCCGATTTGGCTCAACACCCGTTTGGGCAAGCGCGTTGATGATCGTTGTCACTAGGCTTGGGCTGCGCATTTGCGCAGGGGATAGGTTGATCGAAACCGACAAATCCTGTTCCCAGCGTGCCATATCGTCAAGGGCCTGGCGGATCACCCATTCTCCGATTTGCACAATCATGCCTGTCTCTTCGGCAATCGGTATGAACAGATTAGGCATCACGATACCGCGCTCAGGATGTTCCCAGCGGATCAAGGCTTCATAGCCGGACGTCTTGCCCGATTCGACGTTGACGAGTGGCTGATAATGTAGCCGCATTTCATTCTTGCCGAGCGACCCGCGCAGATCCATCTCAAGGATACGGCGCGCCTGTGCGGCTTCATCCATGCCAATCTCAAACCGGGCTGATCGGTTGCGGCCAGATGTTTTCGCTGAATAGAGCGCAAGATCGGCGTTCTGGAGTAATTTTTCGGCAGTGTCGGCGTCCTGCGGTGCGCAAGCGATACCGATGCTTACGCCAATCACAACATCGTGGCCATCAAGCGCAAAGGGACTTGCCATTGCGCGCACAATTGCGTCGGCCATCGCGTCGATTGTGCCTACATTTTCGGGCGCGACAAGGATGGCAAATTCATCGCCGCCAAGCCGCGCGACAATGTCCTTGCTGGTAACGCAATCCTCAAGGCGGCGCGCCGCGGCTTTCAGTAATTGGTCGCCAACGGGGTGGCCAAGCGTATCATTGATCGCTTTAAAATTATCAAGATCAAGATACATCATGGCAAGCTTGCCTGACCGGCGGTTAAACGCACGGTAGAGCGATTCGTTGAACATGAATCGGTTTGGCAGATCAGTCAGCCCATCATAATGCGCCATATAGCTGACTTTTTCCTCAGCCTGGCGCTGCGCGGTGATGTCCGTCACGACGCCGCGAAAGGCGATCCCATTGCCGCTGGCGGGGCGGGCATTGATTGACCACCATCGCTGGGCTCCGTTGATCGTAAGTGGCACAATCTGGTGTCGAAATGGCTGATTTCTGCGAATTTGCGCCACTAGCCTTGACCGATCTTGCCCTTCATCAAATAGCGAAACGAACGACTTACCAGAAAGCGTTTCAATCGGTCGCATCGCGGCTTCGGCTAGCCGGTGGCTAGGCGCGACCAGCAGCCCGTCGCTATCAAGTTCGAACAGCCAGTCAGACCCTTGCTCGGTAAAATCATTGAGCAACAGTTTAATTGTCTCAGCGGAATGCTCAGCTTCGCGGCGATTGACGAGATAGGCACGAATATTAAGGGCGCTTGAGTCGCTTGCGCCAAACAAGACAAAGAGATAGCAAATTGTCAGGCCAGCAGCCGCATATCCGGACGATGATCCGAGCGCTGCAAAACAGCTGATGCTGCCAACGGTGCAGGCCGTTGCATATAGCTTGGCGGCACGATGCAGAGATCGGTAGCTTATGGCACCGGCACTCATCATTCCAGCACCAACAATGCCGACCAACATCCGTTGATCAGTCGAACCGACCAAAACCAAATGGCCAACGACTACGCCCCACCAGCCCCCTAAGGCCGCCGCATTCCATTCGACTGATTGCTGAATTTTGGAAAGCCTGTCGATTTGATCTGAATTTTGACTGAGGTTTCGCGTCGCCATGATCCGCCAAGAGAGCAAAAGCACCAGAACCGCCAAACCAGCGACTAGTTCAGTCCAAGGCACTGTTTGATAAAAGACCAACCCCATTATTGTCGCATTGAGAAGATTTGCCACTGTCGCCGATTTTGCCGCCTCAGCGGGAACGGCCAATTGCTCAAACAACAACCAATCAGCGTCATTTTGCGGCATTGCGCCGGCGCTATTGAGGTCAGTCTGATGCATATTATCTCCCCGATGCAGGCAAACCCAGTGGTCGCTCTGATCCTCCGTTATGGAGTGAAATTGCAAATTTAAGGTTAATAACGCAGTCACTCGAGCAAAACAGCCAAGTCACTATATCGCTGTGAAAAAACAGAAATTCACATTGCTATCAAATAATCGAAATATTTTTCTTGATACGAATTGCTGAGTTGGTACGGGTCTTTAATCGAATTTGACAGTGAATCTTGATTGTCATATTTCTACGGGTCGGCGCTTTGCTAACGCTCGTGCGACCCCAACCGTAATCATGAATTGGCCTGAAAAATACAAAATCCAAATCGAAAAACTCACCTGCCCGACACCCGCTAGTGGCCCCATCCGCGCAAAGATGAGCAGATCAGAGACGAGAAAGGCAATCGCGCCGATGCCGACGGAGTAGCGCGAGAAGCGACTGGTCCATGCCATGGCGGCCATCGCGGAAACCACGATTGTATATACCCCCACGCCAACATCTTGTGTCATGGCAAAAGCAATTAACAGGCTGAACGGCACCAGCAAGAGTGCCAATAAAGTTTGGCTCCGACTCAGCTGAGGCCTGCGGTTGCGCGCGTAGAGCCCGATGGCGACAGCATGACCGATCATGAATAGCAAAGCGCCCGCTGTATAGCCCGCTGCGTCGAGCACGATATCGCCGCACGAATGGAGCGCCATCACCACGCTCAGCAACCAACCATCACGCGAACGCGCGGCTAGCGCTGCATAGAGCGCGAGCATCCCAACCCCGCTGCCTTTCCAAATGACCAAGGCAACGAATGGCACAGTCAAAGTCGATGAAAATGTATAAGATAGGCCAGCCAGCAGGCTGAGCGCCAGAATGGCTGGTCTCAATGCCGTCGATTGCCCCATAATCCCCTCTCGCCTATTTGAGCAAAACGCCATATCGAACCTGTCATGACATACCAAATTCATATTATCGGTGGTGGGCTTGCGGGTGCAGAGGCGGCATGGCAGCTTGCCGAGGCGGGCATCACTGTGCGTTTGTCGGAAATGCGCGGTATCGAGGCAACGGCGGCACACAAGACGAACGATTTGGCTGAGCTTGTCTGTTCGAACAGTTTTCGTTCGGACGACGCGCAAAGCAACGCTGTTGGCCTGCTACACGCTGAAATGCGCGCGCTTGGCTCGCTTATATTGCAATGTGCCGATGCGCACCGCGTGCCAGCTGGTTCGGCGCTGGCAGTTGACCGTGATGGCTATTCAGCAGCCGTTACCGCAGCCATCGCTGCGCACCCCTTGATCGACCTTGCGCGCGAACGCATCGATGATCTGCCCACGGGGCCGGCGATCATCGCTACCGGGCCGCTAACCGCTGCCCCGCTCGCCAGCGCCATCGCCGAACAAACCGGCGAGGAAGCCCTCGCCTTTTTCGATGCGCTTGCGCCAATTGCCTATCACGAAACTATCAACATGGATATCGCATGGATGGCGTCGCGGTGGGATAAGGGCGAAACCAAGGACTATATCAATTGCCCCATGACCAAGGATGAGTATCTTTTGTTCCATGCGGCCCTGATCGCTGGCGAAAAAACCGAATTCAAGGAATGGGAAGCCAATACACCCTATTTTGACGGGTGTATGCCAATTGAAGTGATGGCGGAACGCGGCGTCGATACGCTTCGCTATGGGCCGATGAAGCCGGTTGGCCTCGACAATCCCAAAACTGGCCGCTGGCCCTATGCCGTCGTTCAACTACGCCAGGATAATGCGCTCGGCACATTGTGGAACATAGTTGGATTTCAAACCAAGCTTAAACATAGCGAGCAAGTGCGGATTTTCAGGATGATACCGGGGTTGGAAAAGGCTGAATTTGCAAGGCTCGGGGGCTTGCACCGTAACACGTTCATCAAGGCACCCCTGTTGCTTGATGAAACACTAAGATTGAAATCGAAACCACACATACGCTTTGCGGGGCAAATTACGGGGTGTGAAGGCTATATCGAAAGTGCCGCTATCGGTTTGTTGGCGGGGCGTTTTGCGATTGCCGAGCTTGGCGGTGCAGCCTTCGCGCCGCCTCCCCCTGAAACTGCGTTCGGAGCGCTGTTATGCCACATCACTGGCGGTGCCGACGCGTCAACATATCAGCCGATGAATGTAAACTTTGGCCTGTTCCCGCCACTCATCCTCGATAAAAAGAGCAAAAAGGCCGATCGCAAATTGCTCCACACCGAACGCGCCCGCGCCGCCTTTGCCGCGTGGCGGGCCTAACTATCGTCGCTATCAGCTTCGGGCGCGGGTTCGGGGCGCCGCAGGGGGCTCGGCCGAGGGCATTTTTTACCGGGTGCTTTACGCGCAACACGTGTCACCAAAAATTCAGCCGGGGTCAGTGTGCCAGATCGATCTCGATCAGCGGTCGCGAACTTGGTGAGGGCTTTTACTGCATGCTCCTCAAATGATAAGTGACCGTCACCGTTCACATCCAATTTTGCAAAGGCTTTGCGCCGTGCGGCGAGATATTCTTCGCGTGCCACAGCACCGTTCTTGTCCTTGTCATAGCGACTGAACCGCTTTTGCTCGCGCGTTTTTTCAGTGGCGGTTGGCGGGCCACTATCTCCCAGCAAGGCCAAAGCATCGGGTTGCGCGGCTTCGGTTGTTTCAGCAGGCGGCGCGGCGGGAATCACTTGGGCGGTATCGGCCCGGCCCTGCCAGATCAAAAAACCTGCTGTTACCAATAGTAATGTTGATCCAACCCCAGCAAGAAATCGCCACATCGCGCGCACCTCGATCAACTGATAGCGAAGGCTAACTCGCTTTGGCTGGATTGCAATAGCCTATCCAAATAATGCGAAAGACAAGGCTTGGGCGGCGCGCCACGGGTGACCTGTTGGGCGCGGTTGTTCAGGCCCTCGTTTCAGATCACGCTTAGCAAAATGCGCGAGCAGCGCAAAACTCATCAGGTGACGTCGCAACATATGCGGCGGGTGGGCAACAAATTGGGTATTGGCCATTTCCGCCGCTCGGTGCGCTGTTTCAGGCGTTGAGCAGCGAAACGCAAAATCGGTGAGTGCCCAGGCCGATCCGATCATTTCGCATGCCACCACATCGCAACCGGCAATTTGAGCCGCGATAGCAAAAATAGTTCCGCCGCGCAGCTTGCCATAGGCGGCCAGCGCTTCTGGTGTAATTCCACCATCACCGAGCAACAGGTCCCATCCCTGCGTTAACCCTGATAGCGTCGCGGGTTTGACGTCATGATGGCAAACCAACGTAGCCGCAAAGCGCAAATCGGGATCAGCCGGGCGTGATGACGGCCCTAACCCCAAAAACTGTTCGCCCCACCAAGCGAGCCGAATACGCGCCAGGTGCGGATCGCGTGCCTGCGCGACGATTGCCCCCAATTGGCGATCAAGCGACAATATTCCGCCAAAAATAGGCCTGAGATGCGCGGGCGAATAAGAGAGAATCAGCCGCGTCTCAGCCGAGAATGCATCATCAAAGGTCACCCTTTCCCCTTAGGGCAAGTCACGATGACGTCAAATGATGGCAAAATTCCTGTTAACTGTCTCGGTTCAAACTGTCTTAGCGGCAATCGCTCTAATGCCCAAGCCTGTAATGAATTTACCGATTGGGACATACATGCGTATCACCACCACCAGCCAGCTTAAGGCACACGCCGCGCGCGGTTTTCTGCACCGCTTGCGCAGCGATAAAAGCGGCAACGTGATCGCTTTGACGGCGGCGTCGGTGTTTCCGATTCTGGGCGTTGTTGGCGGATCAATCGATATCAGCCGGGGCTATATGGCAAAGACGCGGCTGCAGGCGGCTTGTGATGCGGGCACGCTGGCGGCGCGGCGCGCGATGACGACGCTCACGCTCACGACGGATGCGCGCGCCAGAGCGAACAAAATGTTCAACTTCAACTTTCCGGTGTCAGAATATGATGCAACCGCGTTGACCTTCTCACTGGCTGGCACAGCCGAAGGTCGGGTAGATGGCAGCGCAAGCACTAAGGTGCCGACTGTCATCATGGGCTTGTTCGGTAAAACGACCATGGATTTAACCGTAACCTGCAGCGCCGATTTGCAAGTGCCCAATATCGACACAATGATGGTGCTCGACGTTACAGGGTCGATGGCTGATTGCCCTGATAATACCAGCTGCGGTGGCGGAGCCGGTTCAAAAATCGAAGGGTTACGCGGGGCAGTCCGGTCATTCTATACCACATTAGCTGACGCTGCGAGAACGAGTCCGCGCACTCAGTTGCGCTTTGGATTCGTGCCGTACAGCCACACCGTGAACGGCAAAGATTTGTTTGTAGCTTCGCCTGACGCGAGTCAGTTGCCGTTGACACAACTTGTCGACACATGGACCTATCAATCACGCGTTGCCAACTTTACGACTGCTGTGCCTTCGCCCACGCCAGTTCAATCGGGCAGCGCTGTTAACACCACCCAAACATTCCGCAAACCAAGTGCGAGCGTCGATACCCCGATGTCATTTAATGATTGCACGGCATACGAAACCAACGCCTGGTTTTCAATTGATGACGGTGTCGACAAGGGTACCGTTAGCGATCCCAATCCCGCAGGCACAGTTATTTATGCGGTGGGCTCCACTTTTACCGCAACTAGACCGACGAGCGGTGCTTATAAAAGGATTGAATATTCTCCTGCCACGTCAAGAGCGGGCTGGTCTGATCAAAACACTGCGCCCAATTACCGAACATGTACACGCAACGTCAGTACAACTGATTTTTCATACCCTGTCGCTTACAAGTTTACAAATTGGACCTACAAACCTGTTGCTTACAATGTAGCGCAGTATAAAACAAGAACAAGTGTAAATTATGTGTCAGCAATCAATACGTCTACTGCGACGGTTCCGACATCGGGAAGCTATGACCCTGTGGCTTTGCGGGCGTTGCCAAATCAGACCGGAATGACATCAAGTTCGACGACTTGGTCGGGTTGCCTAGAAGAGCGAAATACGATCGCCGCCACTAATTTTCGACCAATCCCAGATGCAGCGCTTGACCTCGACTTCATTGCACCTGGCACCAACGACGCATCAAAGTGGCGACCAATGCTGCCCGATTTGTCTTGGTGGCGTTCGAGCCCTACCGAAGAGACAAGCACCAGCGAATATAGCCGGCCTTTGGGCAACTGTCCGGGCGCTCCCATCCGCAATTTGAATAGTATGACTTTGGCGCAGCTAGATGCCTATTTGCCTCAGTTGCAACCCGAAGGGGCCACCTATCACGATATCGGCATGGTCTGGGGTTTGCGGCTCATTTCACCAAATGGAATGTTCGCATCACGCAACATAATTGGCAGCAATGGGGGACAAATTAGCCGACATATCATCTTCATGACCGATGGACTTCTGGCACCGAATCAAGACGTTTACTCGTCGTACGGAATTGAAAGAATAGATCGTCGGGTAGCTGCGGGAAATTCCGATCTTAATGCTCGCCATGCGGCGCGTTTTCAAGCCTTATGCGATGCCGCGCGTTCGCAGCAGTTGAGCGTTTGGGTGATTGCTTTTGGAACAACGCTAACATCCAACCTAACATCATGCGCCGATCCTGGTCGCGCATTTGCTGCCACAAATACGGCTGAGCTCAATACCCAATTTCGGCGCATCGCGACTGAGATTGCCGATCTAAGGCTGACACAATGATGGCGACATTTAAACTGCGCGCGCGCGCGATCAAGAATGACAAGCAAGGCACTGCAGCGATTGAGTTCGGATTTGTCGCGCCCGTTTTTTGTTTGTTATTGATGGGCATTTTAGACGTAGGCTATACCGCATACGTCAAATCGATTCTTCAAGGCACGGTTGAGTCAACGGGACGCGAATCATCGCTCGAGGCAAGTCTGACGTCATCGATAGACGCCAAAGTTACCGCGGCAATGCGCGATATCGTTGATGGTCAGATTAGTTTTTCTCGTGTTTATTATCAAAACTATCAAGATATTAGGCTCCCTGAAGATTTCACCGATGTGAATCGTAACGGAATTAGAGAACCCGGTGAATGCTATATTGACCGAAATGCCAACGAGGTGTGGGACGCCGACGTCGGACTTGGCGGACGCGGCGGTGCCCAGGACGTCGTCATCTACAAAGCGGCGTTGACATTTGATCGACCTTTCCCGTTGTGGCAATTTCTGGGCCAATCGAACAGGCAAACCGTCACGGGGATCACCCAAATTCGCAACCAACCGTTTTCAGCGCAAACAGCGCGCGTTGGAGTTCAAATATGCACCTAGTACTCCCATCCCCACCCCGATTACGGCGTCTGCTTGGCAAAGCGCAAACCAGCATTTCAGCGATGCTCCGCGACAAAAGTGGCGTTGTGCTTGTCGAATTCGCATACTGTTTGCCCATCTTGCTCGCTCTGGGCATGTCAGGAATCGAATTGACTAGTCTGCAATTGGCAAACATGCGCGTTAGCCAGACCGCGCTAACGTTAGCCGACAATATATCGCGCGCAAAATATGCCACTGGCCTTGCCCTGCCACAGCTGCGCGAGCATGATATTAACGACGCATTTCTGGGTGCCGGCTTGCAAAGCGAAACCATCAACCTATTGTCAAACGGTCGTCTGATCGTCTCGAGCTTGCAGCAAAATGCAAGTGGCGGGCAATGGATCACCTGGCAGCGGTGCAAGGGCACGCTTAACATTACATCGGCTTACGGTGTGGAGGATACAGGCGCGACCGGCACAGGTTTTGGTGGTGTGGGGACAGGGGCTTCACAATTAAGAGCCGAGCCAGGCACGATGATCATTGTCGCCGAGGTTTCGTATCGATATCAGCCGCTATTCACCGGCAACTTCCTTGGGCCAATCACGGTCAAAGACGTTGAAGCGATCTATGTTCGCGATGATCGCAGCTTGGAGAAACCAACCAACCCCTCTCCCTCTGTGACCGTGTCGGCGTGTAACCGATTCACCGCCACATAATCGCGTCGCCCTCATCAAGGGCGATGGCAAGTTCGCTTGACGGCCGCGATAATCCGCGGAACGTCAATGAGCGCCAATTTTTCAAGATTGGCAGCATAGGGAAGCGGGACATCCTCGTTGAGCACGCGCGCGACGGGGGCGTCGAGGTCATCGAAGCCGTCTTCCATGCACAGCGCCATGATTTCGCTGGCGATTGAGCAAGTCGGCCAGCCTTCTTCAACGACGACGAGGCGGTTGGTCCGCGACAAGCTTTCAAGCACGGCAGCGCGGTCAAGCGGGCGCAATGTGCGAAGATCGATAACTTCGGCGTCAATGCCTTCCGCTGCCAGCTGCTCTGCGGCGTCAAGCGCTAGGCCAACGCCAATTGAATAGCTGACGATGGTCACGTCGCTGCCGATCCGCATAGTACGGGCTTTGCCAATGGGTAAGGTGACGTCGCCAAGCGGCACATCAAAGCTCCGCCCATACAGCAGCTCATTTTCAAGGAAAACGACTGGATCTGGCGATTGGATTGCCGCGCGCAGCAACCCTTTTGCATCGGCGGCATCATAAGGTGCGATAACTACCAGACCGGGAACGCTTGCGTACCAGGGCGCATAATTTTGACTATGCTGAGCGCCGACACGCGACGCCGCACCGTTAGGCCCCCGAAACACGATGGGGCAACGCATCTGACCGCCTGACATATAATTGGTCTTGGCCGCTGAATTGATAATATGATCAATCGCCTGCATCGCAAAATTGAACGTCATGAACTCGATGACCGGGCGCAGGCCGCCCATTGCCGCCCCCGTGCCGATCCCCGCAAAGCCATATTCAGTGATGGGCGTATCAATTACCCGGCGCGGGCCGAACTCCTCAAGCAACCCTTGCGTGACTTTATAGGCGCCCTGATATTCGGCCACTTCTTCGCCCATGACGAAAACGCGGTCATCAAGGCGCATTTCTTCGGCCATCGCATCGCGCAGCGCTTCGCGCACGGTAATTTTATGTGTGCCTTCAGCAGCGACCGCAAGAACAGGCTTTGGCGCAACGGGTTTAGGCGCGGGCGGCGGCGTAGCGACCATGATCGGCGCTGCAGGCGCTTGGGCCGTTTTTGGTTCATCGTCCCCACTGATCATCGCGATTATAGTACCGACTTTAACGCCTTCTGACCCTTCGCTCACGAGGATTTCGCTCACGACACCTTCGTCGACGGCTTCAAATTCCATTGTTGCCTTGTCGGTTTCGATCTCGGCGAGAATATCACCCGACTTCACAGTATCGCCAACAGCGACAAGCCATTTTGCGAGCGTCCCCTCTTCCATAGTTGGCGAGAGCGCGGGCATTTTGAGTTGGGTTGCCATCAATATTGTTCCACCAGCACGTCAGTATAAAGTTCCAAAGGATCGGGCTCAGGCGAACCCTCCGCGAAATCGGCAGCCTCGCTCACGATCTTGCGAATATCCTTATCGATATCCTTGAGCGCATCTTCGCCAACTCCGGCGGCGATCAAATCGCGCTTCAACGCTTCGATCGGGTCGGATTTCTCGCGGACATCCTGAACTTCTTCACGTGACCGATATTTTGCGGGGTCAGACATAGAATGACCGCGATACCGGTAAGTTTTGAGTTCCATCAGCAACGGCCCATTGCCGCCGCGCACATAATCCAGCGCCGACGTAATCGCGCCGCGCACCTCAAGCACATCCATGCCGTTGACTTGCATGCCAGGAATCCGGAACGATGCGCCGCGCAGATGGAAATCGGTTTCAGCACTTGACCGGTCAACCTTGGTGCCCATCGCATAACCGTTATTTTCAATGACAAAAATGATCGGCAGTTTCCACAAGGCTGCCATGTTGAAGCTTTCGTAAACCTGCCCCTGGTTGGCTGCCCCATCACCAAAATAAGCGAGTGTCACACCGCCGTCGCCGCTATATTTGTGACCGAAGGCAAGCCCTGTACCAAGCGAAACTTGCGCGCCGACGATGCCGTGCCCGCCATAGAATTTGTGGCTGGTCGAAAACATATGCATCGAGCCGCCCTTGCCGCGCGAAATGCCAGCAGCACGGCCAGTTAGTTCAGCCATGATAACTTTGGGATCAATGCCATAGGCAAGCATGTGGCCATGGTCGCGGTAGCCAGTGATCACACTGTCACGC
Source organism: Sphingomonadaceae bacterium (assembly GCA_046153565.1). Lineage (GTDB taxonomy): Bacteria > Pseudomonadota > Alphaproteobacteria > Sphingomonadales > Sphingomonadaceae > Aquisediminimonas. The sequence continues at coordinate 23,079 of JBJXDU010000048.1, forward strand.
ACGGGATCAAGCGCCGATTGCAGGCCAACCGCCACGGCCTCTTGTCCGATATAGAGGTGGCAAAAGCCGCCGATCAAGCCAAGACCGTATAACTGACCCGCTCGCTCCTCAAAGCGGCGGATGAGCAGCATCTGATGATAGAGCTGAAGCAATTCATCATTGGTGGCGCTATGCCGCTGTGGCTCGGTGGGATGAGACGTTTCGGTATGCGCCCTTTGCATCTGCATTCGGGTCTCAGCGGGTTTTGCCAATGAATTGCCTTTCCGGGGAGATACTCACTCACTATGGATCGGCTATAGGCGCGATAACGTGCGAAGGGCAATCATCCCTCATCGAAAAAATGACGTTACGGAAAGCTTTGGCTCGTTCGCTTAGCGCGAAACTTTCACTTAGTCGGTCAGCGGAATGATAACTTCATCGGGATGCGTTAAGCCCAGATCGCGCCGCACCAATTCATCGACCATATCGGGATTGGCGTGGCGCGGATCAAGCAACGCCACGCGATTGGCAAGTATTGCGCGCTCTTTTTCAATCGCCATCAAAGCAATTTTACGCTCTTGGTAGCGGTGGCTATATTCACCCCACGCCAGCACCCCATTCGAGCCAAAAAGCGCATAGCCCCCGAAAAAAGCAATCACTGTCAAAGCGAAAGCTGGCCACAGCGCGCCGCGCAGCAGACCTAATAATTTGTTTGCGCTTCTCATAAAACTCCTTGAATCAGAAGTGATTCGCGGGGTCAAGCCTTATCTCATGAAAAAATGCTTCGCCCCGCATATTTCGCGATTGGACCAAGCTGTTCTTCGATTCTAATCAATTGGTTATACTTGGCGAGCCGATCCGAGCGCGCGAGGCTGCCCGTTTTGATTTGCCCACAATTGGTGGCGACCGCGAGATCGGCGATGGTCGAATCCTCGGTCTCACCTGACCGGTGCGACATCACCGCAGTATAGCCCGCGCGGTGCGCCATTGAGACGGCCTCGAGCGTTTCACTGAGCGTGCCAATCTGATTGACCTTGACGAGCAACGAGTTGGCCAAGCCGTCCTTGATCCCTTGCGCAAGGCGCTTCGGATTGGTGACAAATAGATCATCGCCAACCAATTGCACTTTTTTGCCAATCTTGTCGGTCAGCAATTTCCAGCCGACAAAATCATCTTCGCTCATCCCGTCTTCAATCGACGCTATCGGATAGCGTGCGGCTAGGTCAGCCAGATAGTCTGCCATTTCGGCGGGGCTGATCACCCTGCCCTCGCCCTCAAGATGATAATTGCCGTCCTTGAAAAATTCAGTGGCCGCGCAATCGAGCGCAAGGACGACATCATCGCCGGGTCGATAGCCAGCGGCCTCAATCGACGACATGATGAAATCAAGTGCCTCGGCGGGCGACGCCAAATTGGGTGCAAAGCCGCCTTCGTCGCCAACCGCTGTTGCAAGACCCTTGTCATGCAATTTGGCTTTGAGCGTATGAAAGATCTCGCTGCCGATCCGCACCGCGTCGAACAGAGTCTCTGCGCCGACAGGCATCACCATGAATTCCTGAAAATCAATCGGATTATCAGCATGCGCGCCGCCATTGATGATATTCATCATGGGCACAGGCAAGACATGCGCCGAAACGCCCCCGACATAACGGTACAGGGGCAGCCCCCGCGAATCCGCTGCTGCCTTAGCGACTGCAAGGCTCACTCCCAGCAAAGCGTTTGCGCCCAACCGTGACTTATTCTCAGTGCCATCAAGTTCGATGAGCAGCGCATCAATTTCGGCCTGATCCTCGGCATCAAAGCCCAGAATCTCCTCTGCGATTTCGCCATTGACGCCGTCAACCGCACCTTCCACGCCTTTGCCCAAAAATTTTTTCTTGTCGCCATCGCGTTTTTCGACCGCTTCGTAAGCGCCAGTGGATGCCCCTGAAGGCACGGCGGCGCGACCAAAAGCGCCATCTTCAAGCGTGACATCCACTTCAATCGTCGGATTGCCCCGGCTATCAATAATCGTACGGGCATGGATATCGAGAATGGCGGTCATTATATAAGATCCTCAAGCGGCGTTGATGTCGGGCGTGCCCATATCGGCGATCTCCGTGAGAGGCAAATAGCGGGCCATTCCGCAGCATGAATAAGGATCACGTCTATCATGGCACGGGCAAAATCAGTTGTTGAACCAACCGAAATTGACGCAATCATTGCGCCTGTCGCTGAGGCTAACGCTGAGCAGGACAGCTCATTCGCTTCAAAAGCTGGCGATAAAGCGCGTGAATACGCCGATATGGGCAAGGATAAGGCGTCTGGCGTGCTCGCCGACCTCGCCTCAATGGTGGAAGGTGTTGCCGATACGGTCGCCGAGAAACTCGGACCGCAATATGGTGACTATACACGCAAGGCCGCATCCACGGTCTCGGGCGCAGCCGACTCACTCAAAAACGCCAATGTCGATGATATGGTTGAAAGCACGCGGACGTTCGTGCGCGAACGGCCCGTCGTTGCGATTGGTGCAGCCGCAGCGGTTGGTTTTTTGCTGACCCGGTTACTCCGCGCCGGCTCTGGTGATCGCGACGATTAAGCCAGTGAGCGAAATGCCTGCGTCCGAAAAGCCAGCCATGTCGGCGTTGCTTGGCGAACTTGCCAGCGACGCGAAGGGATTTGCACGTGCCGAAGCCGCCTATTTACGCGCACAAGTTGGCGAGCGAACGGCCTATGCCAAACCGGCGGTCGCAATGATCGGCGTTGGTGCGGGCATCATCGTGGGCGTGGCAATTGCCCTGCCAATTGGCCTCATGCTGGCACTCGTGCCGATTGTGGGGGCGTTGGCGGCATTGGCGCTGATCACCGTGCCGGGTGCTGGGCTCGGTGCGTTGCTGCTACTGTGGGGAACGCGGCGGATCAGGGCGGCGATCAAATCGCCCGAGCAACGATGAGCGACGTCGACACCGCCAGAGCTGATGTCGCCGAAGCGCGTTTGCAACTCACCAGCACCGCGTCAAAATTACGGGCGCGGTTCTCGCCGAAATCGCTTGCCAGAGATGCCCTGTCGCTCGCGCAAAAGGGCGGCAAAGGGGCGGTGATCAGCGCCGCATCGTCGGCCAAGACGCGGCCCTTGCTCGCAGTGGGTATGATTGCGACCGGGATCGGCTATCTGTTACGGAAACCAATTTTGACGATGATTGCCAAACGACTGGCAAAGGAGACCAGAAATGACCACTAACCTTCGCAAAAGTGCCGATGAGGCCGTCAAACTTGCCAAAGAAAAGGCAAGCGACGCGGTGGCGCTTTCCCGGGACACTGCATCGAAGGCCGCCAAGGTGACTGCAGAGCGGCTTGAGGGTAATCCGATAGCAGCGGTCATCGGTGGGCTTGCTCTCGGCGCGATTGCCGCTGCTTTGTTACCAAGAACCCAGCGCGAGGATAACCTCATCGGCGGCGTTGGCACAAAAGTGCGCGAAACCGCGACCAACGCCGCGAAGGCCGCGCGCGATGCAGGCAAGGCGCAACTCGACACGCTCGGCGTCACCACTGACGCCGCGAAGGAACAATTTCGAGACATAGCGAAAAAAGTTGGCCAAGCGGCCGCCTCGGCGTCTAGTGCAGCGGGCGACACGTTGCGCAACCGTTAGGGAATCGGCCAAATGAGCAAGATGCATCTCGTCTTCGGCGGCCGGGTAAAGGATCCGCGCACATTAGACTTCGAAAATCTCGACGGGATCGACGTCGTGGGCTTCTTCCCCGATTTCAAAAGCGCCGAAAAAGCATGGCGCAGCGCCGCGCAAAAGACTGTTGACGATGCCGAAATGAAATATGTCGTCGTCCACCTTCACCGCTTGTTGCAACCCGATTTGGTTGAAGGCGGGTGATCAGCAGGCGCTGATTTTTTCTGCAGGCGCGCTTGACAAATCGGAACATAATAAATACATAAGCGTATGCGAAGCCGAATCGCATGACAGAAGCCGACGGCCTTTTGAGGCACCTGCGAGGGATGTGCCTTTTGTAAAAATTTGTGGGGCGCAGTGTTTTCAGTGTTAGTTGCGCTGCCATGAGTTTCGCGACAAATGGCAAGTTTGGGGCTAGCGGGGTGATCGAGCAATGGTCCGCAGGATTGGTGATTAGTGCTAAGTCTTCTTGACCCCAACCCACTACAGCCTACCCGGTGCTTGTCTAAGGGCGATCTTTCGGTCTCTATGTCATGCAAACCGTTCGTCCACCTTGCAGGCGCTCAAGACAGGCTTCGACGGGGTCAATGCGAGCGATAAATGGTGATGAATCAAGGTCAATGTGGTTTGGTATAGTGTAGCTTAAGTTTTGGCTGCTTTGTTGGGGGGAGGGGACTGGCAGGATTTATTAGAAAACGCCGGAAAGCCGACTAAAGTGCCAGATTAAGCTTAAGCATCGTCAATCTCGGATTGTCCGGTCTCATCCCTGCCGCCAATGCCTCGTCCAGCACCTCCGCTGCCGCCTGCTTATCCACAACCTTGCCGAGTACGCGCAGATCATCATAGCTTGTATTAACAGGCAACTCGCCGCGCTCAAGTTCGGCGGTTACTGTCTGGGCGATATAATGAGAACAATTCCATTCGCGCATCATGGCAGAATTCAATGTCCCGTTTTTGCTGCCAAGATAGTATTGCACACTATTCGAATAAGCCGATGCAAACATCGCTTTCAAACCGCGTTCCCACAAAGGTTTGGCAACGCCTTTGAAAAGGGCCGCTGACATGTGCTCGGCGCCCTTTCCTTGCTCGAGCATCCGCGTAGCGAAGATTGACCGAACCTCAACATCTCCTGTCATCGCCGCAACACTCATGATTTGTTTGCCAGCATCGTCTAAATCAGCACGCCGTGCTAGCTCAACAGGTAAAAGACCAAGAGCAGCGGCGAGTGCGTCGAAGCTAACGCAGACAAACTTTTTATAGAAATGGCACCACATCATGTAATCCTCGGGCGGATCACGGTATCTCACGCAGTCTGCAGTCACCGTTAGTTCGGTAGCAAGCTTTTGCGCATAGGCTTCTTCAGTTGTGAATGCGCCCATTTTATCGAGTTTATATGAAGCAACCCCGCTAACCTTTTCTGCGCGATCATTCTGAAGGTATTCGAGCAGCGGCGTTTGCCATGGATAGCAACCATCAAAGCTTCCCCATGCATAGATTTCATCAACCAGTTGCATTCGAATTGATGTAGGTTGGGTTGAAGCGAAATCTTTCAAAGCCCTAAAATCGTCATCACGGCCATCCCTGATCATCTTTTTGAGTGCCCATCGACGTTGCCCTCGACTCCACCGCTTACAATTTTTAGCGGTCAACGTATTGCCTTGGTGAAATTTGGTCAGCCCTTGTTCGGACAGCCAATCGACCCAAGGCTGATACAGTGCAGGGTGGCAGCCGCGGAACTGCCAGCTATACTCAGGAATCCAGTCGCAAGGATGCGCAGAGAAGCCGCGTGCTTCGACAAACTGAAACATGTCTAGATATGCTGCATTTTCATACTTTAGCAAAGCTCGAAAGGCAGCGCGTGCCTCGTCGTTCATATACGGCAGGCGCAGCAACGGCAATTGTTCTGCCAGTTCTTCGTCAACGGCATTGAGAAAAATAGTTCCAAGCTCTGGATCGCGATATTTGATTTTAAGCAATTGGCCTGTGCTTGCCGTCATAAAACTCCCGCCCTTAATGAACCTTCTCTTGTCTTGTAGTGGTTAATATCTAGTTTAATGATCTCATATTCCTGCGTGCTGAACGAACGGCTGCAATCAAGGAACCCAGTTTACAAGCCGAACGTCCGAAAACTTGTCGGAATCAGAAATCCTCCCCGGAACGGGGAGGTGCCCAAACGGGGCGGAGGGGTCCCAAGTTCGGGACAGACGGTGCAGGTGGGAAGTTGGGACCCCTCCGTCGCTTCGCGCCACCT
>JBJXDU010000049.1:0-8909 GCA_046153565.1 Sphingomonadaceae bacterium
GCAAGGAGACCAGTTCGGGAGCGGCTTCGTCCAGATCAATCCCAACTCAAAGATCCCGGCCTTGGTCGATCGGTCCGGTACCACACCGATCCGGGTGTTCGAATCCGGGGCTATTCTGACTTACCTAGCCGAGAAGTTCGGGGCCTTCCTTCCGACTGATTCTGCCAAGCGCGCGGAGACCTTGTCCTGGCTCTTCTGGCAGATGGGCAGCGCTCCATATCTCGGCGGCGGTTTCGGCCACTTCTATGCTTATGCACCCACAAAGATCGAATATGCGATCGACCGCTTTGCGATGGAGACCAAGCGCCAATATGACGTGCTCGATCGACGCCTGGCGGAAGTGCCTTATCTGGCTGGCGATGACTACACGATCGCCGATATCGCGGCGTGGTGCTGGTACGGGAATGTCGCACTGGGGCAGCTCTATGGGAATGCAGCTGAATTCCTCGCGTTACACGAGTACGCCAACGTCCAGCGCTGGGTAGCGGCGATCGCCGAACGCCCGGCCGTAAAGCGTGGAAGGATCGTGAACCGCTTCAACGGTGAGCCGTCCGAGCAGCTTCACGAGCGCCACGACGCTAGTGACTTCGCCTTGCGCACGCAGGATCTGATGTAGGCCAGTTGATGGAGCTGTGCGGAAAAAGGCAATCGCGTAGTTCCCGGCCGGCGATCACCACAAGCCAGAATCTCGACGGGAACGCAACTCAGTGAGCCGCCTTATGATAGAATTTCGACAACTTCGCTACGCTGTGCTTACAGCGGACAGTCAAAGCTTCGCGAGAGCTGCGATGCCGCTAAATATTAAGCAGTCAACACTGAGTCGACGTGTCATGGATCTGGAGATCCGCCTTGGGGTGAAATTGTTCGAGCGGACGACCCGAGGGGCTGAAGTCACCGAGAACGGCAAGGTCTTCATCGAGCAGGCCCGGCGTATCCTGACGGATGTTGAGAACCTCCAAACCACCGCCCGCAATGTCAGCTACGGGCTACAGGGCCGGCTCGCAGTTGGATATTGTTCTTCGCTGATGTCGGGCAACCTCAAGCTAGCGCTTTCCGACTATCTGACCCGCTTTCCGGACGTCCAGTTCGACGGCATCGAGGCCGGACCGGAAAAGCTGCTACACGGCCTGCAAGCCCAAACGATGGACGTAGTCGTTGCTCCTATCGGACTGAGCGAACCGGGGCTCTTGTCGAAGGGGCTCTGGTCTGAGCGCCTATTTGCGGCACTGCCCAAAGACAGCGCTTTGGTAGAAAAGGAGCGCATCTATTGGCAAGACCTGCGGCGCGAAGTCTTCGTAATACCAAGCGGCGGCCTCGGCCCGATCCTCGGCAATCTGATCTCGGCGCGCTTGACCGAGCAGGGCTTCCGCCCGGCAGTGATCTACCAAACCACCAGCCATGAAAGCGTTCTCAGCATGGTTTCGGCGAAGCGCTTCATCACAGTCGCGACCGAGGCCTCGCAAGGCGCATCATGGCACGATCTCCATTTTCACGAGATCAACGACGTCAATGGTCCGGCCCGATTGGAATTCGCCCTCTATCGGCGCGACGACAACCAGAACCCGGCCCTGAAGCGCTTCTTGAGGCTGATCGAAGAACGCTATCCTGGCTGAGCCGAGCGCCGCGCTTTCGAGTAACTGCGGTCGGCGGCAATGAACCGCTCGATCATCGGCGGGATCAATCGCTCTGGCGGCGGAGCACTCCTGGTTTCGCCATCGTTGAGCGCCACTGCATAGGCCAGCAGTTCGCGGTGCAATCGGGCTGGCAACTCCACCGTGATGCGCAGAGGCTTCTCATCAGCCAGATCAGACAACTTCAATCGTGTCATCATTCCGCTCCTAGAACCAGATCGCGCGTCACCAGTATCCGCACCGAAAATCCCGGCCTGATTATCAGCGTCGGCCTGACGTTCAGCTCGCGCGACACAATCTGCTCGCCAGCGCGGTTGATGCTGTCCTGCGTCCCGCGCCGGACAGCACGGGCCAGATCGCCATCATTACCAGAAGCCCGCGATGCTGCCTCTGATTTGCGACGGCAAGTGCGGCGCGGCGATGATCCAGTTGCAGACCGGAAGCGCAGCCGTGTAGTGATGCCAAGCTTCGAGACAGCAGCGCGCACCTGTTATGAATCGCTCAAAGAAGGCTGGAAAAACAAGCGTCACGAAAGCTGGATTTCAAGCCTTAGCAATCATGTTTTCCCGATGATTGGAACAACGCCAGTTGACGCTGTGGACAATGCTTTGGTTTGTGAGGCGTTGGCACCTATCTGGCTGGAAATCCCAGACACAGCCAATCGCATCTTGCAGAGGATTGGGGCGGTTCTGGACTTTGCGCACATCAAAGGCTGGCGGAAGGAAGAGACCTCGCTGCGTTCGGTGCGCAAGGGGTTGCCAAGGCAGGCTGCGACAGCGGGTCATCTTGAAGCGATGCCTTACAGTGATGTTCCGGCATTCATGGCAGGGCTTGCCGATGCAGCGCCAACCCCCGATCGCATCGTGCGAATAAAGACGGTTCTCAACCGAACTGGTTTGAGCCGGTCAACGCTCTACCGGAAAATTCAGGACGGAACCTTTCCTCGTCAATTGAAGATCAACGTCCACAGCGCAGGCTGGAGCGAGGCAGCAATCAATGCGTGGGTTGCCAATCCTGTCGGCTATCGGGCCGACCCCGAAATTCGATGATGGCGGACTCAAACCCCGCTCCTCTATGTGTAAGGGTCAACGTTGCGGCGCGCATGATCGGAATTGGCCGCACTAAATTCTACCAGTTGATCAGCGATGGTGAAGTCGAGGTGATAAAGGTTGGTAATGCGACTTTGATCACAACGGCAAGCCTCAACGCCATGATCGAACGACGGCGCGTTTAGGCGATAATCTCAAGAGCGGCTGCCGTGGTTACAATCTCAATTCCGCGAAACAGCTTCAAATCGAGCAAATGGGCATCGCCCGAAACAATCAAATCGACCTTCCCCGCCAACGCTGCGGCAAGCACCTGATCGTCAGCGGGATCGCGCGTGATGGTGGGCGCAATCTGCGCGGGCGCGACGGTTTCGACAAGCGCGACATAGCCATCGAACACATCAGCAACGGAAAGACCGCGCTTCGCCAATTGGGCAGAAAATTTGTCGCGCGCCAAAACGCCCTCAAGCTCGGCGAGCAACGGAAGGCTGGTGACAAATTTGATCCGTCCTTGAACAGCCAAATCCATCAGGCGTCCCGGTGTTCCGCCCCATAGCAATCCCGAAATTACAGTATTGGTATCAGCAACCAGCCGCACGGCGTTGCTCGGCGCGGTAGGCGTCGATTTCGCCACGGATTTCATCGGATGTCATGGCAGGGAGTGGTTCTGCGGCGAGTGTTGTCCGAACAGCTTTCAACCGGTCAATCCGCGCAATAGCCAGCCGCTCGCGCAAGATGGTCTCGATCTGGGCAGGTGCCAGCAGACCCGCCCGCGATACTTCGCGGGCCAGCACATCGGGAAGGGTGATTTGAACGGTCGTCATGGAACTTCATTTACCTGAAAATCCGCTTCGATGCTATCATTATTGGTCTGGCTCGCAACCTTGTCGATAAAACCAGCCCATGTCGCCATCAACTTCCGCCGCTTATCGAAGAAATCCGTGCGCCGGTATGCGGCCTCAACTTTGTTGGGAAGCTTGTGAGCTAACGCCTTGTCCGCAACCTCTTTGGGAAAATCGGTTGTCTCTGCCGCCCAATCGGTAAAGGCGCTGCGAAAGCCGTGGACAGTGCAACCTGATATGCCGCCATCCCGGAGTATCTTGGTCATGGTCATATCGCTGATCGGCTTGATCCCGTTTGCCGAGAATACAAGCGCGTCGTCTGACTCGCGCGCTTTCCATCGCCTGTGCAGCAAGGTGACGGCGGGGCGGGATAGCGGCACAACATGCGCCTCGCCCGCCTTCATCCGCCGCGCGGGGATCGACCAGACTCCGTTCTCAAGGTCAAATTCGGGCCAAACGGCAAAACGCGTTTCGTTCGAGCGGACAGCGGTATAAACGGTCAAACGCAGTGCATCACGTCCAACCGTTACTGTCATGGCCTTTGTTTCCAATTCAGGGGCTTGTGGACTGCATTTTGGGAATGATTGGTCAGGTTTAACGCGCGCGCAAGGCTCAAAATCACATGGTAGTGTTGTAGCGCAGAAAGACTTGCACACGGCGGGTTTAGGCGAGGGGTATTGTTGAGCGGGAGCCAGAATGTCGCACACTGTCCGCATGAATGCGGCACAGGGCGCAGCCTTTTTGTGCTGACCCGCTAGCACTCTTGCGTCTCTCCTTGCCATGCGAGCGCCGACCGCGCATTCGTTTCGACTGACGGCGCTGCGCCGATGGCGCAACAGCCCTGTCTTCGCTCTGCTTGCCGTCACATCGTCCGTCGGCGTCGCACCGTGCAAGGGTGCCGTTGCCTGTGCCGCGTTGCGGCTGAGGGAGCCTCGCCGGCCCCGTTTCCTTGATTGGTGGGAACGCCAAGGGCTTTGCCCTCTCATTTCCCAAAGCAGAATAGTTAAGCGCAGTGCAATCGTCACCCGACATGGTTGAGCTGGGCCGGGACGGGCGCGGTGATGAGCGGTTCACATCGCGCGAAATGATAGAGGTTGAGGCGCGGCTTGCGCGCGCGACCGAGCTTATGGCGGAGCGCGAGCATCACCGTGTCAGTGAGCTTGACCGGGAGCGGGCATTGTCCCGCGCAGAGGAACGCGGCTTGTCCCTATCGCGCGAGCAGCGCGACGCCTTCGATCATGCCACATCGCCCAAGGATTTGGGCATCGTCGTTGGCTATGCCGGAACGGGGAAGTCCGCGATGCTGGGTGTTGCCCGCGAGGCATGGGAAGAGTCGGGCTATCAGGTTCGCGGGCTTGCCCTGTCGGGCATTGCGGCGGAGAATCTTGAACAAGGCTCGTCCATCCCGTCACGCACAATTGCCAGCCTTGAGCATCAATGGGGCCAAGGCCGTAAGTCGCTCACCGCCCGCGATGTGCTTGTCATCGACGAGGCGGGGATGGTTGGTTCACGCCAGATGGAGCGGGTGCTGTCCCATGCGCATGATGCCGGGGCGAAGGTTGTTCTGGTGGGCGACCCCGAGCAGCTACAAGCCATTGAAGCGGGCGCGGCGTTTCGTTCGGTTGCGGAACGTCATGGCGGCGTTGAGATTACCGAGATCAGACGGCAGCATGAAGATTGGCAGCGTGATGCCACGCGCCAGCTCGCAACCGAGCGCACGGCAGAGGCGTTGCGCGCCTATGTCGCACTCTCCCGCCATCGCGAAGGTGTGCAAGTGCATTATGGCCGCGATGATTTTGCCGATACGGAGAAACTCGCCCGCACCCTGAGCCGGGAGCGGGGTAAGGATATGAGCGATGGCGTTCGTTGGCTTGCGGAGCGCGCGGATAGCCGCCCGGTTATCTATGTTCCGGGCAATCACGAATATTATGCCTATCAGCAGCGTTTCACGATCACCGACGAAGCGAAGCGCGGGCAGGCGCTTGCCGATGAACTTGGCATTCACTTGCTTCAAGACGCCGAGGTTGTCGTAGACGGAGTTCGCTTTTTGGGCAGCAGCCTTTGGACGGATTATGAGATTTACGGAAATCCCGTCGCAGCGATGCGCCATGCGCAAAACTGGATGAATGACCACCGCGTCATTTTCCCGCACGAAGTTGGTAAGCCGTTGAAGCCGGAGGAGGCGCTTTCTTGGCACAAGGTTTCGCGGGTGTGGTTGAGTGAAGCCTTGCGTGTTCCGTTTGACGGCCCAAACGTCGTTGTCACTCACCACTTACCGCATCCGAAATCTATCCACCCGCGTTATGCTGGCGATCCTTTGACGCCCGCATTTTGCAGTGACCTCTCCGAACTCGTCGAAAATTCGGGCGCGGCGCTTTGGGTGCATGGCCATACCCATGCGAGTTGCGATTATGTTGCTGGGCAAACCCGCGTGATCTGCAATCCCAAGGGCTACGGCCCCGTTTCAAACGGTGGTAGTTGCGAAAATCCAGACTTTGATCCCCGCCTTGTCGTGCAAATCTAAAAGCTGCCGGACATTTTCGAATAATTCATTTGTTGCGTTTATTTCGAATAAGGCGTATATAAATTTGCCTACCACGGAGAAACCATCATGACCATGCCAGCCTTCGCCGAGGAACTCGGTGGCCGTTTGCCTTCCGCACTTGAAAGGGCTGCTGCTAATCAATTGCGCCGCATGTCAACGCCAGTATAAAAAGGGGCCAGCCACCGGTATAAAAAGGGGCCAGTCAGTTTAAACAAAAAGCCTCTGGTTGAGGCTGGGTTTGATCGGCGTCGGGGAAGCGGCTGTAGCGTAGCGGAAGCCGATTTCCCGACGCCGATTGCCGTTTTTGATCAGGTCATATTGCTACCCTCCTTGCCTTTTTGGCGCTTGCGACTGCTGGCAAGACGGAAGCTGTCACCATTCATCTCAAGGATATGGACGTGGTGGGTTAGCCGGTCGAGGAGCGCGCCGGTGAGGCGTTCGGAGCCGAAGACCGATGTCCATTCGTCGAACGGTAGGTTGCTTGTGATCAGCGTGCTGCCCCGTTCGTATCGCTGGCTGAGCACTTCGAACAACAACTCGCCGCCGACGGCAGTGAACGGCACATAGCCCAGTTCATCAAGGATCAGCAGCTTTACCGAGGCCAGATGTTTCTGCAGCAGGCGCAGCCTACGTTCGTCTTTGGCCTCCATCAGGTCATGCACCAGGGCTGCTGCGGTAGTGAACGCCACGCTTTGCCCTTTCTGGCAGGCGGCTAGCCCCAGCGCGAGGGCAGCGTGCGTTTTGCCCGTACCGCTGGGCCCTAACGCGATGACATTGCGCCGCTGTTCGATCCATTCCCCACGAGCCAGTTCTAACACCAGTGCCTTGTTCAGCGATGGCTGAGCGGCGAAGTCGAAGGTGTCGAAGCTTTTGGTGTGCGGGAACTTTGCCATACGGATACGGCGTTCCACCATCCGGCGTTCGCGGTCGATCCGCTCGAGCTCGCATAGCCGCAGCAGATAGCGCGGATAATCGGCACGGTCTTGCGCTGCTTCGAAGGCGACCTTCTCATACTCGCGCACGAAGGTCGGCAACTTGAGCGCCTTGAGGTGGTTGGCCAGCAGCACCGCTGGCGGCACGCTGGTAGAAGTCTGCGCCGTGGCAGGCAGCGGCATCAGGGACTCGGTCATGCCGGTACTCCCATCGCTGGAGCACCGGCCTGGGACAGCAGCCCCATATAAGCACGCGGGTCAGTGCGCCCGACATCGGCGCGTGGCAGGTGCGGATAAAACTGCAGATCAAGGCGCGGCGGGCGCCGCTCAAGCCGCGCCAGCACAATCATCTTCACCGCATCGAAGCTGATCGCCCCCAGATCCAGCGCACGGGCCACTGCCCATTCCACGAGGCTTTGCTCGAACCGCTCGCACAGCCGCAGCACCTGGATAAACTCACGTCGACCTTCCTTCCCGCTGCGTGCCTCCATCAATCGCCGGATACGGTGCATCGGTTCGGCCAGTAACCAGCCATCAAGCGGAGCGGCCTGATCAAGCGCGCGCGGCTTTTGCTCCAGCAACGCCAGATAGTGCAGCGGGTTGGCGATGAAGTCTTCGCGTTCGTAGCTGCGCCGATGCACCGCGATCTGTTCACCCCGGCAGATGACCGCGACTCGGTCGACATAGCCTTTGATAATCACCTCTTGGTGGGCGTAGGCCGTGGGCACCGAGTAATCATTGGTGCGGTAACGGACCAGCGACATCGACGAAGCTCGCCCCGTCACAATATGGCAGGGATCGAACGGTACCGCTGGCAGCGGCATGAACGCAGCAAGGTCAGTGGTCAGCCTGTCACCGATACTTTGACTGTGCCCGCGCAGCACCGCCTGCCTGCGCTCCACGCATTGTTCGACAAAGCGCGCGTTCATGGCTTCAAAGTTGTCGGCCACCGGCATCGGAACCATGAAGTGCCGCCGCACATAACCGACCAGCCCTTCGACCTTGCCTTTATCGTTGCCCTTGCCGGGACGGCCGAACTTGTCTTCGAACAGGTAGTGGCTTTGCAGCGTGGAAAACATCTGGCTGCGCAAACGCTTCCCGTCGCCCAGGATCTGCGCCACCGCAAGCTTGGTGTTATCATACAGGATCGATTGCGGGACACCGCCGAAGAAGGCGAACGCCGCGACATGCCCCTCGCAAAATGCCTCGGCCACCTCAGCCGGATAAGCCTTGAAGAACGGAGCATCACTGTGCGGCAGATCCATGCAAAAATAATGGAACCGCATCAGCTTGCCGCCGATGATCCCGTCCGCCTCGCCAAAATCGACCTGAGCGTGGCCCGGCCTGTGGCTCAGCGGAATGAAAACCTCACGGCTGCATAACTTCGCGCCAGCTACATACTCGCGCACAATCGTGATGCCGCCGGTGAAGCCATGCTCATCGCGCAGTCGCTCGAATATCCGCACCGATGTATGACGCTGCTTGGAATGCACGCTGCGGTCATCGGTCAATATCTGATCGATGATCTCGGTGAAACCCGCCAGCTTCCGGCTGTATGTAACACCGCGTCGTCCGTGCTGCGGCGGCTCCGGGAAAACCAGCATCTTGTCGACCGTCTTGCGATTAATCCCAAAATACGCAGCGGCCGCCCGGCGGCTCATGCCGTCAATGATAATGGCTCGGCGAACCTTCTGATAAAGCTCCACTCTCTTCACCCTCCGCCTCCGCACAAATGCGAAGGTCTAGCAGGAGTGGCCCCTTTTTAATCCGGTGCTACCGCCCAATGAATGGCCCCTTTTATTACCGGTGTTCTCACCATTTGAAACGGTTGGGGTTGCGGACTATCCGGACATTCTCATTTTGATGCCACGATCACCGTAAGTGGCCATTCGCTCATATTGTCAACGTTCGCC
>JBJXDU010000050.1:0-35765 GCA_046153565.1 Sphingomonadaceae bacterium
TCTTCACCACCATCGCCAACCGAACCGCCGCTTTCATTGGTAAGCCCGTTGCCTTCGTCTTGGCGCTCGCATCGATCCTGATCTGGGCGTCAACCGGCTCCTTGTTCGGTTATTCGGATACGTGGCAATTGGTCGTCAATACGTCGACGACGATCATCACTTTCCTGATCGTTTTCCTGATCCAGAATTCCCAGAACCGCGATGCCGCCGCGATTCAGGCCAAGCTGGATGAGCTGATCCGGTCAATCAAAACCGCGCGCAATGAATTTATCGGGATCGAGCATTTGACTGACCATCAATTGGAAATGATCCGCAGTGCACTTGAGCGCGAAAGCACGGCCATCGATGAGGAGCGTGAAGCGGCGCATGCCTCGGTCAGCCGCTTGATCAAACGAAACTAACGCGCTCGCGCGCACCCCAGGGCGGCGGCATCGATAGCACTCGCCGCACCTTTCAACCGGTAGGCATCGGCAAAGCCGCCACCCGTCGCGGCCACAGTTTCGATGCTCATGCTGCGTCCAGATCGCATGGCGGCAACGATGGCGGCGTCCATCTGGCGGCTGGGGGCCCATACGTCTGCGCCTGATCCAATCATCGTCGCGCGCTTGTCATCGATGGTGAGCGTGATCTTCGCGCCTTCGCGCATCGTGCGGCTGAGGCGAACGTGGATTTGGCCGCGCGTCCGCGTTACCGGCCAATGCGCGACGCTGGCAAAGGGTTTCCATTTGCCACCGCTGGTGCTTTCGGGTTCGGCGATGGCGAAGCAGCGGAAGGGCTGCGTATCGCGAAAGGCCCCCCAGCCTTCATAAACGCCAAGCGAATCGCGCGCCCATGCTGGCGCACTGATCACCGCGGCCAGCAACAACAGCCGTCTCATGCGTGCGAAACGCCCCCGCCCAGATGAATGACTTTTTCAGTGCCGCCGCCGATCATCACCAGCGACCCTTGCGGCAAATTATCGGCAATTGGTGCGCCGAAGCAGGGGTTGACGGGCAGCCCCTGCAAAACCCCGCGCAACACGCGTGATGAAATGCCGTGCATAACCACCAGACGGTCACCCCGCTCTTCGCGCGTATCGTCTATCCAGTTGTTCAACCGCGTCGCAATCTCGTCATACCATTCGCCATTTGGCGGGCGCACCGCAAATAATCTGGCATCCTGATCAAGGAAATCCGGCGTCTCCTTTGCAATATCAGCGTAAGTACGATCCGACCAATCGCCGACATCGATTTCCTGCAAGCGCTCGTCTTGCTCTATATGATGATAATTTTCGCCAAGATGTTCGGCCATGACGGCCATTGTCTGCAATGCGCGCCCCGCAGTCGATGACCAGAGCGACAAAGTCTGCCGCGTGCCCAGCCATTTGGCCAAGGCTTTGCCCATTTGGTCGGCTTGCGCAAAGCCCGTGCGCGTGAGTGGCGTGTGGATATTGGCCTGCCCTTGCATGCGCGAAGCCGCGTTGAACACCGTCTCACCGTGGCGCGCGATGAAGATTCGCCCTTGAAGCGTCATAGAATCGTCCTTGATCGTGAAATGCGACAGTCACAACTCTTGCCCGATTGAACAATCTTGTCCATGAAAGAGTCTGGCGAGCGGCGTTTCTGTCGTTATAAGGCTGCCAGCAAGATTTTGAAAAACACCGGGGGTTCTGGGACATGAAGGCCACTATCGAACGCGCAACGCTTTTGAAAAGCCTTGGGCATGTCCAATCGGTTGTCGAGCGGCGCAACACAATCCCGATCCTGTCGAACGTTCTGATTGAAGCGAGTGCCGATGGATCGATCCGGTTGATGGCCACCGATCTTGATCTGCAAATCAATGAAAGCGTTGAAGCGCAAGTCGAAACCGCAGGTGCAACGACGGTATCAGCCCACACATTGTTCGATATTGCGCGCAAACTGCCCGAAGGCAGCCAAGTGTCGCTGATGGCGGCCGACGGCAAAATGGCAATCAATGCCGGGCGCGCGCGGTTCAACCTGTCGACGCTGCCGCGTGATGATTTTCCGGTGATTGCCGAGGGTGAGCTGCCAGTCAAATTTGACCTTCCCGCCGCCACATTGCGCCAGATTATCGATTCGACGCGCTTTGCGATCAGCACTGAAGAAACGCGTTATTATCTCAACGGCATTTTCATGCACGTTACCGATGATGCCGATCCGATGCTCAAGGCGGCCGCGACCGATGGCCACCGCCTTGCGCGCGTCACGGTCGCGCGCCCTGATGGTGCGGCGGGGATGCCCGATATCATCGTACCGCGTAAATGCATCGCCGAACTGCGCAAATTGCTTGATGAAGTTGAAGGCAGCGTTGAAGTGTCCTTGAGCCCAAGCAAAATCCGCTTCGTGCTGGGCGCTGCGGTGCTCACCTCAAAGCTGATCGACGGCACCTTCCCCGATTATAGCCGCGTTATCCCCACCGGGAATGACAAATTGCTCAAGATCGATCCCAAAAGCTTCGCGCAAGGCGTTGACCGCGTTGCCACGATTGCCAGCGAAAAAACCCGGGCAGTCAAAATGGCGGTCGAGCGCGACAAGATTACGCTTTCGGTCACTAGCCCCGAAAATGGAACGGCGGCCGAAGAAGTATCGGGTGATTATAGTGCGGATGCCATGGAGATCGGCTTTAACGCGCGGTATTTGATGGATATTTTGGCGCAGATTGAAGGCGATAGCGTCGAAGTCCACTTGGCCGATGCCGCTGCGCCGACGCTGATCCGCGAAAATGACAAAGCTGCGGCGCTTTATGTGCTGATGCCGATGCGGGTTTGACCATGATCACTCACCATCGCGGCACTTCGTTCGCACATGGTGAGGAACATGGCGTCGCCCCGGTCGGTTTGTTCGACAACGATTGACGCTGTCACGCCCATAAGGAAGCCGCCAAAAGCCGCACGGCGATAATCATCCCATAATTCGCCTCGATTGAGCCGTTCGACGCCCTGCGCTTCAAGTTCGTCGCAATAAAGTGCGAATAGCATCGCCTCGCAATCGCGCCGTGTCGCTGAGTCGAGTGCGGTGCCCATATAATAAGCAATGTCGCCTGTGCCGTGGCCGACACCGGTGGTTTGCCAATCGACAATCACAATCGGCTGATCCGCGTTGCTTAGATCATAGAGCATATTGTCGGGCCGGAAATCATTATGCGTCAGGCAGCGCGCGCCGCCGAGATCTGTCGCCCAGGCGTTTATGTGGCCGAAAAAGGCATCGCCTACCTGCTTCATGGACGGCGTGACGCGCTCGCCGTAGCGATCGCAAAAGGCGGGCCAGAAGGCGGTGTAGAGCGCTTCGAGGTCAAGCGGCGGCGGCACGGCCTTCGTGCCGTTGAGCCATTCGAGCCTATCCAGCCGGGGATCGCCCCACCATGCCGCGTGGATTGCAGCGGCGGCGCGGATCGCGGCCTTGGTCTCGTCGGGCGTTGGAAAGCTTAGCTGATTGCCTGCGCGGTGACGGGGTAAATCGTCCATGATCAGCGCAAAGGCATGGCTATCCTCATCAAAGGCGATGAAATGATGGTGCGGCACGGGCAGTGGCTTGGTGCCCGCAAACTGCTGATAAAAGCGCGATTCGCGGATATAGGTCATGTGCGATTTGCCCGTCTCGCGGCTGAGCGGATCGTTTGACGGAAATTTGCCGACGATGGTCGCAGGTGCCGCGCCGCAATCGCCCGCATAGGTGAGGGTGAACCGGTACGTCGCGCCGACTTGGCCGGTGCCAATCGGTTCATAGGCAATGTCGGTAACGCGCGCATCGAGGCCGCGGGCTTGCCACAGCGCGCTTACCCAGTCGGGCGAGATGTCCTGCGGGGTGGGAACTAGCTCAGGCATCAAACAGGCTGGTAAGGCCAAGCGGCGCATAAGGGCCGATGATCAATTGTTCGAGGATGCCTATGCCTTGCTCGGTTTGGCCACCGCGTTCAAGCGTCACTGCCGATACCGCTTGGATATGGAGATGATCGGCGCGCCCGGGGGTGATCGCGCTTAGATCAATATCCTCGCGCGCCACTGCCAGTTCGCCCTTCCACCCGCCATGTGTCCAGTCGGGATGGCCATAACCAATGCCGCGCATCAGAAATGTAGCGATGGGCGTGAAGGTTGCGCGCATCGGGTGCGCGCCGCCAATATCAAGCACCGCGCTAGACGCATGCCGCCATCGCGGTGCCAGCGTGATGGCCATGGCGCAGTCGCTGGTTTCGACCATATCGCCATGCGCCGCACCGTCTGGACTCCAGACCGCGCGTGTGTTCCACGGCGCGCCCTGCGCATCGGCATTATTGTGGAAGAAGAGGCTACCGCTTTCGAAATTGACGGGACTCCATGCCCAGAAAAACTGCGGCAGTGCAGGCGGGACGGTCGGCTGAGGGTCGGACATGCCAATCGGGCGCACCCCCCAGCTGCGATCCCGCGTGCCCACCGCACCGCTCATATCGTGGCGGACGCCGTCAACCTCGATCCACCCCTGCCAATGGCCATTTTGCGTCATCCGCGTATAGTCCATGAAGGTGCGCGGCCCGATCCGGCGGGTGAAGCGTGGTTCCTCGACCGGGAAAGCGCGGCCCGTAAAGGTCAGGTCGGCCGCGATCCCCTGATGTGCGGCAACGATGATGCGCAGGCTGCGCAAGGGTTCGACGATTTCGATTGCAATAGGGCCGACCTGCAAATCCATCCGCTCCATGCCCAGCAGCCGCGAGGCATGCAGGCAGTGCTGCGTGCCGCCACGCACCACCGAAATATGTGCGTCTGCGGTGTTGAGATGCGGATAGACGCCGAACGCTATGGCGAAAAAATCGCTGCCATCGGCTTTGTAGCCGTTGAAGAAATAGCGATCATAAAAATTGCGGTCGGTGCCCGCATAGGCAATTGGCTCAGGCGTTTGGTGAATTGGATATTCGTCGCCCTTGGTCAGCATCTTGCGTCCCCCATGATCGCTTTATGGGGTGATGGTGCCTGATCGATGGCTTTGCGTCAAATTTCCCAGTGCCAAAATGTCCGTGGACGGTATCTCGCTGAGCTCAATGCCCGACGCTTTCCCCGCGTTCCAATCCCGAAGCCGCCAGCTGCGCGTCGATCATCGCCATCAGTCGCTCAAGCCCCGCCTCATCCTTGGCCTCAGCGCGCGCGACGAGCACGTCTTGCGTATTGGAGGCACGGAGCAACCACCAGCCGTCAGGCGTATTCACCCGCGCGCCGTCGGTCCGGTTGACGTCGGCTCCTTGCGCCTCAAGCCGCGCGAGCACTTCATCGATCACCGCAAATTTGCGTGTCTCATCAACTTGAAAGCGCATTTCGGGCGTGTTGATGACCTTTGGCATTGCCGATTTGAGCGCGGTGAGCGACCCGCCTAGTTCGCGGATCGCACGGATCAAGCGCACCGCAACATATTGCGCATCGTCAAAGCCGTAAAAATCATGCGCATAAAAGATGTGCCCGCTCATTTCGCCAGCAAGCGGACTGCCCGTCTCTTTCATCTTGACCTTTATCAGGCTGTGGCCGGTTTTCCACATAAGTGGCGTGCCGCCCAGCTCGCTGATCCGGTCATAGAGCGACTGGCTCGCTTTAACGTCAGCGATGATCGTCGCGCCGGGCACTTGTTTCAGCACCGATTCAGCCAATATGGAGAGAATCTGATCGCCCCAGATCACGCGGCCTTCGCCGTCTATCGCACCAATCCGGTCACCGTCGCCATCGAACGCTAGACCGAAATCGAGCTTTTCACGCGCGACCAATGCCTTCAAATCAGCTAGATTTTTTTCTTCAGTGGGATCGGGATGATGGTTGGGAAACGCACCGTCGATATCAGTAAACAGCAAGTGATGCTCGCCGGGGAGCAGCGCGGTCAGTTTCTCGATAACGCGACCAGCAGCGCCGTTGCCAGCGTCCCAACCGATGCGGAAGGCTCCGCCGTCATAGCCTTGGACGAGCCGTGCGACATAGGCGTCCTCGATGTCATGGTCGCGCACGCTTCCGCTGCCGCTTTCCCAGTCACCCGCCGCGGCCATGGCACCCAGTTTCTGGATGTCAGCGCCGTAGAAGGGCCCATGCCCAAATACCATTTTGAAGCCATTATAGTCGGCGGGATTGTGACTACCAGTTATCTGTATGCCGCCATCGACCTTGTCGAGAATTGCCTCAGCATAATAAAGCATTGGGGTTGGGCCTAATCCGACGCGGACGACGTCTGCACCGGCTTCGGTCAGCCCGCGCACCAGCGCCGCTTCAAGGCCCGGCGACGATGTTCGACCGTCACGCCCGACAGCGACACATTTCTTGCCCGCGCGGATGATCAGCGTGCCGAAGGTGCGACCGATGGCATAAGCATCGGCGTCATCAATCGTCTTACCAACAATCCCGCGAATATCATATTCACGCAGCGCCGTGGCGTTGAAAACATGCGTCATAAAGAACCCTTATTTGGAAAGCGCGCGCAGCAAAATGTCACGCGCCTGATTGACTCGCGATGCCAATTCGGCGCTGCCGCCGGTATCGGGATGGACCTTGGCGATCAAGCGCTTATGCGCCGCAATGATGGTTTCTGCGGTGGCTGTTTGCGGAACTTCGAGCAAACGCGCGGCTTCGGCGGCGCTCATGGTCCGTGAAGATGTACCAATCCGCCGCCACGCAAAATAAAGCGCGCCGAACAGAATCGCGATGAGAACAAAGCGCATCAGGCGAAGGCCAGTTCGGCTTGATCATTGGCGCGCGCAGGCAGGCCAAGCCCTGCCACCATTTCTCGCAATTCCTGCCGCGCGGCGATGTGGCTCACGCCAATGGCACCAAGATGCTTGACGTCGAGCAAGGTCAGACCTTTGGGAAATAGCTCACGGTAGATCACGCGTTCACGCAAGCCTGGAATAACGCGAAAGCCAACGCGCTTTGATAGTTCGGTGAGTGCAGCACCAACGCGCCGCATATTATGCGCGTCAAGATGCTGGAGCCGGTTGCGTAGCAGCACCCAATCGACCGTCGTCCCGTCGGCCTTCGCGCGGCCCTTGCGCAAATCCCAGATCAGTTCGGCATAAAAGCTTGGCTTTTTGACGCGGAATGTATCGGGATCGACTTGGCCAATCAGATCAAGGTCGATGAAACTATCGTTGATGGGTGTCACAATCGTATCAGCCCGCGAAATGGCGGCGCGCGAAATCGGATCATCGCGGCCCGGCGTATCAATCACGACATAATCAGCGTCCGCGCCGAGTCGCGCGATTTCATGACCCAGCCCCGCGTCAGTGAGCAGCCCCAGCGCCACGTGACGCGGCCCGACGAGCTCAAATTTGCCACGCCGCGCCGTCGCTTCCCGGTTGTCGAGATAGCGCGTCAGCGTCTTTTGGCGGGTATCGAGATCAATCGCTGCGACACTGGCACCAGCGGCAGACAGCGCAACAGCGGTATGCACGGCCGTCGTAGACTTGCCGGATCCGCCTTTTTCATTGGCGAAAACAATGATATGCGCTTTTCCGCCCGTCATATTCGTGCGTCTACCCCCTTGATTATGTGCGACCCGCCCGCCAAGGAGCGCGTCTTGCCATATCGGAGCTGCGCGACTGGTGCAAACAATCCAGGACATAAATAAGTTGAGATCAGCGCTTTTTGATCTGCGCGCGGGCAGCGCGACGATCGCGCTCGTGCCAACCATGGGCGCGCTCCACGCCGGGCACCTTGCGCTTGTCGATGCCGCCAAAGCACATGCTGATCATGTGGTCGTCTCAATATTCGTCAACCCGAAGCAATTTGGCCCGCGCGAGGATTTCTCGCACTATCCCCGCCAAATCGAAAAGGATGCCGCACTGCTCCGTACCCACGGAGTTGCGATGCTGTGGCAACCCAGTGTCGAGACGATGTATCCGGCGGGTTTTGGCACAAATGTCTCAGTCGCCAAATTGGGTGATGGCTTGTGCGGTGCCGCGCGGCCCGGCCATTTTGACGGTGTCGCGACGGTTGTCGCTAAATTGTTCGCGCAGGTTCGGCCCAATGTTGCGGTGTTTGGCGAAAAGGATTGGCAGCAGCTCGCCATTGTCAGCCGCATGGCGCAGGATCTCGATTCGGACGTTACCATCGTTCGTGTGCCGATCATGCGCGAGGATGACGGTCTCGCTTTGTCATCGCGCAATGCCTACCTCAGCACCGCGCACCGACAGGCGGCATTGGCGCTTCCCCGTGCGCTGGCGCAAGCGGCGGCCGCGATTGCGGCGGGCGGTGATGTGATCGCGACGCTTGCCCATGCGCGCGCGCAGCTGAAACAAGCTGGGTTTGATCCGATTGATTATGTCGCGCTCGTCGATTCGGCGTCGTTGGAGCCGGTTTACCACCTTGCGGGCGAGGCACGTTTGCTCGCCGCGGCAAAGCTTGGCAGCACGCGGTTGATCGACAATCTGGGGGTGTCTTCAAAAAAGTAATCGCTGCGTTAACCATTTGTTGACGCGATTGCGGGCACACCGGCTTCACTACTTATCGTAGCGGGGCAAAAGATATGGCAAGCAGTTTTCGGAGCGCAAATTTTCTGATCGAAAGCCGGATGGTAGATGCGGCTGGCGGTGATCCGGACGCTTATTTCGATTTGGGCATTGCTTATTCCTCAGGGTCAGGCGGCGTTGATGTTGACCTGATCGAAGCGCATAAATGGTTCAACCTCGCAGCCGTTGCCGGCAATGAAAGGGGTCAGGAATGCCGCGCCGAAATCGCCGAAGATATGACCGCGCGCGAAATCGCCGAGGCGCAGCGGCAAGCGCGGGCCTGGCTCCAATCAACGACGCGCCGGGCAGCCTGATCGCCTAGGCAAAAACGGATATTTCGCGCAAAGCCGCGAAGTAAGCAAAAAAGACGCAAAACTTTTTGCGGCCTTTTCATATCCTTTGCGGCTTTGCGCAAAACCCCTTTTTTACCCCTTCTTGAACGGGGCCAACTCGCCCAAAAATTCAACCTCGCGCTCAACCGCGCGGCGTTCGCGCACGAGAAAATCGGCGATGGCCTCACGAAAGCCGGGGTCCGCAATATAATGGGCTGACCAAGTCGTGACGGGCACATAGCCGCGCGCCAGCTTATGTTCGCCTTGCGCACCCGCTTCAACGCTTGCCAATTTTCGTTCAATTGCAGCTTCGATGGCTTGATAATAGCAGATCTCGAAATGGAGGAAGGGCACATCCTCGCTGCACCCCCAATAGCGCCCATAAAGCGCATTGCCACCGATCAGGTTGAGCGCGCCCGCAATCGGCCGCCCGCCGCGCAACGCCAGCACGAGCATCAGCTGATCAGCCATCGTCTTGCCGATTTCGGAGAAAAACTCGCGAGTCAGATAGGGCCGACCCCATTTGCGCGATCCCGTGTCTTGATAAAAGTGCCAGAAGGCATCCCAATGGGTTTCGGTAATATCGGCGCCGGTCAGCCGCACGATCTCAAGCCCGGCTTGCGCGCTCGCGCGTTCCTTGCGGATTGCCTTGCGTTTGCGCGACGCCAGCGCGCCCAGAAAGTCTTCAAAACAGCCATAGCCCTGATTGGCCCAGTGAAATTGCGTGCCTGACCGGATCAGCCAGCCTGCAGCTTCAAAGCGGGCGATGTCGCGGGGTTGCAAGAAGGTTGCGTGTGCCGACGATAATGTATGGCGCGCGACGACGGCTTCAACCGCCTTGATCAGCGCCATCGCCACCTCATCATCATCGGTCAACAACCGGGGCCCGGGCACCGGCGTAAAGGGTACGGCAAGCTGTAATTTGGGATAATAACGCCCCCCGGCGCGAGCATAAGCGTCGGCCCAGCTGTGATCGAATACATATTCGCCTTGGCTATGCCCTTTGGCATAAGCGGCCACCGCACCGGCCAACGTGCCGTCAGCGCCGTCGAGCACGATGGGCAAAGGCTGCCATCCGGCCGCGCTTGTTGCGCTCCCCGACGTTTCAAGCGCGCTTAGAAAGGCATGGCTAACAAAAGGATTATCGGCCCCGGCGCAGGCATCCCAATGGACTGCATTGATGGCCGCAACGCCCGATTCCATCCTTGCCTCCTTTTTGCGTGTAGGAAAAAAGGGACGAGTCATAATGCCACAGTAGCAGGCTTTTCATAGATAATCTCATCAGCTGATCCAAAAGCGACCCGCTCTTCAGGCGCGGTGCGCACGGTCCAGGTAAGGATCGGTAGCCCGCGTTTGCGCTGTGCGCTGGCAAAGCCCGATGGTAAATCGCGGACGTCATAAGCGAGAAAATCGGGGGCTGCCTGCCAAAAGGCAATGCGCCGGAGCGCGCGCCGCTTATTCACCTGCCACATCCCGGCGTGCCCCTGATCGCTGATCACAAGGCCACGAGTAACCCGCGGCGCACGCCTGCCAAACCAGGCGACAACTTTGGGGTTGAACGACATGATCGCAACGTCGCCCCGGTAACCCTCAAGCGCGCGCCGCACCGACAAGCACAGCACCCCCACTTTGGCATCAGCCGCCTTTATCTCGATAAGCAAAGGCACCTGACCGCGCACCATCGCCAATATCTCGGTCAAGCGCGGAATTGTTTCGTGGCTGCCGCGCAATTGGGTCTGGTCTAACGTGTGGGCAGCGGTCTTGACCGTCTCGCCGCTGGCAAAGGTCAGCCGGTTTAGCGTGTCATCATGAAAGACAAAGGCCTCGCCGTCGCGCGCCGATTGCACATCTAGTTCAATGCCGTGCCCCACCGCAATCGCCGCTTGAAACGCCGCGCGGCTATTTTCAACGATGCTGGGGCTGTGAAGCCCCCGGTGCGCATAAGGTTGCCGACCGAGAAATGCGATTCGGCCTGGTTCAGGCGGCGGCGCGATCAGCGCATCAAGCGGGGCGAATGGCGACAATCGCATCAACCTCTACAACCGCGCCCAGCGGCAGGACCGGAACGCCGACCGCCGCACGCGCATGGCGGCCGGACTCGCCAAATATTTCGACCATCAATTCTGACGCGCCGTTGGCAACCTTGGCCTGATCGGTAAAACGGGGATCCGAATTGACAAAGACGCCGAGCTTGACGATGCGCTCAACCCGGTCGAGCGATCCAAGGGCGGCTTTCATCTGTGCCAGCAGCATCAGGCCGCAGGCACGCGCTGCGCCTTGCGCATAGTCAAGCGCCCGGTCTTCGCCAACGCGGCCCACCATCACCGTGCTGCCTGCAAAGGGCAATTGGCCCGAAATGAACAAGAGGCCACCCACTTCAACCGAAGGCACATAAGCCGCAACGGGCGCGGCGGGGGTTGGCAGCGTAATGCCAAGCGCCGCGATATGGGCGTCAATGCCGCCGGGCGTTTCGCCTGGCGTTATCATCGTTAGCGGCGGAATATTGGTCATGCGGCCACTCCTTCGAATCTGTCCATAATCCAGCCCTGCGCGCTTGCCCAGTCGTCGATCCGCACATGTGCCGTTTTGGGAGTCTTGACATGTGGGGCAAGGCGCGGCTCGCCCACCATATGGACACGCCACACATCGGGCATCACTTGCGCGACCGAGGCGTGCTGATGCGGAAGATCATCAACAAACACGGCTATGCTCGGTTGATAGTCCGCGATGATCTTGGCGAGCAACTCGCCCTTGCCGCCTTGATTGGTGAAAACGGGGAAATCGATGCCAACCGCGCGCAATTGTTCCGCCCGCGCGGTGCGGACATCATCGGTCAAATTGGTCAGGATCACCACATCGGCATGCGCCGATAACGCATTGATCGCGGCAACAGCGCCGTTGATCGGCATTTGGCGGTGCATTTCGGTTTCAAAAAAGCGTTTGAGCAAGGGCCAGATTTCGGGGCCAGCCACCGGCGCGCCGGTGGCTTTGTGCTTGAGTGCCTCGGTAAAATCGCCCGTATCATAATCAAAGCGGATATCATGCGCTTCGTCGAGCCACTGTCCAAAGGGCACGACCATATGCAGCAACACTTCATCACAGTCGCTGATCAGCAAAGGGCGGCTCATGCGTTTATCCTCATGCGTGCGCTGACCAGCGCTTCGGGTTTGATGCCGAGTGCGGCTGCACAGGCGATAAGGTCAGGCTCATGCGCCTCCAGAAAGCCAAGCACGGCATCAAGCACATCAGCATCGCCGACACGCGCGCGCAAATCACCGGGGTCTAGCCCGGTGAGCGCAATCAACCGCTCGGCCCGCGCTGGTTCACCCAGCGTCCACGCGAGCGCCGACAGCGCCAAAATTTCATGAACATTTGTCTCGGGCGCGCTCATCGCTTACATCACCGCTTTCACTTAGAAGGAAAATGACGCGTGACAAAAAGGGTGCTCGTTGTCGAGGACAATGAACTCAACTTGAAACTCTTTTGCGATTTGCTTCGCGCGCATGGTTATGAGGCCGAAGGGATCAAGGATGCGCGCCAGGCCATCGACCGCGCCACGCTGTTCGCGCCTGATATCATCATCATGGATATCCAAATGCCTCATATCAGCGGGCTTGAGCTGATTGAGGCAATGCGCCGCGACATGATCCTGCGCCGCATCCCGATCATGGCGGTCACCGCTTATGCGGGCAAAGGCGATGAAGAACGGATTCGCGAGGCAGGCGCCGATGCTTATGTCAGCAAGCCGATTTCGCTGATGCGCTTTGTCGAGGTTGTTCGTCAGCTCGGTGAAATCGCCGATAGCCGCGCAATGGCGTAAATCGCCTTACTTGATCTTGGTTTCCTTGAACTCGACATGCTTGCGCACGACGGGATCATATTTTTTGAAACTCAGCTTTTCGGTCTGCGTGCGCGGATTTTTCTTAGTGACGTAGAAAAATCCGGTGTCGGCCGTGCTGGCGAGCTTGATCTTGACTGTGGTTGGCTTCGCCATGACCTATAAACCTTCTAAACTGATTCGGGTTGAGCCGCATTTGCGCGGAAAGCGCGGCCTATTGCGGGGGTGGGCCCAAATGTCAACCATAGATCGGGGGCTTCTGTTGCCCGGTGCCCCCGGGACCGCTGGAATCTGCTTCTGTTACCCGGTTCAGTCCGACCGTGTTCTGTTAGAATAACTTAGGAGCCGGAGCCCCATGGGTTACGCTGCGAGAGCAAGTGCTTCGTTATCGTTTGCACTTATGAGTTTGATACATTTAACGGCTTAATCATGCCGGGCAAAAATATCGCTTTTCAACACACGTCGATCCTAGTTCAGCCCCATCAAAAACCCCCGAGATCAAAGGCTTGTGGTGGAGCTGCCGGGTACCGCCCCCGGGTCCGCTGCATCTATTACACAACATCATTTATCACCATAGTCAGACGAATCTGACACGACAGATATAAGCGCTTTTTCCTGAATGAAAAGTGTGCGGCTTTTTGGGGCTTAGAGGGGTTGCCCTAAATACCCCTCTCGCTTAGGGGGTATGCCCATGCTTACGCAGCGATCCCGCTATGGCCTGCGCGCCATGATCCTCCTGTCAAAAGAACCCAGCGGACATGCGCCGGTGCCGATGAGCCGGATTGCGCTTGAAGCCAATGTGCCGCGCAAATTTCTTGAGATCATTTTGACCGAGCTAAAGGCCGCCAATCTGGTGGCGAGCACGCGCGGTAAGCAAGGCGGGTTTGAACTGGCGCGGCCCGCACATCTGATTTCGCTTGGTGACATCATCCGCGTGATCGAAGGGCCGCTCGCGCTGGTACCCTGTGTCAGCCGGACGGCTTACAAGAAATGTAAGGATTGCCGCGATGAAAATGCGTGCGAGATTCGCCGGGCAATGTTGATCGTGCGCGATGATACGGCGCGGATCCTTGATGGAACGAGTTTGGCCGCCGCCGTATCCGAGGAGCTGGCAGCGGCCTGATCGAGCGTTAGCCTACTTTTTTAGACTATCGCGAATTTCAGTGAGCAGATCGACTTCGCTCGGGCCAGCAGGGGCTTCGGCTGGCGGTGGCATCATCTTGGCGGCTTGACGCACAAGCATGAAGATCACAAACGCGATGACGATGAAATTGAAGATTGCGTTAATGAAATTGCCCCACGTCATTACCGCAACGCCCGCAGCCTTGGCGGCAGCAAGCGTCGAGACATCTTTGCCCGCCGCATCGCCCAGCACCAGGAATTGGTTCGCAAAATCTACGCCGCCCATGAGGAGGCCGATTACCGGCATGATGATATCATCAGTCAGTGACGATACAATTTTCCCAAACGCGCCGCCGATGATCACACCAACTGCCAATCCCATAACATTGCCTTGATTCAAGAATCCCTTGAATTCAGTCATCATACCCATAACATTCATCCTTCTAAACATGAGGAAGGCGACAAGTGACAGATTTAGGCGCATTTGCAAGGCCGTTGCGTCGATGCGGTTGCGCAGCTAAGCATGGCAATTATGGTTGACTCAGCGGGAGTGTCTTAAAAATGACTTATAAATCTTTTGTCCTCAAGAGCTTGACGGTCACCTCTCTCGCTCTGACGCTTGCTGGCTGCGGGGTGAACAGCATTCCGACAGCTGAGGAAAATGCAAAGGCGAAGTGGGCCAACGTTCAGGCTGACTATCAGCGCCGTGCCAATCTCATCCCCAATCTGGTCGAAACGGTCAAAGGCTTTGCCAAACAAGAAAAGGATGTGCTGGTGCAAGTCACCGAAGCGCGCGCCAAAGCAACCTCGGTTCAGGTGAGCGCGGCTGACCTGTCAGACCCTGCCAAGGTCGCGGCATTCCAGCAAGCGCAGGGGCAGCTTTCGGGATCAATCGGGCGCCTGCTGGCAAGCGTCGAAGCCTATCCACAGCTGACGTCAAACGCGAACTTCCTGGCACTCCAATCGCAGCTTGAAGGGACTGAGAACCGGATCAACGTATCCGTCAAAGATTATAACGATGCCGTGCAATCGTATAACACAACCATCCGCACCTTCCCCGATGCGATTGGTGCCAAGATTTTCTACGGGTCGAAGCCAATGACGCCTTATACGGCGACTGCGCCCAATGCAGACATTGCGCCTGCAGTGAAATTCTGACGCTGGGCTGTGTCCCGGAGAGAGTAGGCACATGAAGCGCCGCGCGGTAGAGCGACTCTGGCTTTTGATCTGCGCGATGCTGGTGGGGCTATATGCCCTGCCCGTCTCGGCGCAGCAATTTCCGTCGCTCACCGGCCGTGTCGTCGATAGTGCCAATATCATCCCCGATGGCGATGAAGCGGCGCTGACTGCCAAACTGGCCGCGCTTGAAAGCCAAAGCGGACGGCAAGTGGTGGTGGCGACAATCCCGACACTCGATGATGGCAAAGGGCGTGTTTATGATATCGCCGATTATGGCTATCAACTGGGCCGCGCCTGGGGGGTTGGTGAAAAGGGGGCGAATAATGGCGTGATCCTGCTGATCGTGCCAAATGACCGCAAGATGCGGATCGAGGTGGGCTACGGGCTTGAAGCGATTCTGACCGACGCACTATCAAGCGTGATCATCACAACGCAGATTGCGCCGCGTTTCAAGGCGGGCGATTATCCCGGCGGGATTGATGCCGGCGTCAATGCGATTGCCGCACAGCTCGTTCTTCCCCCCGAAGAGGCCGCGAAACGTGCGCGTGCGGCGACGC
Organism: Sphingomonadaceae bacterium; assembly: GCA_046153565.1. Classification (GTDB taxonomy): domain Bacteria; phylum Pseudomonadota; class Alphaproteobacteria; order Sphingomonadales; family Sphingomonadaceae; genus Aquisediminimonas. Next base: position 15,474 of record JBJXDU010000050.1, read on the forward strand.
AAGATCAGGGCAGCGGCGATGGCAGTGCGGTGATTTTCTGGCTGTTCATCTTCGTCTTCTTCATCCTTCCGATCATCTGGCCACTAATCTTTCCGGGCAAGCGCGGGCGACGATTGGGCGCGCCGATCATCATCTGGGGCGGCAGCAGCGGCGGGAGTAGCTGGGGCGGCGGATCGGGTGGCTTTGGCGGTGGGGGCGGTGGCTTTTCGGGCGGCGGCGGCTCGTTTGGCGGCGGCGGCGCATCGGGGGGATGGTGATGAAAGCAACCATGACGCAAACCGATCACACGCGGATCAGCGATGCGGTGCACGCCGCCGAGCTGGGCACAGCGGGTGAGATTGTGACGATCCTCGCCGACCGGTCAGACCGCTATAGCGATGTCGCTTTGTGGTGGTCGGTTCTTATGGCGATCCTTGCGCTGGCAGCACTGGCTGCATTTCCTCGCTTTTGGCTGACGCTCATCACTGAACTCAGCGGCGGGTGGACGAACGAGTGGAGCGTTGGCAGTGCGTTTGAACTGGCGCTTGCGGTCGTTGCCGTCATATTCGGGCTGACGCGGCTGATCTTTGAATATTGGCCACTGCGACTGGTGCTGACGCCTGGGATCGTCAAGTCGCACCGCGTCCGCGCGCGCGCGCTCAGCTATTTCAAGATTGGCGCTGCGGGGCGGACGTCGGGGCGCACGGGGATCCTGATTTTCCTCTCGCTTGCCGAACACCGCGCCGAAATCGTCGCCGATGGAGCAATCCACAGCAAGGTCGCCCCCGAAATGTGGGGCGAGGCGATGGCCAAGCTCATTGCCGATGTCCGCCACGGTCGCATTGCCGATGGCATGGTCGCCGCAATTGGCGATGTCGGCCTGATTTTGGCCGATCATCTGCCGCGTGCTGACGATGATATCAACGAACTACCCGATAGGTTGATTGAGTTATGAGCGACGCCGACGACACGCCTGAAACCATCGTCTGGCAGGGGCGCTTCATCACCACCAAGACGAAGGGCAAATGGGAATATGTGTCGCGGGCGCGCGGTATCAAAGCGGCGGTGATCCTTGCCGTCGACGATGGCCATGTGATCCTTGTCGAGCAATTTCGCGTGCCACTGGGGCGGATGTGCCTTGAACTGCCTGCAGGCCTTGTCGGTGACGAAACAGCGGGCGAAGCGGTCGAGCTGGCCGCCGCGCGCGAGCTTGAAGAGGAAACCGGCTATAGCGCGGCGTCAATCGAAGTGGTCGGCGAATTTTACTCTTCGCCGGGCATGGTCAGCGAAAGCTTCACCTTCGTACGTGCGCACGGCCTCACGAAAGTCAGCGATGGCGGCGGGGTAGAGGGCGAAAATATCATCGTCCACCGTGTGGCACTCACCCACGTCGCGGCGTTTATCGCGGCAAAGCGCGCCGAAGGCTGCGGGATCGACACCAAATTGCTGACGCTGTTGCCGCTACCATAGCGTCGGTGCGACTTTGCCTGAAATGTTTCGCCCTCAAACGAACCCATATGGCATTTTGAGGCGATTTAAGGCACTGCTAGCGCACATTTTGGACGAGCAGCTAGGTAGGTAGCCAGAACATATTAGAAACGCTGTACGGGGCTTAAAATGGCTTTGGCAGCAGGGCTATCGATCAGGCGACCGTTGGCATAAAGACCGACCAGCCCGTTGCGTCCGCCAATCGTTCGAGCGCCCATGTGCCCAGCTTTGAATTGCCGCGTGCGTTGAGGCCGGGTGACCAGACGGCGATGCTCGCCTTTCCCGGCACGATGGCGAGGATGCCGCCGCCGACGCCCGATTTGCCGGGGATGCCGACACGGAATGCAAATTCGCCCGATCCGTCATAATGACCACACATCAGCATCAGCGCGTTGACGCGCCGGGTCAGCAGCGGGCTTAGAATCGTGTCACCGCTGCCCGGGTGCCGCCCATCAAGCATCAGATAGCGCCCCGCCATCGCCAGCTGCTCGCATGAGAGCGCCAGTGCACATTGATGGAAATAGAGTTTGAGCGCGCCTTCTACAAAGGGATCCATATTGCCAAAGCTCTTCATATAATTGGCCAGCGCAACGTTGCGAAAGCCAGTAGCGGCCTCCGAATTGGCGACCTCGTTGTCGATGGTAATGCTTTCATCACCGCTTAGCATCCGTACGAAGCGCAACACGTCGCCAATCGCGGCGCGCGGCTCTGCTTTGTCGAGGACGATGTCGCTCACTACGATCGCACCTGCATTGATAAAGGGATTGCGCGGAATGCCGCCTTCGCTTTCAAGCTGAATGATCGAATTGAACGCTGACCCCGATGGCTCTTTCCCAACGCGTTTCCATAGTTCGTCACCGTGCTTTTGCAGCGCCATGGTGAGCGTGAAAACCTTTGATACGCTCTGGATTGAAAATGGATGCGCGGCGTCGCCCGCGCTGTGGCGGCTGCCATCGGCCATTACGACTGCAATCCCGAAATGCGCCGGATCGACGCGCGCTAGCGCGGGAATATAATCGGCGACTGCGCCGCGTTCGGGGGCCATGGCCATTTCATGAGCAATGGTGGTGATGATTGTGGCAATATCGGGCATTGTTCCTCCGCGCATCTTTGTTTATGAGCATAGCATCGCCCCGGCTGCGCGTCGCCACAGATGTCGCTCCCGGGGCTTGTCTTATTTTTGGTTTGACTGGAATTGCCCATGACCCGCCGCCGCCAGATTTACGAAGGTAAGGCCAAAATCCTTTATGAAGGCCCCGAACCCGGCACGCTCATCCAATATTTCAAGGATGATGCGACCGCGTTCAACGCGCAGAAAAAGGGCACGATCAACGGTAAGGGCGTGATCAACAACCGGATTTCGGAACATGTTTTCACCTTGCTCAGCAATATTGGCATTCCGCACCACTTCATGAAGCGACTCAATATGCGCGAGCAATTGGTTCGCCAAGTTGAAATCATCCCGATTGAAGTCGTTATCCGCAACGTGGCGGCGGGATCGCTTTCCAAGCGACTCGGGATCGAAGAGGGCACACCGCTATCGCGCACGATCATCGAATATTATTATAAGGATGATGCGCTGGGTGATCCATTGATCACGGACGAACATATTGCCTGCTTTGGCTGGGCGAGCCAGGAAGAGATGCACGACATTGCCGACATGGCGATCCGCATTAATGATTTCATGAGCGGATTGTTCGCCGGGATTGGCATTCGCCTTGTGGACTTCAAGCTTGAGTTCGGGCGGCTATTTGACGGCGATTTTGCGCGTGTGATCTTGGCCGATGAAATCAGCCCCGATGGCTGTCGGCTGTGGGATATGGTGACGAGCGAGAAGCTTGATAAGGATCGCTTCCGTCAGGATTTGGGCGGCGAAGTCGAAGCCTATCAAGAAGTTGCGCGGCGGCTGGGCTTGCTTCCCGACGGCGCTGATAGCGCCGTGCTTGACTTGGAAACGCACCGCAAGAAGCGCGGTAAATAAGCAGCACTATTTATCGGTGCCAATCCGCTGATGCACCACGGCCAATTCAAGCGCGGGATACCAGATACGCGCCGAATCGCCGGGATCGCTTGGCGCTGCAATCACCGCCAGCCGCCGGTTTACCTTGCTGCGGTGATGCATTCGTGCGGTATTTTCCTGGCCGACATAGCAGCCCTTGGTGAAGCTGACGCCATTTTGTTCGCGCGCATTACATTCGAGCCACAGAATCTTGTCACTGCCAAGCTCAGCACGGCCTTCGACGATGCCAAGGCTCAGGCGGTGGGCGCGGTAGTTTTCGCACGCGCCCACGTCGCCGCTTTGCGGCGCAAGCCAGCGCCGGCCAAGCGCTGGATTACGGGGGTCGGCAACGCCCGCTTCACCGCTAGCAGACCAGTGCACACACAAAGTCTCCTCTCGCGAAATCGTGATGGCACGCCGCAACCGGTAAAGCGTCAACCGCTTGGCAAGATCACCCGCCGCGTCGCGCTCACAATCGATCAGCAGATCATCGCCGTCGGCCCAGATGATGAAGTCAAACAGCGCCTTACCCTGCGGGGTCAGTAGCCCCGCCCAAACGGGGAGCGCGCCCGCAACGTCGTTGGTAACAAGCCCCTGAAGGAAATCACGCACGCCTTCGCCAGAAAACCGGATCAGCGCGCGGTCGATAAGAATAGTGTTGACCATGGAGCACTTCTAAAGCGATTGATCGATAAACCCAAGCTGGAGTTCGCATGCCCCCTACGCTCACGATCCGCCGCCCCGATGATTGGCACGTCCATTTGCGCGACGGTGATATGCTGCGCGCGGTGGTGGGCTATACGGCGGCACAATTTGCGCGTGCGATTGTGATGCCCAATCTGTCACCCCCCGTGACAAGCGCGGCAGCCGCAGCGGCCTACCGCGATCGGATCATCGCGGCGACGCCCGAAGGCAGCGCTTTCACGCCGCTGATGACGGCCTATCTGACTGACGATAGCGATGCTGACGATCTGGCAGATGGCTTTGCACACGGGATTTTTACTGCGGCCAAGCTTTATCCGGCGCATGCAACAACGGGCGCTGCGCACGGCGTGACTAATGTGGCGCTCCTCACGCCCGTGCTTGAGCGAATGCAAAAGATTGGTATGTCGCTGCTGATCCACGGCGAAGTAACCGATCACGATGTCGATATTTTTGATCGGGAGGCGGTGTTTATCGAACGCACGCTGACCGGGCTGGTGCGCGATTTTCCCGCACTCAAAATTGTGTTTGAACATATTACGACCGCCGATGCCGTCGCCTTCGTTGACGCAAGCCCTGCGACTATGGCCGCGACGATCACGCCGCAGCATCTGCATATCAATCGCAATGCCATGTTTGCGGGTGGCATCCGTCCCCATGCTTATTGCTTGCCTGTCGCCAAGCGAGAGGGGCACCGGCTGGCGCTACGCCGCGCCGCGACATCAGGATCGCCCAAATATTTCCTTGGCACCGATAGCGCGCCGCACGCCGTGAATGCCAAGGAATCAGCATGCGGATGTGCGGGTATTTTCAACGCACCCTTTGCGCTTGAAAGCTATGCAGCCGTGTTTGACGAGGAAGGCGCGCTTAACCGGCTTGAGGGGTTTGCGTCCGAACATGGCCCGCTTTTTTACGGCCTGCCGCTTAATGAAAGCAGTGTTACGCTAGTCCGCGATAGCCAGAGCGTGCCTGAGCGCGTGAACGATATCGTCCCATTTCACGCGGGCGAGACGCTTGGCTGGCGATTAGCGTGACCCAAAACCCGAAATCTAAGGAGCCCGCATAATGAACCGCACGATCAACGGCCACGCCGTGAACCCTGTCGGCCTTGGCTGCATGTCGCTCAGCTGGGCTTACGGCATTCCGCCATCGCCCGAAGACGGAGCCAGACTGCTCCACCGCGCGCTCGACCTTGGTTATAATCACCTTGATACCGCGCGGATATATGGGCTGGGCAAGAATGAAGCGCTGATTGGCGATACGCTGGCGGGGCGGCGCAAGGAATTTTTCCTCGCATCGAAAACGGGCATCTTTGTTGACGGGGAAAAGCGCGGGATCGATTGTCGCCCCGAAACGATCAAGGCCGCATGCGATGTATCGCTCAGCTTGCTCAAAACCGATCATATCGACCTTTACTATCTCCACCGCCGCGATTTCACGGTGCCAATTGAAGAGTCAATCGGGGCGCTGGCTAATCTGATCCAAGCGGGCAAGATTGGCAGCATCGGCCTGTCTGAAATGTCATCGGATACATTGCGCAAGGCAGCGGCGGTTCACCCGATTGCGGCGATGCAATCCGAATATTCGCCGCAGACGCGCAATCCCGAGCTGGGCATTCTTGCCACCTGCAAGGCGGTTGGCACGACGTTCGTCGCTTTCTCCCCTGTCGGACGTGGTTCACTGTGCGGTACACTCCGCGATCCGCAGTCGCTGCCTGACGGCGATTTGCGCAAAAGCTGGCCGCGTTTTGTGGGCGAGAATTGGACGCGCAACCTCGCGCAGATTGACGCCTTTGGTGATATTGCAAAGGCTGCTGGGGTGACGGCGGCGCAGCTTGCGCTTGGTTGGTGCCATGCGCAGGGCGATCATATTGTCACCATTCCGGGCACCGCTTCGCTCGCGCATTTGGAAGAGAATATTGCGCGCTGGGATTGGCTGCCGCCCGGTGATGTGATGGCGGCGGTTGACGCGCTGATCAACCAGCATAGCGTCGCTGGCCCCCGCTATCCCGCCGCGATGCAAGCGACGATTGATACCGAGGAATTTGCCTGACATAGCCATTTTGGCAGGTGTCGTGCGTGTTTTGGTTGACGTAAAGGTCAAATCATTGTCAACATGACAGCTAATGCGGACTCTCAACAAGCGAGCCGCAAATCGAACCAGGTCAATGCGGCCATGGGGGGATCGAGAGGATGCAGATATGATCAGATCGCATAGCTATATTATTGCCGCGCTTGCCGGTGTCAGCTTGCTTAGCGGGTGCAGCGTGGCGGGCGGGGGTGGCAAGAATGCTGCTGTCGACGATGCGCGGCTGGTCGCGGGTGAACCCGATGGCGCAAACTGGCTGTCCTATGGCCGCACGATGGATGAGCAGCGCTTTTCGCCGCTGACGCAAGTCAGCGATAGCAATGTCGGCGAGCTTGGCCTTGAATGGTCATCCGATATGGATACCGCGCGCGGACAAGAGGCAACGCCGATTGTCGTCGATGGCATAATGTATATCACGACTGCGTGGAGCATGGTGAAGGCGTTTGACGCAGCGACTGGCAAGAAATTGTGGGAATTTGATCCCAAAGTGCCGCGTGAAAAACTGGTTGATGTCTGCTGCGATGCGGTCAATCGCGGGGTCGCGGTCTATAAGGGCAAAGTCTATGTCGCAACGATTGCTGGCGATCTGATCGCGCTAAACGCTGATACGGGCGCGGTCATCTGGAAAAAGGATGTGACCGAAGGCGAACATATGACCATCACCGGCGCGCCGCGCATCGTGAAGGGCAAGGTGCTGATCGGCAATGCTGGTTCGGAATATATCGTCCGCGGTTATCTGGGGGCTTATGATGCCGAAACCGGCAATCAGGTGTGGAAATTCTATACCGTGCCGGGTGACCCATCGAAACCACAAGAGGGCAAGCATCTCGATACGGCGGCGAAAACATGGCCAGCCGAAGCATGGAAGCGTGGCGGCGGTGGCACTGTGTGGGATTCGATCACTTATGATCCCGTGACCGATCTCGTCTATTTTGGCACCGCCAACGCCGAACCTTGGAACCCCAATGCGCGTGGATCGACTTTGGGTGACAGCCTTTACACCGCCTCAATCGTCGCGGTGAAGCCCGATACCGGCGAATATGTGTGGCATTATCAGGAAACGCCCGAGGATCGGTGGGATTTCGATTCGAACCAGCAAATCATTGCCGCGAATATGAAGATTGGTGGCGCAGACACTCGCGTTCTGCTCCATGCACCCAAAAACGGCTTCTTTTACGTGCTTGACGCCAAAAGCGGCAAGTTCATTTCGGGCAAGCCTTTTGCCGCCGTTACATGGGCCAAAGGCCTCGATCCCGTAACTGGCCGTCCCGATGTCAATCCCGAGGCGCGCTACGAACAAACCGGTAAGCCCTTCATCGGCCTGCCGGGCGCTGTTGGTGCGCACAGCTGGACGCCCATGGCCTATAGCCCCAAGACCGGCCTTGTTTATATTCCGGCCAACCAAACCGCTCAGCCCTATAATGCGGCCGCCAAAGACTGGAAACCAAGCAAGGTTGGCTTCCAGCTAGGTCTCGATTCCGCACAACTTGGCATGCCTGCCGACCTCAAAGCGCGCGCTGCGGCTGCTGCCGGGACGAGTGGATCGCTGATCGCTTGGGATCCCGTCGCGCAAAAGGCACGGTGGACGGTGCCCTATCTCGGCCCAAGCAATGGCGGCACGCTCGCTACCGCTGGCAATCTGGTGTTCCAAGGGACAGCAGGCGGCAAGTTCATGGCCTATACCGCCGACAGCGGCAAAAAACTGTGGGAATTCCCGACCCAGACCGGCGTGATCGCGGCACCAATGACCTATTCGGTCAAGGGTGTTCAATATGTTGCCATCCTCGTCGGCTGGGGCGGCGTGTGGGACGTGGCACCGGGTATCCTCTCAAGCAAATCAGGCACGACCCGCAATATCAGCCGCTTATTGGTGTTCAAGATTGGTGGCAAAGCAACGCTGCCCGCCGCACCTGCCGACGCGAAACTGCCGCTTGATCCGCCACTTTTCACCGGCAAGCCCGAACAAGTCGCCGATGGGGCAAGCCATTATCAGAACAGCTGTAGCGTCTGCCACGGTGATGCCGCGATTTCTGGGGGACTCAATCCTGACCTCCGTCACGCCGCTTCGCTTGGTAAGCCGGTGCTCTGGCAACAGATTGTCCATGACGGCATTTTGAAGGAAAATGGCATGGTGGCATGGAGCCCCAACTTCAGCCCCGAGCAGATCGAAAATATCCGCCACTATGTGATCAAACGCGCCAATGAAGATAAGGCCTTGGAGGCGGCGGCACCCCAGAAGGTGGCTTCACGATAACGGAGTAGGGATGTCCTTAAGGAAGGGCATCCCGCTCCCGCTCGATTTCGCGCCAGCCAATGTCGCGCCGCGCAAAGCCGCCGGCAAAGTCGATCTGATCAACCAGCGCATAGGCATGGTCGCGGGCTTTTGAAACGGTTGTGCCTGACGCGGTCACGGCGAGCACGCGTCCGCCATTGGCCACTAGATCACCGCCCACCTCAGCAGTGCCCGCGTGGAACGTCTTGGTGCTGCGCGTTTCAGGTGGGACGCCGCGAATGAGGCCGCCCTTCTGCACGCTGCCGGGATAGCCATTCGCCGCTATCACCACGGTCAGTGCCGCTGCGTCCGAGAAGCGCGGGCGTTCAGCCTCGGCGAGCCGCCCGCGCGCTACCGCGAGCATGAGCACGACAAGATCGCCTTCATACCGCATCATCAGCACTTGGCATTCAGGATCGCCAAAGCGGCAATTATATTCAATCAGCTTGGGGCCATCGGCGGTCAGCATCACCCCGGCAAAAAGCACACCTGAATAGGGTAGGCCCTTCATCGCCATAAACGCCACGGTCGGCTCAATGATCTCGGCCATCACCCGCGCTTCGAGCGCTGGGGTCAACACGCGCGCGGGCGAATAAGCGCCCATGCCGCCGGTGTTCGGCCCGGTGTCACCTTCGCCAACGCGCTTATGATCCTGCGCTGATCCAAAGGCGACGATATCTTTGCCATCAGTCAGTGCGAAAAAGCTGACTTCCTCGCCCTCCATAAAATCTTCAATAATGAGCGACGCGCCTGCCGCACCAAAGTTGCCGCTTAACATATCCTCAATCGCGGCTTCTGCCTGAGCCAGCGTCTCGGCAATGATCACGCCCTTACCCGAGGCGAGGCCATCCGCCTTGATCACATAGGGTGCGGTGAAATCGCTCAGGCCTTCCAGCGCCTCAGCCTTCGTCAAATAGTGCTCATACATAGCCGAAGGCACCGGCGCATATGCACAAATCTCCTTGGTGAAGGACTTCGACCCTTCGAGCTGCGCAGCTTTCGCGCTTGGCCCAAACACAGTAATCCCAGCCTCGCGAAGACTATCGGCCAGCCCGCCGACCAGCGGCGCTTCGGGACCAATCACAACCAAGCCGATTCCAAAGGCGGCGCAGAAATTGATCACCGCGCTATGATCATCGGGGTTCACGTCAACACATTCGGCCTCTTCAGCAATGCCGGGGTTGCCCGGGGCGGCATAAAGGCTATCACAAAGTGGCGACTGTGCGAGCTTCCAGGCGAGTGCATGTTCGCGTCCGCCGCCGCCGATCAACAGGATATTCATGGCCGAAGATATGCCCTTTGCAGATGATGAGCCCCGGCTGGTAGCGCAGCCGCGCCAAGGCGACAATGCGGGGGCCTTATCAGTCTCTGAAATATCGGGCCTGCTCAAACGCCATGTTGAACAGGGGTTCAGCCATGTGCGGATCAGGGGCGAGATTTCAGGCTTCAAGCGCGCGGCGTCGGGGCATCTTTATCTGAGCCTCAAGGATGAAGGCGCGCGGATTGACGGGGTGATGTGGAAAGGCGGGGCGGGCCGCCTCGCTTTCGTGCCTGCCGACGGGATTGAAGTGATTGCGAGCGGCAAGCTCACGACATATCCGGGGCGCTCAAATTATCAGATCGTTATCGACAGCATGGAGATTGCGGGCGAAGGGGCCTTGCTCGCCATGCTTGAAAAATTGAAAGCGCGGCTCGCGGCCGAAGGATTGTTTGATCCGGCGCGTAAGGTTCCGCTGCCGTTCTTGCCCCGCATTATTGGCGTGGTGACATCGCCAACGGGTGCCGTGATCCGCGATATTCTCCACCGCCTCGCCGACCGTTGCCCGACGCGCGTGATCGTCTGGCCCGTGCTAGTGCAAGGGAGTGGTGCTGCGGCGCAAATCGCCGCCGCTGTGACTGGGTTTTCGGCGATGGTCGGCGCTGATCGCCCCGATCTCGTGATCGTCGCGCGCGGGGGCGGGTCGATTGAGGATCTGTGGGCGTTTAACGAAGAACCCGTCGTGCGCGCGGTGGCGGCTTGTTCGATCCCGATCATCTCAGCGGTCGGGCATGAGACCGATACAACGCTGTGCGATTTTGCCGCTGACGTGCGCGCGCCCACGCCAACGGCTGCGGCTGAACTGGCGGTGCCCGTGCGCACTGATTTGATGACAGCGTTACAGTCACTGGGCAGTCGGGGCCTGCGCGCGACGCAGCGTTACGCCCAGCGCGCTGATGAACGGTTGCGCGCGACGGCACGGCGATTGCCCGTCGCCGATAGTTTGCTCGGCCCCCAACGCCAGCGCGTTGATGATCTGGGTGAGCGATTGAAGCGCGGGTTGGGACGCAGGCTTGCCGATGCGCGCGGCGATCTGGCGAAAACGGCGGGCGGTTTGCGGCCAGCACTCCTCAGCCAGCGGGTGGCCCGGGCGCAGGGTCAGCTTGATCAGCTTTGGCGCGTCGCTCAGTCGCTTAACCCAAGCAACGTGCTTGAACGCGGCTATGCGCTGGTCACTGATCGTAATGGCAAAGTGATCACGTCGGCCACCAAAGCCAAATCGGCTGCGAGCTTGCGGTTGCGCTTTGGTGACGGGGAGGTTGACGCGCGGCTTGAGCGGAGTAGCACAGCGGCATATACCCCGACACAACCTGAGTTATTCTAAAGAGAGAATCCTGCCGATGCTGATGTCGACCAATAATCACCCCGCGAGGCTCCACTATATGGCCAATCAAGTGCGCGTGTTGACGCCGGGCGATTTCGTGCTCTGTGCAGTGTCAGGCGTGCCAATCCCGCTTGATCATTTGCGCTATTGGAGCGTCGCCAAACAAGAAGCCTATGCCAGCCCCGAAATCGCGACCAAGGCGGCGTTAGGCCAATGAACAAGGCGGGCATTGGGGTTGCCTCGTTGCTGCTGCTGATGTTACCGGGCAGTTGCATCGCCGCCCCCGCACCACCACCCAAGCCTAAGCCCAAACCCGCACAATTCGCCGCACCTACAACGCCCATCCCGCCAAAGCCCGCCCCTATTGGCAAATTCCTGCTGAGCCGCGCGCCGCAGCAGGGGAGTATTACAATTGGCCAAGCGCCGGCCGGCACCGAACGTCTTGTGGTGGACGGGCAGACCGTGCCGCTTGCCGCCGATGGTCGCTTCCTGATCGGCTTTGACCGCGATTATGCGGCGACCACGTTGATCACTGCATTCCAGCCCGGCGGTGATGCGATCTCTGAAAAACTCCCCGTTGCCAAACGCGCGTGGAAGATTGAGAGCCTTGCCACGCTGCCGCATCACAGCCAGCCCGACGCCGAATTTGCGCGCCGCCGCCCCGGCGAGCTGGCTCAGATCAATGCCGCGCGGCGCAAGGACAATCAATCCGACGGCTGGCAACAGCCGTTCATCTGGCCGGCCAAAGGGCGGATCAGCGGATTCTTCGGATCGCAGCGCATCTATGCGGGAGAACCGGGTTCGCCCCATGGCGGCGTGGATGTCGCGGGCGGCGTTGGCGCGCGCGTTGTGGCCCCGGCAAACGGCGTTGTCATCCTCGCGGCACCAAGCCCCTTTACGCTTGAGGGCAATTTGCTGATGATCGATCACGGCATGGGGCTCAACAGCGCGTTCCTCCACCTCTCGCGGATTGATGTGCGCGTGGGTGACCGGGTGAGCCAGGGTCAACCGATTGGCGCGATTGGCCAGACCGGGCGTGCGACAGGGCCGCATTTGCACTGGGGCTTGCGCTGGCATAGCGAAAAGATTGATCCGCAACCACTCGCCGGGCCGATGCTCCCTTGAGCAGGGCGACGATCAATGATGTGTCGGCGCTGGCGGGCGTGTCGATCAAGACGGTGTCGCGCGTCATCAACAATGAAAAATATGTGGGCAAGGAAACCCGCGCGAAGGTGCAGGCCGCGATTGGAGAGCTTCATTTCAGCCCGAGCCAGGCGGCTCGGTCACTTGCTGGAAAGCGCTCGTTTCAAGTCGCGCTCGTTTATGACAATCCCAGCCCCTATTATGTCTATGAAATGCAAGCCGGGGTGCGCGCGCGCTGCGCGGCCGAACATGTGCGCATGTTTGCGCAGCCCTATGACCGGTCAGCGGCGGGGATCGCAGAAGAGATTGGCGCGCTGGTTGACGAGCTTAAGCTTGACGGGCTGATCCTGACGCCGCCCGTCTGCGATGATGCGCAGCTGCTTTCCGATCTTGAGGCACGCGGGCTGCGCTACGTGCGCGTGTCACCTGCGGCGGCGTCTGACACGGCCCCTTCGGTGGCTATTGATAATGAAGGCGCCGCCTATCAAATGACGCAATATCTGTGCACGCTCGGCCACCGGCTGATTGGTTTTATTGCGGGTGACCCGGCCTTTGCCACCAGCGCACAGCGTCGGGCGGGCTATGATCGGGCGCTTAGGGAGGCGGGCATCGTGCCTGATCCTGCGCTCATCCGGCGCGGCGAATATAGTTTCGGGTCGGGGGACGCCGCCGCAACCGCGCTCCTGATGCTCTCCCCCCGGCCCACCGCCATTTTTGCGAGCAGCGATGATATGGCGGCAGGCGCGCTCGCCGCCGCGCACCGCTTGGGCGTCAGCGTACCGGGGCAAGTGTCAATCGCAGGTTTCGATGATAGCGCGCTCGCCGAAGTGGTATGGCCGCCGCTGACCACCATCCGCCAACCCACGCGTGACATGGCCTACGCTGCCGCCGATCTGCTATTTGATACCGCCGCGCGGGGGGAGGCGCGCCTGATTGAGCACCGTCTGATCGTGCGCGGATCGACCTCAGCGATTTGAGAGGGCGGCATCACCGCCAAAATGCGAACAGCGCGGCTTGCAGGGCCGCGACATGCGCCGCCGCGGCTGGGCCTGTCCACGGGCCGTCATAATCGCTCCGCCCTGTCCACCAGCCTTGGCCGGGCAAGCGATCGCTTTCTCGCACGACGAGTACTGCCAGCGCAGGCTCGCCGCGCACGGCGCCGCGTTCGTCAATCTTGTCGAGCGTTTTGCAGAGCGCGCGCATTTTGGGGCGCGAGAAGCGCAGGCCCAGCATCAAGAGCAGTTCAGAATAGCTGAGCGCATGACCCGCGCGCGCCGCCTCCTGCAACAAGGCTTCGATACGCGGGACATCGGCAAGCGCGCTGGCGGCCTCGACCTTATCGTCTGCAAACTCATCAATCATAATGAGCCGAACTTAGTCGATTACAGGCAACACTCAAGGAAAGGCTGATCAAAGCCGTATTGGCGCGCTTTATCGAGCGTATAGGGGCGCAGGCCCATGGCGCGATATTCGCCAATAATCTTGCCGTCAGCGCCTTCGGATAGATATTCGAATTTGAACAATTCCTGCGTCACGATCACCGGGCCTTCCATCCCGATCACTTCGGTGATGTTGGTGATGCGCCGCGAACCATCGCGCAGACGCTTTACCTGGATGATGAGATCAACCGAATCGGCAATCTGACGCGAAATCGCTTCCTTGGGCACCTTGATGTCAGACATCATGATCATATTTTCCATACGACCCAAGGCTTCACGCGGGCTGTTGGCGTGGAGCGTACACATTGAACCATCGTGACCCGTATTCATCGCGGCGAGCAAATCGAAGCATTCGCTCCCGCGAATTTCGCCCAAGATGATCCGGTCTGGCCGCATACGCAGCGCGTTCTTAACAAGATCACGAATGCTGATTTCGCCCTGACCTTCAAGGTTCGCCGGGCGCGTTTCAAGTGGGAGCCAGTGCGGCTGTTGCAAGCGGAGTTCGGCGGCGTCTTCAATCGTCAGCACGCGTTCGCCCGGATCGATCATCTTTGACAAAGCGTTGAGCATCGTCGTTTTACCCGAACCCGTACCGCCGGAAATCACGATGTTGAATCGGCAAGCGCCCGCAATTTTCAGCGCGGTCGACATCTTTTCACTCATCGATCCGCCTTTCGCCATCATATCGAGCGTGATTGGCTTGGCGGAGAATTTACGAATCGAGATTGCCGTGCCACGCAAGCTCAGCGGTGGCACGATGACGTTAACACGCGACCCATCGGCGAGACGCGCATCGGCAAGCGGCGTCGTCTGATCAACACGGCGGCCAACCGAGTTGCAAATACGCTGCGCAATTTGGAACAGATGGGCTTCATCGCGAAACTGAATCGGCGCGATGATCAGCTTTCCCTTTTGTTCGATATAGGTCTGCGTCGGGCCGTTGACCATGATATCGCTGATCGTTGGATCGCTGAGCAATTCTTCGAGGGGGCCAAGGCCAAGCAATTCATCAACCAGCACCTTTTCAAGCGCAAATTGTTCGCGGCGGTTGAGCGTGAATTTCAGCTCGGCGAGCACTTCCCCGATGATCGGGCGAAATTCTTCGGCAAGTTCGTCTTTGGACAGGGTCGCCGCAGCTTCAGGGTCAACGCGTTCGAGCAAGCGTGGCAGGACTTGCTCCTTGATCTTGTGCACCGAGGCTTCGAAGCCCTCGGCTTGCTGTTGCGGTTTATCAAGCGCATTTTCACGCTCGGTCAGCCGCGCCATCGCGTCCATTTGTTCGGGTGGCGCGTTGGCGGCGAGATCAGCCGCACCGGGCAACGGAACCGAGTTAATGGGCGGGAATTGGGCACCGCCTTCGGCTGCGGCGTCGGACGTTGCACCACCGGGGCCGTGCATCGGACGGGCAACGCCGAACGAAGATCGGTTGCCTCCTGAACCTGTCGGCGGGTTACGTCGTCCAAAAGCGCTCATATTGTCAATCACCCATTAGCCGCGGTTGCCTGCTAAGGGCGAACCGTCAATCAAACAGGGTGAATAAGCGTTAAACTTTTACAAATTGATAACGGCGCGCCGACACGCGGCTAAGCAACACTTTCCGCCAATATGGTGAGACCCGTCTCGCTCATTTCGGCAAAGCCGCCCTTGATGCTAAGCGTTTCAGGCTCGCCCTTGTCGCTTAAGTAGATTTTGACATCGCCGTCGCGAATGGTGGTCATGACGGGCGCGTGGCCCGCCAATATCCCCATATCGCCCTCGCTGCCGGGAACGACGACCATATAGACGTCTTGGCGGCGCACGAGGCGTTCTGGCGTGACGAGCGTGAAAGGAAGCGGCATGGCCTAAGCCGCCTCTGCTGCGAGCTTCTTGCCCTTTTCGATGGCTTCTTCGATGCCGCCAACCATGTAGAAGGCGCTTTCGGGCAGATGATCATATTCGCCTTCAACCACTGCCTTGAAGCTCTTCACAGTGTCTTCGATTTGCACGAACTTGCCGGGGATGCCGGTGAAGACTTCGGCGACGTGGAATGGCTGGCTCAAGAAACGCTGGATTTTGCGCGCGCGGGCGACGGTGAGCTTATCTTCTTCGCTCAGTTCATCCATGCCAAGGATCGCAATGATATCTTGCAGCGACTTATATTTTTGCAGCGTTTCCTGAACGCGGCGCGCGGTATCGTAATGTTCCTGGCCGACAACCGAAGGCGTCAGCACGCGGCTGGTCGAATCGAGCGGATCGACCGCAGGATAAATGCCCAGTTCCGAAATAGCGCGGTTGAGCACGGTTGTTGCGTCCAAATGGGCAAATGACGTGGCGGGCGCTGGATCGGTCAAATCGTCGGCAGGCACATAGATGGCCTGCACCGAGGTGATCGAGCCTTTGTTGGTTGAGGTAATCCGCTCTTGCAACTGGCCCATGTCGGTTGACAGCGTTGGCTGATAGCCCACAGCCGAGGGAATACGGCCAAGCAGCGCTGACACTTCCGAACCCGCTTGCGTGAAGCGGAAGATATTATCGACGAAGAACAGAACGTCTTGCCCTTCAACATCACGGAAATATTCAGCAATGGTGAGGCCCGACAGCGCCACACGGGCACGCGCGCCCGGAGGCTCGTTCATCTGACCGAAGACGAGGGCAACCTTCGAACCCTCAGGCGTTGGATTGCCGTCAGCATCCTTGGCGATAACGCCTGCATCAAGGAATTCGTGATAAAGGTCGTTGCCTTCGCGCGTCCGCTCACCCACGCCCGCAAACACCGATGTGCCGCCGTGGCCTTTGGCGATATTGTTGATGAGTTCCTGAATAAGCACGGTCTTGCCAACGCCAGCGCCGCCGAACAGGCCGATCTTGCCGCCCTTCGCATAAGGCGCGAGCAAATCGATCACCTTGATGCCGGTGACGAGGATGCTGGTTTCAGTCGACTGGTCAACGAACAACGGCGCTTCGGCATGGATCGGCGCGGTGGTCGCGGCATTGACTGGCCCGCGTTCGTCAATCGGCTCACCAATCACGTTGAGGATGCGACCGAGTGTCATCGGGCCAACGGGCACGCGAATTTGGCTACCCGTATCACGCACGGGCTGACCACGGGTGAGGCCCTCAGTCGCGTCCATCGCGATGGTGCGCACGGTCGATTCGCCCAGATGCTGCGCAACTTCAAGAACGAGGCGATTGTCGCCATTCATTGTTTCAAGTGCGGACAGAATGGCGGGGAGCGGGCCATCAAAGCTCACATCGACGACCGCGCCGATGACCTGACTGATCTTGCCAGTTGCGCCAGCCATATTAGCAGCAGATGCGCCCGAGGCGGCCTTGGGAGCGGGTGCCTTTTCGGCGGCGGTTTTTTTAGGGGCGGTTGCCATGTTCGTTTTCCTTACGTCGAAAGTTATATGAGTCGCGAAAGTAGATCATCAACGGTTGCGGTCCAGGCCGCCGCGTCGTCGCTCTCTTTCCATAATTCGCTAAGTTCGCTCTCGCTCTTTACGAGCGAAGCAGATTTTATTGCATCAGCCTTTAGCGCTATCGCGCCGATAGAATTGGCCTTTGCCCATTCCACTATCGACGGAACAAGTCGATCACTTGGTTGACCTAATCCAGCTGCCACGATTTCGCCTGCCACAAGTGCCGCAGAACAATCATCGAGATCCACATAGTCGGCATCGTCTGCTGCGAAGACTGCTTCAAACACGTCACTTATCTGTGACCAAGAGGGTGCCGCCTCAAAATCAGCAATCCAATCAAGTGCTGAATCATTTTCGTCGAACTGATGTCCCCACGCGCCCATTATAGCGCCTCCGCCCCAAGCACACATTCACCAGTTGCAACGATATCATCATGCATCCGGTCTGGTGCCAAATCTAATTCACCCGGCCATGTCACTGCGCCCATGTCAAGGCGGGCTTCAGCAAAGAGGTCAGCGTCAACCAAATGCGCAAATACGCCGCGATAGAAATGCGGGCCAAAGCGCACGACGCCTTCAACACCGTCGACAAAGCGAACCCGCATTGCCCGGTCTCCGAGCAAATCTAGGCTGACGATGCGCCACGGTGCGCCATTTTGCAGTGCGGGCATCACGGCAGCGGCGCAATTGGCGCCGGCGGAATCCCCGCACTCGCCGCTTCCCATGCTGCCATCAGCTCCGCTTGATGTTCTTGCGTCCATTCAAGCACCATAGCTTTCGCACGCTTTGGAAGCGAGCCATTGATGATCATAACCGCTTGAATATCGATCTGTGCTTCGTGCTCCGCATAGCGCGCATGGATATGCGGCGGGGAATGATCGAACCAGTAAATAGTGATCACTATGCCGTAGAAGATCGAAAGCGTGGGCATGCATCATTGCGCTCCGGGTGCCAATGCAGCCTTGGCGCGCGGCGGCGTGATCGTGACGACGATACGGTATTGCTTAGCGATATCGGCACCAGCAATTGGCAGTTTTTCGACAGTGCCATGCGCGCCGAGGATGGGGGTGTCGACTGGCTTTTCAGACGCTATCGCCAGCTTGACCGGATCTTCGGGGCTGACATCGAAGCGGCTGAGCATGCCGACCACCACTTTGCGGAACGATTCGTTCGAACGCCGCCGGTCATTCAAGTCAGTCATGTTGAATGTGAAGACTAGCTTGTCGACATGGTTAGCGTCGGGGCCCGAGGCCACCGCGCTCACACTATTACTTGTCTTGTCGCGCTTATACGACAGGTTGAAATCTTCGCCACGCGACTCAAACGCCGGCGCCCTCCCCGTGGCGGCAAAGGGTCTGTTCTTCAGCGCAAATTCGTTCAGCGCGGCGACAACCTTGTCAGGCTGGGTGAATAATTTTTGCCAGCGCTCGCTGATCACCTTGTTGCGGTCAAGAAGTTGCGGCTGTGCGGCATTCTGCGCGCTAGGCGCAGGCCCACCGCAGCTTGCCAGCGCCACAGCGGCGAACGCAATCAAGGCGGCACCGTTGCGCACTAGAGCGCCTCTGCTCCTGAAATAATCTCGACCAACTCCGTCGTAATCGCAGCCTGACGCGTGCGGTTATAGAGGATCGTAAGCTTGTTGATCATATCGCCCGCATTGCGCGTGGCGTTGTCCATCGCGGTCATTTTCGACCCCTGTTCCGACGCGGCATTTTCAAGCTGCGCGCGCAGCAATTGCACCGCGATATTGCGCGGGAGCAAGGTGCTCAGAATCTCTTCCTCGCTTGGTTCATACTCAACCGCTGCCATCGTTGGCGCGGCGTCCGCCACCTTCGGCGCGGGTACGGGAATGATTTGCAGGCAGGTTGGCTCCTGATTGAGCACGCTTACAAATTTCGAGAAGAACAGGTGCGCAACATCGAACGCGCCGCCTTCGTAGCGGTCGATCAGATCAGCGGCGACGGCTTGTGCGTCAGCAAATTTCAATTTGCCGAGATCGCCGGGTTCGATTGAGTGGATGATATCTTTTTTGAACGTGCGGCCAAGCTGATCACGGCCCTTGCGCCCAATGATGAAGAATTTGACGGTCTTTCCAGCCGCCTGCAACTCAAGCGCGGTTTTGCGCGCGAGGCGAACGATGTTTGTGTTGAACGCGCCTGCCAGCCCTTTGTCCGAGGTGGCGACAACGAGTAGATGAACCTGATCCTTGCCCGTGCCCGCGATCAGCTTTGGCGATTGCGGGCCGATGGTCACTTTCGACGCAAGGCTCGCCATCACGCTTTCGATGCGCTCGGCGTAAGGGCGACCAGCTTCGGCGGCTTCCTGCGCGCGGCGCAGTTTTGCCGCCGCGACCATTTTCATCGCTTTGGTAATCTTCTGCGTCGATTTCACTGAACCGATGCGAAGTTTAAGAGCTTTCAAAGATGCCATTTAGTTACCTTTGGCCGTTGCGGAGCATGGGAATGCCTCGGTAAGCGACTGTTTCACCAGCCATAGCGGATGTCGATCCCAGTTCTCCGGATGATCTTTGAGATATTTTCTCACGACCGCTAATGTTTGAACATTCCCGCCACTGCTTTGCTTCCGACAAACATCACGATGGATGGACAATTGATCAGACGTACCAAGGATATATCCGACACAGTAAGTTGCTTCTAGTTTGTCCTCAGCAGAACATTCCGCGCCAAATGTAAAAAATCCTTGATCACTTACAAGAACTGGTTGCGCAGACAGGGGCAGGCTCTGACCAGCAAGGGTCAAAGACAAAAGGCTAGCCACCTTCAAAAATCTGCGGATAAACGACGGCATGAGTTACGCAAACGTCTTCGCGAAGGCATCAAGCGCAGCTTTCAGCCCCGCCTTGGCTTCATCGCCGAGATCCTTGGTGTCGCGGATTGTCTTGAGCACACCAGCGTGATTGGCGCGCAAATCAGCAATCATTCCCGCTTCATAACGCGTCACGTCGCTCACCGGCAGGCTATCGAGATAGCCGTTGGTGCCCGCAAAGATCGATGCGGTTTGCTCTTCGAACGGCATCGGCGAATATTGCTTTTGCTTGAGCAACTCAGTCAGGCGCGCGCCGCGATTGAGCAATTTCTGCGTCGAAGCATCGAGGTCCGATCCGAACTGCGCAAACGCCGCCA
>JBJXDU010000051.1:0-7864 GCA_046153565.1 Sphingomonadaceae bacterium
ACATTAGAGCGGCGTATCAGGCGACGCGCTTGATGTGCGCAACTTTATCATCGACATTATCGAGGACTGAAATACGAACATCGTTGGCCTGATCGCGAAGCTCCGGCTCGGTTCCGATCATGGTGTCATGGTCGGCAAATACCCGCTCGATGTCTGCGCGTTTCTGTAAGAGCATCTTGGCGATCCCGGGTGCAAGGCTATCACCTTCACCAACTCGTCCAAGGATTGCTGCCAGATCGCTCACAGTCGCCTCGTTGGCTGACTTAAAATATAATCCGCTCCGATCGAAAAATGCCGTGCCTCGTGACGCCATGTCATTATACCCTTTTCAACACCCAGTTACCATCATCGCCCTTGCAGGCTTCAAGATTTTCAGTTTCACTTGTGCTCCCTGGCACTGAAACCGTTTGCTTGACCAGTTTACAGCCCGCAGACGCTCCAACAGTCTGCTTGAGGAGCGCAGCCGCTACATAGCCTTTTCCTACGCCATTGTCGGCGACAAGCATCCAAACTGTCGCCCCTGTCGATGCGGGCACCCACACACGTTGTCCTGCTGCCAGCTGCCCGATAATTGGCGCCGCTAACGATGGCGCGCTGCGGATGTTCGCCTGAGACGTTGCGACATAATTTGCGGCAACCTTTTGGTAAGTAGTAGCCGGTTGCACTTGTGACGCAAGTTTGAGATCGCCTAACGTCGAATTTGGTGGCGCGGCCAACACGTCGACCTGACCCGAGGCCCCAGTTTCGGCGTTACGCCAAGATTGTGGCTGGTTCGAAGCCAACGCCCTTTGCGTTGCCTGCTCCGCGCGTGCTTGATCATTGCGCTGGAGCTTGCATCCCAATGCCGAACCGACGGCCGCACCCGTGGTAGCCCCAGCAATGGTGCCCAATGTACGACTACCCTTCCCGGCGATCCGGCCTCCAAGAAGTCCGCCGACTGCGCCGCCGCCGGCAGCGCCGATGACTTGTTTGCTTCCTGCCGCTGAACAGCCAAGTATCCCACTCAGTAACCCCCGACTGGATTTGGCAGCGACTGCTTTCCCGCCTTCCAGCACCGTTTCGACACTTTGTGCCGTTGCGGCGGTCGACGCAGCCAGTATGAGGGAAAAGCTGATCAATTTCAATTTTCGCATACGCATTTTCATCACATGTGTCCTCATTAACCACAATGACAAAATGATCCGACTGGCCTGAATCGAAAATGAATATATCACAACTTCGCCTCAGTGATCGTCATATTTACAATATTTTACAAACATTCTCATAAATGAAAATTGGACATTTTTATTCAGTATTTGATATTTTTATTGAAAATGTCGAAATATTTGTAAATCAGACATGAATAGTTAAATGTTGAATTTATTATTGCTAATTTTTCGAAATTTACAAAATATGAGGCAGAAACTGATGCTGGCTTAGCTGCGGTCAGGGCCGCGCATTCCAGCTAGCCGTTGAGCTCAAACACCGCCGATCAGGGGCCCAAGCTGGTCAAGGCCAACCAGAACAAGCAAATTATCGCGACGATCAGTTCAATGGCAAGAGACAGAGTGGCAGCCATATTTTGATAAAACTGTGGGTGTCTAGGGTCAGAACATAGACCCCGCCCACGCTGCTATTGTCTTACGATCAAGTCGCGCACGATCTGTGTCACAGGCCGGAACCTCGTTGGCAAATGTTGCCCTGCGACCGAGTTTTGCGCGCATATCATGAACAATATTTGTTGCGAACATCACTCGGTTTCGTCCCGCTGCCTTCGCAGCGTAAAGGTTTTCATCGGCGAGCTTGAAGGCCGTGCTTATCGGATCTTTGCAAAAATGGACTGAAACGCCAATGCTGATCGTCAGTGGCAACTTTTGCAGATTGGGACAGAAATTTGAATGCTCGACATTTGAACGCGTTCGCTCACTTACCTCGTTCGCTAAGCCTAGATCAGCGCCGGGCAGAAATATTCCGAATTCCTCGCCGCCCAAACGACCAACATATCCCGACTGCCCGACTGAGGATTCGATGGTGCGAGAGATGTGAACTAAGGCAGCATCACCGGTGTAATGGCCATGATTGTCGTTAATGGCCTTAAACCGATCTGCGTCAACGATAAGGAAATACCCATCTTGGCGTTGGGCCCTCACTTGATCGAGAAAAAATGTGCGATTGAGGAGCCCAGTCAAACCATCAAATTTGACCAGCTGATAGACCCGTTCAAGCCGGATTTCCAGATCACGGATAAGGCGCCGATAAAGTTGGAAGATTGTCAGTGTTGCAACAATCAGACTGGTTCCAAAAGCAGCAATTAGCGGGAAAGACGCATTGGCGAATTTGAGAGTCGATTCCGCAGCCAAAGCCCCAGCGCACGCGGCGCACGCGCAAAAAGCAATGCTCGCCAAAGCTACCCAATTCGAAGTTTTGTGTTCGCTCAATTTGTTACCCACGCACCCGCGTTCGACAATTTAGTGTGTTGAAATAGGTGCTCTTTCTCATTGCCGATGCTCGCAGGAAATTATTCGTATCTCGTTAAGAATTGAGTTCAGGGAAAGGGTGCTCGTCAAACAGCGCACCTCAGCGAATTGGAATGGAAAACCGCCCAAAAGCTCGATATTTCACAGCTGAGAACGTCATGCCCCAACGAAACCTAAGCGTAAACTTCTGTAAAATGTGCGGCTTGTCGTTTACGATCAGCCTAATTTCGTCCGCGTTGAAGACTCCCTCTGTTTCCTCGAGCAAACCGGTAATCCAAGCTGCCGTAAAACCAAGTTGCTTTGTCTGTCGGTTGGTTTGCGTGGCACAGACTTTATCAAACATGGCAGTGCGATCTGCCGCAAGCGTTCGAACCGATGCCATCATCGAAATTCGATCCCGGAGCGGCGGGACGGGCGGAACCTCTGGCTAGGCGAGCCGCTAGCGGCGCAGCCTGCAAGCCGGTCTTTCAAGCTGTCGCAATCTTTCGGATGGCCTCAGACACGTCCAGACCGCCATTTCTGGCTTTCCATTTGTAAAATGTCGCAGGGCCGGTCCCGTGACGGCGGCAGACCTCCGCCGTCGGCATCCCAGACTCCTGCTCATTCAATATCGCGATGATCTGCTCATCGGTGAACCTGTTGCGCTTCATTCATCCATCTCTTTGAAAACGGACTCTACGCAATTCTGGCTACATTTCAGAGGAGCACGTCAGGTGCGAAGGCGAAACTGAGGTTCGAACTGAACGAAGGACTGCTTACTGCATTTCTCGCTAAATACGAGACTGTCGGCACAGCCCAGCGCAAGGGGCCGCCTGGGCGCCCTTTGTGCCACGTCCGCTTTTAGGGCCGGGACAGAGCGGGTCGAACGACGGAAAAGTTATCGAGACGAGACATCACAACCCCCTATTTCGGCTTCACAAATTTGAGTGTCATCCGGTCGCTTTCCCCGATGGCTGCATATTTGGCACGGTCTTTGTCACCTTCGGCAAAATTGGGGGGGAGCGTCCACACGCCCATGGGATAATCGTGCGTGTCTTTTGGATTGGCGTTGATTTCCGATTCAGCGGCGAGCTTAAAACCAGCCTTGGTCGCAAAAGCTATGACTGAGCTGCGTTTCATGTAACCGCTTTTTTCCTCACGCGCGACATCCATGGTTTCGGGCAAGCGGTGATCAACCACGCCGAGTACGCCGCCGGGTTTGAGCATCGCGAAGATTTGGTTGAAGGCCGCTTGCGCCGCATCGGTGCCACCAAAGCGCCAATTGTGGACGTTACGGAAAGTGAGCACGACGTCAGCCGATCCCGGTGCGACGGGCACTGCACCTGGGGCTGCGGGGAAGTTTGCGCGCTTCACTTTGCCATAGAGCGGGGTGTTGGCATCAAGGAATTTGTTAATCCGGTCAGTGTTGCGACCGACCGGTGACGCCACGGTGTAGCTGCCCTTTGCGCTGAGATAGGGTGCCAGAATTTCAGTGTACCAGCCGCCACCGGGCCATAGTTCGACGACAGTCCGGCCGGGCTTCACACCAAAAAAGGCGAGTGTTTGGGCCGGGTTGCGATATTGATCGCGTGCGCGATTGGCTTCGCTGCGATGTGTGCCCGCTAGGGCAGCGGCAAGGCTTGGCATGGTCTGCGCAGGCTTTGCTGACACAAGGACGGCGGTTGACCCGGCGATCACCGCAACGGCGGCGCATGCAAAAATGAAAGGGTAGCGCATTGAGAACTCCAAGGGCTAAAGGCTGCCCTATCTTGTCGCGAGGATGTTTCAGTTGCAAGTCTGGTTATGGGGATTGTGTTTGGGCGCGCTGGGTATCGCTGGAACCGCCACGCTTGCCGACCGGCGGCGGGCGCGGCGCAGCGATCCTGATGCAGTCGGTTTCATGCCGTGGCCGCTGATTCTTATACTATCGATGATCCTCGCGCTCATGTGCGCAGCAATTGCGCTCAGGGCTTAGCCGATACTGCGCGCGCAAATGCTTGCCCGCTATCCGCCGCCATATGGAGGAATAAGGAGGGCTCAATCAACTCAAGCTCCATCAACGCAAATTCACCGTCAGAACCGCGCACCATGTCAACGCGCGCATAGAGCAAAGGCCCTGGCGCCGCCGCAATCGCCGCTTCGGCAAGCACGCGCGCAGACGGCGGCGCCATGACCGCACCCTCGCGCCCGCCAAATTGTTCCTGCACACGGAAATCGCCTGCTGCTGGTTTCTTGAGGATGGCATGGCTGAACGCGCCGCCAAAGTAGAAGAGCGAAAACTCGCCCTCGCTTTCGATTGACGGCATCATTGGCTGGATCAGCATTTCGCGCTCGATCACATCGAAAGGGATCGGATCGTTTGGCCCAAGCCGATACGTGCCATAAGCGCCTGCCGAAATTGTCGGCTTGATCACGATATCGCCGCCCCCAAAAGCTTCGCGCGCGGCGTCAAGGTCGGCGGCGTCAAGCGACGTCGACAGCTGCGTTGGCACGATGGCGAGGCCCTGTTCGGCCAGATCGATGAGATAATCCTTGTTGGTGTTCCAGCGGAGTGTCGTCACCGGATTGGCAAGCGCCAGCCCAGCCGCTTCCCAGGCATCAAGTGCGGCAAACCAGCGCGCGGTTTGTAGCGGATATCCCCACACGATGAGCGGCATGACCAGCGAAAATGCCGACAGATCGCCAGGTTCGATCCACGGCCTAAAGGCAAGATCATCGCCAAACAGCGCCCGATACAGATCGGCATCACGCGTCCACCGTTCGGGGTAAGCAGGATCGGGGGTGAGGATGCAAAGGCGTGTCATATCCTTGTCTTGCCGCAATGTTACGACTATCTCAAGTTTCATTCGACAACTGACTTAGGAGATTCGCCATGATGCTATTCGGTGCCCCCGTATCCCCGTTCGTTCGCAAAGTGTTGGCCTATGCCATCGAAAAGGGCATCGAACTGCCGCTCACGCCCACCGGGCTTGGCGATCCTAATCCTGAGTTTCTGGCCGCCAGCCCGTTCAGGAAAATGCCGGCCTTTACTGACGGCGATTTCAAAATTTCGGATTCGACCGCGATCATCACCTATCTGGAAGCCAAGCATCCCGAACCTGCATTGATCCCCGCTGATCCGGCCGGTCGCGCGCGGGTGATCTGGTTCGATGAATTTGCCGATACGATTGCGATGCCTGCAATTGGCCCCGCTTTTTTCAACCGGATCGTCATGCCCAAATTCATGGGAACCGAGGGTGATCTGGCGGCGGCTGACAAAGCCGAGACCGAGGCCTTCCTGCCTGTGTGTGCGTATCTTGAAGGCGTGATCCCCGCATCGGGCTTCCTTGTTGGCGATGCGTTCAGCCTTGCCGACATTGCCGTGGCAAGCGTCTTCGTCAACGCGGCCCATGCTGGCATGGCGGTCGACGCTACCACCTATCCCAAACTCACCGCCTATATCGCTGCCATCCACGCCCGGCCAAGCTTCGCCGAATGGATCCGGCGCGAGCGGAAGATGGTTGGACTGGATTAGAATCTCCTATTTGGAATTTAGGAGTTGACAGCGTCACGCTGATTCGGTAAAACTAATCATGCTGGAGAATTGCGAGTCGGGTAGAGCCCGCCCGACGCTACCGCCGCATTGCCTACCACGCGGTCAAACGTGGCACGGTAGTCGGGATGCTCGGTGCCCATCAACTTATCCCAGAAGGTGAACCAGGTGCCGTAATTATAGGTGAAGGCACCGCCGTGGTGGAGGTCGTGGTGCGTGGTGGTGTTGATCCAGCTGGTGATCGGGGTCGATAGCCACCAGCGCGGGTGAAGCTCAAGCCCGGCATGCGCAGTGACGTTGCGGATGATTTGGAAGAAGAGGAAGGCGAAGGTGACAATCCCCGGTGTTGGCACGAAAGTCAGCCACACCGCCATGAACAGCGCGTTGAGGGCGGCTTCGGGAATTGAAAAAGAATAAGCCGTCCGCGGCGTTGACGTGACTGACCGGTGGTGATGGCGGTGGAAGGTTTTGAACAGCCATTTGGCGTGCATCGCGCGGTGCGTCCAATAGAAATAGGCGTCATGCCCAAGGATGATGGCGGCGAACATCATCAGATTATAGCCAAGCGAGTGATTATCGCCGCCATAAGTCAAAATGCCATTATGCACCGCCCAGTCAATCGGGATCGCCACCGCGAGATAGACGAGGCAAGAGATGATTGATGAACTGATCTCACGCTGCAAATCGGCCCGCGTCGCGCTGCGCGGCTGGATCTGCCGCCGCCGCCACGGTGTGCGTTTGAGCCCCCAGACTATCGCAGACAGCAGCCCGGCACCAATGAAGTAGCGGCCAAATTCATAAGGCAAATAATAGATGATATCGTTTCGGGCGACTTCATACAGCGTAAGCGGGGTGATCATGTGGTGGCTCCTATGGTGTGAGAGCGGCTATGCCTGTGGGCCGCGCGGCGGGCTGCGCGGGCATCGAATGCGATTGATCTGTTTCGGAATTGACCACCCTGCGGATGGCGGTTAGCGCGCTGTTATGGCCGATCCCACACCCCGCAAAGGCGCGCGCACCGTTGCCAGCGTTGATCCCGATACCCTCACAGCGCTTGAGGCGGGGACGATGGAGAGCGCGAACCTGACCGAAGGCCTCGCGATTGATATGCGTCGCCTGATGGCGGCGGTGGCACCAGCGGCACCAGCGGTGCCAGCGCGTGCGATTGATCCTGATATCGGCGTGGTGCAGCGGATGGCGCAGGGTGGCGCGGCGTTGCGAGATTACGGCTTGGCGTTGGCGCTCGCTGATCATCCTTCCGATACAGTGCGCGGATGGGCGGCGTTTGCGATTGGGCAAGACCCGCATGTCGAACCGATGGCGCGGCTTGCGGCGATCCAGCGCTTTGCGGCCGACGTGCATTTCGGCGTGCGCGAATGGGCATGGATGGCGGTGCGCGCAATCATCGTTGCTGATCCGCTGGGCAGCATCGCGCAGCTGACGCCGTGGACTGCAAATGCTGACGTTGGCATCAGGCGGTTCGCGAGCGAGGCAACGCGGCCGCGCGGCGTATGGGCCGCCTCAATCCCGCTGCTCCGCGCCGCGCCCGCACATGCGTTGCCGATCCTAGAGGCGCTGCGCTACGACCCAGAGCGTTTTGTCGAGGATTCAGTCGCCAACTGGATTAACGATGCCACCAAAGACCGCCCCGATTGGGTACGCGCCTTGCTTGAAGAATGGCAGGGGGCGGGGGTTGCCGCGCGGCTGATCAAGCGGGCAGGGCGTTCATTGCCACTGCCCTGAATTCGCTAGGCGTGCACCCCTCCGCCTCGCGGAAGGCGCGGTTGAAGGGGGCGAGCGAGCCGAAGCCGGCATCCAGTGCGATGGTGAGGATCGGCACCTCACGCTGGCTGGGGTCGCGCAGCGCGGCTTTCACTTCGGACAGGCGGTAACCGTT
>JBJXDU010000052.1:0-98975 GCA_046153565.1 Sphingomonadaceae bacterium
CAACTGCGTGGCAGCGGCCCGGGGTGGCAAACGCGGGTCAACGCCCTGTTGGGGAAACTCGTGGAGAACGGGCAGATTTGAAGTCATACTAATCAGGCATATGACAAAGATCGACAAGTTTTCGGTCGTTTGGGCAATGAGGCAAGTGGCCCGAAAGCGGACGCGCAAACGTCTATCAGGAACTACTGACGACGACCGAGTTCGCTTTACTGTTGCGTCGTCAGCGCGGTGCTCGCAGATAGCAGTGCAGTTCAAGTACGCATCTGAGAAAGTCTAGTCTGTGGGTCCGATGCTCATATTCGATAAGTCGTTTCTGCAAAGCCTGTCGATTGATGAATCTGTAATTCTCGATCAAATGTTCAGCTGCGTCATAACGCCGTTGTTCTTCGTTGAGACGATGGCTGACCTCACAAAGGAAACTGCTCGCGGTCGAACGGCAGAGCAGGTTGTTGGAGGGCTGGCGGAGCGCACGCCCGTCGCACACAGCTATGTCAATACCTACCATCACGACGTGATCTTAGAAGACCTGCTGGGACAGCGTCAGGAGTTCGATCATCGACCAGCAGTCGCTGGGGGCATTCCTGTGAGGGTTGAGGGTAAAGCAGGTTTGGTGTTTCAAAAGTCGCCCGAGCAAGATGCCTTTGATCGCTGGCAACAGGGACGTTTCCTAGGCGTGGAGCGAGACTTTGCCCAACAGTGGCGCGATGATCTTGAAAGCATAGATCTTCCTGCGATTGCCCAAGCTTGGAGGTCGATGCTTCGCAAAGAGGATCGACCGAAGACCCATGAAGCAGCTCGCAGTTTGGCCCTCCGCGTTGTTGGCGCAGGTGGTCAGAATTATCGCTCACTCCGCATGGCCCACGATTTGTTGGGCATGCCGCCTCAATCTCTCAATGCGGTTGTAGGGAATTGGAAGGCCGCTGGTTCACCTCCATTGCGAGAGTATGCCCCGTTCGCTGCACATTGCCTTGAAGTCGACCTCTTTTTCGAACTCTGTCTATCGAACGGACTTATCTCGGACCAAAGGCCAAGCAACAAAGTTGATGTTAGCTATCTGTATTATCTACCGTTTGCAGATTTTTTCGTGTCGGGCGACAAATTGCACAGAACTGCCGTTCCGCTTCATATGGACGAGAAGCAGCGTTTTGTTTGGGGTCCCGATCTGAAGGCTGATCTCGCGACGCTAAATGCATATTTCGCGGCGCTACCCGATGAAGAAAAGGAAAAAGGAATTTTCTCTTTGGCGAGCAAACCGCCGGTGGGACACGACAGTATCGTAGCTAGCCTTTGGGATGTAAGGAGGCCTGGATGGAGAGAACCAAAACCGCCTTCCCCCAAATTAACGCCGGAAATCGAAGCTCAGATTCTTGCGAGGTCTCGCGGGCTAACTGATGCGGCCAAACGAGGCAGGCCGGGCCCTTTGAAACCCGATGAAGATGTCGAGCATTTGGTCATCCAGCGCTACATACCTAAGCAGCGAGGCAGTTGGCGAATGTTCTCGGCCGCAGTCGAGGCAAACAGTGACGCTGAACGGGAGCGAGAACGGTCGAGTTGAGTGATCTAAACTGACGGAATCGGTCCCGTCTTGTGCGGAAGGCACGGCTGACGTCTGCTTTCCTTGCTTTTCTAAACAATAGCCGCCTACCCGGCCCCCCCAACATCCCAACCATCCAAACAAACCCACCACTCCATTCCCACCTCCCCCTAGCGCGCGCGGTGGCTTCTGGTTAGATGAGCCGCCACGACTCGAAGATGAAGGACGAACCGCTGGCCATGGACATCCGATTAGGACTGACGTTTGACGATGTGCTGCTCCAGCCAGCGGCCTCGGATGTGCTGCCCAGCGACGCCAATACTGAAACGCGGCTGACGCGCGATATTCATTTGCAAATTCCGATCCTGTCTTCGGCGATGGATACGGTTACCGAGGCCGATATGGCGATTGTGATGGCGCAATTGGGTGGCCTCGGCGTGCTTCACCGCAATTTGACGATTGAGCAGCAAGCCGCCGCGGTGCGGCAGGTGAAGCGCTTTGAATCGGGGATGGTGGTCAACCCCATCACAATCCCGCCGCAGGCCACGCTTGCCGAAGCCAAGACGATCATGAAGATCAACAAGATTTCGGGCATCCCCGTTGTCGAAGCATCGGGCAAACTCGTCGGGATATTGACGCACCGTGACGTGCGCTTTGCCGAAAACCCTGATCAGCCCGTCAGTGAGCTCATGACTCACGAAAATCTGGCCACGGTGAAAGTTGGCGTTGGCGAAGCTGAAGCGCGGCGGTTGCTCCATGCGCGGCGGATTGAAAAGCTGCTCGTTGTCGACGATGCGTTTCACTGCGTCGGTTTGATCACTGTCAAGGATATCGAAAAAGCAGTCACCTACCCATCCGCGACCAAAGATGCGTCGGGGCGACTGCGCGTGGCGGCGGCGACAACCGTGGGCGACGCTGGCTTTGCGCGCACCGAGGCGCTGATTGATGCTGAATGCGATTTGATCGTGCTTGATACGGCGCATGGCCATTCATCAATGGTGCTGAGTGCCGTCGAGCGTATTCGCAAAATTTCAAATTCGCTTCAGATTGTCGCGGGCAATGTGGCGACGGCGGAGGCCGCGCGCGCGCTGATCAATGCGGGTGCCGATTGTATTAAAGTCGGGATAGGCCCGGGTTCGATTTGCACCACGCGTGTGATTGCTGGCGTTGGCGTGCCGCAATTGACCGCGATCATGGATGCCGCCGAAGAGGCCGCTAAATCCAATATCCCCGTTATCGCGGACGGTGGCCTGCGCACGTCGGGTGATATTGCCAAGGCATTGGCGGCAGGCGCAGGCGCGGTCATGATCGGATCGCTGCTGGCGGGCACCGAGGAAGCTCCCGGTGAAACCTTTCTATATCAAGGGCGTACCTATAAATCTTATCGCGGGATGGGATCAGTGGGGGCAATGGCGCGCGGGTCTGCGGATCGTTATTTTCAACAGGATATCAAGGATCAATTAAAGCTGGTTCCCGAAGGCATTGAGGGGCAGGTGGCATATAAAGGCCCCGCGCGCGATGTGATCCATCAACTCGTTGGTGGTGTTAAGGCCGCAATGGGCTATACAGGCTCTGCAACCATCGCCGAGTTGCAAAAACGTGCCCAATTCATTCAAATTACCAATGCGGGTCTCTCCGAAAGCCATGTCCATGATGTTTCCATTACGCGCGAAGCCCCCAACTATCCGACGCGCTAACCGATGACGCCCGCAGCACGCGTGCAATCGGCGATTGATTTGCTCGATCTCATCATCATAGCGGCGCGCGAAAATGGCGCGGCGGCTGACACGATCATTGCCAATTGGGCAAAGGCCAATCGGTTTGCCGGGTCAAAGGATCGGCGTGCGGTACGTGATCATGTCTATGCCGCGATTCGTGCCTTTGGGATGATGCCCAAAAATGGCCGCATCGCGATGGTTGGCCTGGCCAAGCATGATAAGGGGCTGGCTGATTGCTTTGATGGGTCAGGTTATGGCCCGGCGGTTATCGACCCGGCTGAGCAGCGCGCGGCGCTATCACCGCTGGCACCGTGGCTCGCCAAATTGATTGATCCGGCAGAACAAGCGGCTTTGCTGGAACGCGCGCCGCTTGATCTGCGCGTCAACCGCTTGCTTGCGCAGCGTCATGACGTCATCGCGCAGTTTGAAGGCGCGGAGCCAATCGGCTTCCTGCCCGATGGCATTCGGCTTGCCACCAATATTGCGATTGAAAGCCATCCCGCTTGGGCGATGGGTCAAGTCGAGGTGCAGGATGCCGGAAGCCAGTTGATCGCAGCGGCATGTGCTGTTGGGCCGGGCATGACCGTTATTGATCTCTGCGCAGGGGCAGGGGGCAAGACGCTCGCGCTTGCCGCCTATATGGGCGGTGAGGGGCGGATCATCGCGACTGACACCAACCGCGAACGCCTGCAACGCTTGCCGCAGCGCGCGGCGCGGGCAGGGGCGGTGAATATCGAAACGCGGTTGCTCAACCCGGGTGAGGAGCGTGATGAATTTCCCGATCTCATGACGCAGGCCGATGTCGTGCTCGTCGATGCGCCTTGCTCGGGCAGCGGCACGTGGCGCCGCAACCCCGAAGCGCGCTGGCGGCTGACGCCCAAACGGCTTGATCAGGTCGTTGCGACGCAAGCGCATGTGCTCAGCGTCGGCGCATCGTTGGTCAAACCGGGAGGGGTGTTGGTCTATGCTGTCTGCTCGCTCATTGCGCGCGAGGGCAAGAGCCAGATTGCCAGTTTCCTGAATGAAACACGCGAATGGAAAGCGGAGACGATTTCGCTTGGCGTCGGGCGCGTAGATGGTCATGGTATCTGCCTTAGTTCTGCGCATGACGGCACCGATGGATTTTTTATCGCAAGGTTGACAAAAAGCGGTTAGCATGACGAAAAATACGGTTTTGGAGATAGTAATGCGTTTTTCCCTACCCGCGGTTGCGATGTCGCTTGCTTTGATCACAGTGTCGAGCGTGAGTTTTAGTCAGCGTCCCGCAGTGCCTTTATTGCCGCGTTCGGTGGCGTTGACCGAAGAGGGAAAAACACTGCTTTCGTCAAAAAAATATGACGACGCCAACAATGCGTTGGAGACCGCACTCGCCGTTGATCCGCGCAATCGCACCGCCTTCATTACACTTGCCAAAATTGCCGAGGCGCAAGAATTGCCGGGAAAGGCCATTCGTTTCTACCGCGAAGCCTTGCTGCTTGAGCCCAATGATCTTGACGCATTAGCCGGACAAGGCGGCGCGCTTGTCCAAAAAGGCGCGCTTGCCAAGGCCCGCGAGAATCTGGCGCGAATCAAGCAATTGTGCACCAGCGCTTGTGCTCAGCAAGTGACGCTGGCAGGCTTGATTGAAAAGGGCGCGGCAACGCCAGTGCTGTCGGCCCAGGCGGTTCAGCCCAAGCCCGTCGTTACGCCTGCGCCGCCTGCGTCGGAGTGATTGCGCGCGCAATTGCGACAAATTCATCAATGCTAAGCGCTTCGGCCCTGCGCGCGGCATCGATTCCTAGCGCTTCGAGGGCATCCAACGCACCAGCGACTGACTTTAGGCTCTGGCGAAGCATTTTGCGGCGTTGACCGAAAGCTGCGGCGCTCACCATCTCAATCTGCTTTATCGAAACGCCAGCCGGCTGCGCGGTTGGCACGATGTGAACCACGGCCGACATCACTTTGGGCGGCGGCGTGAACGCTGAGCGATGCACAGGCAGGGCAATCCGCGCCTGTGCGCGCCACTGGGTCAGAATTGAAAGCCGCCCAAACGCCTCGTCATGTGACTGCGCGACAATCCGGTCAGCCACTTCGCGCTGGAACATCAGGCAAAGGCTGGCCCAGCGCGGCGGCCACGCAGGTGCTGTCATCCATTTCACGAGCAAGGCGCTGCCAACGTTATAAGGAAGATTTGAGACGATATGCCCGCCAACGGGCAAAACATCATCGAGCGGGATGGTCAGCGCATCGCCTTCAATAACGTGCAAACGCCCCGGAAATACGTCGGATAACTCGGCAAGTGCAGGCAAGCACCGCCGGTCACGCTCGACGACGGTTACATCCGCACCCGCTTTAAGCAG
The DNA here is from genome assembly GCA_046153565.1 of Sphingomonadaceae bacterium. GTDB lineage: Bacteria > Pseudomonadota > Alphaproteobacteria > Sphingomonadales > Sphingomonadaceae > Aquisediminimonas. Next base: position 5,592 of record JBJXDU010000052.1, read on the forward strand.
TGCGCGGGTGAGACCGCCGGGCCCCGGCCCCACTTCATACACAGGCTGGCCTGCCAAATCACCCGGAATGGCGGCAATCCGGTCAAGCAATTGGCCGTCAAACAGAAAATTCTGGCCTAGCGCTTTACTGGCTTGCAAGCCGTGCCGCGCGATAACTTCACGCAGCGGCGGCAGGCTGAGCATCATGCGACCAAAGTGCGATAATGTGAGGCACTGGCCGCCATTTGAATCGCCGCAATCATCGCGCCAGCTTCGGCCATATTTTTGCCCGCAATATTGAAGGCTGTGCCATGATCAGGCGACGTACGTACGATAGGAAGCCCCAGAGTGATGTTGACCCCATCATCAAAATGGAGTGTTTTCAACGGAATAAGTGCTTGATCATGATAACAGCACATAACAACATCTTGCGTCTTGCGGGCGCGGGGATGAAATAATGCGTCTGCGGCGAATGGCCCTAGCGCGTTGATCCCTTCGCTTTGCAAAATGGCAATTGCGGGCGCGATGATATCAATCTCTTCTCGCCCCAACCGCCCGCTTTCGCCAGCATGCGGATTGAACCCCGCGAAAACAATTCGGGGATTTTCGATGCCAAAATTGCGCGCGAGTCCGCGCGCTGTGGTGCGTGTGCGGCACAGGATCAACTCAATCGAAAGCGCTGCCGACACTTCGGATAGCGGAATATGTGTGGTGATGGGTACAACTTTAAGGCTCGGCCCCGCCAGCATCATCACCGCATTTTCGCGCGAGACGCCGCACCGCTCGGCCACAAATTCGGTTTGCCCCGGATGCGTAAAGCCGATGTCATACAGGTCGGACTTGCACACCGGCCCCGTCACGAGTGCACTCACCGTATTTGAACGCGTGAGCCCAACGGCAAGCTCAAGCGAATCCAGCGAACAGCGCGCACCTTCGGCATGCGGCTCACCAGGCACGATTGGTCCGGCATCCTCAACCTGAATGACCGGAAGCGCATCACGGAATATAGCGGCGGCATGCGAAGGATCGGTGATCTTTGCCACTGGCCCCGGCCACACGGCCTCAAGTGAACGGATATCACCGACACCGAAAAATACCGGCAGCTGATAAATATCCCGCGCTGCCCATGCTTTGGCCGTAACTTCAGGGCCAATCCCGGCGGGATCGCCGAGTGACACAGCAATCGGAAGGTGGTTCACATGAATCCTATCGGTAATCAATCACAGCGTCGCGGCGCAGATCGCGAAGATAGCGTTGCGCGCGCAGATTGACACGATGTTCTTCCATATCCGCACGAATTTTTTCGGGCGATGGATCGCTTGCCGATGGCGGGTCATCACGACCACATAGCACGAGAACACGCACACCTTCGGCTTGCGACCCAAAGGGCGGCGTCGCTTGCCCGATTTGCAGGCCGAGCAGCATATCTTGCAACGCACCCGGCAAATCGCGCACGCGCACCTGATCATTGTCGATCACTTCAGCGCCCATTGATGCGGCGGTTTCCTCAACCTTGCCACAGCCGCCCATCGCTTGCGTTGCCTTGCCAAGCTCTGTTGCTTTGGCTTGGGCCGCAGCGGGCGTCATACCGGCTGCGAAGGCGAGTGACATTTGGCGAAGCGACAATAAGGCATCGCGCGGGTCCGCCGTTAGCACTTTGCGCGAATCGGTAAGATAGATCACCGAAAACCCGCCGGGTATTTCGATCGGCCCGGCAATCTGCCCGACCGATAATTCTTGCACGGCTTGCGCCAATTCATCGGGCAATTGTGCTGCTTGAATCCAGCCGAGATCACCACCCACAGTGGCCGTCGTGGCTTCAGAAAATTGGCGTGCATAGGCAGCAAATGAGCCGCCCTGCTTAATTTGCTCAATAATCCGCTGCATGTTGGCGCGAACTTGCGGAGCGGTTTCGGGCGTGGCCGATAAATAGATTTCGCCAACCTTAAATTCGCTCGTACCTTGTGCATCCTTAAGGCGCTTGATGACGGCCGCTACTTCAGCGTCGCTCACATTCACTTCAACCTTGCGACGGAGCAGGCGGCTCCACGCAACTTCGCCCTGAATCTGGCGTTTGATCGACAAATCGGATGACCCTTGCGCTCGCAAATAGGTCGACATTGCCTCGGGTGTCCGTTTGAAATTCTGGGCAACCCGCGCGTAGCTTTGATTGACGTCAGCGGGCGTTATGTCGATCTTATTGCCTTTGGCTTCTTGGATCTGAAGCGTTTCGTCGATCAAGTTGCGCATGACCTGTACGCGCAACCGCTCACGTTCCTCATCGGGCACTTTGCCGCCATTGGCGAGGATGATCAGCGCCAGCCGTTGATCGACATCGGTGCCGGTCAGAATCTCACCATTGACGATGGCGGTTGCCTTACGCAGCGTAGGTTCCACCTTACCAAATGTGGCCAGCGTCGATGGCAGGTTCAGGCGCGTATTCGGCACGCTGCCATCATCACCAACGGTCTGTGCGTGAGCGATTGACGACAGTGCGAGCGGGGTGACACCGATACAGGCTAGAACCAAAGAGCCAAGGGTACGACGGATAACGGACTTCATGTTTCGGAATACCTTACAAATTCAAACAGGTGAAAAGGGGGTAACGTCACTTCGCTGAACGAATGCTTACACTTTTTTGACTATGTCGGGGGCCTTAGCGACCCAAATGGCGAAATGATAGTCGCAGCTGAAAGGTGTTGCCGCGCACGACGTCGCCCGACGATTCATAATCCCGCCGCCATGACACACCCAGTTGCAGGCAGTCATCCTCATATTGAACGCCAATGCGGTGCCGGATAGGCTGAAATCCATCAGACGTGCTAGTTGGATCATCGCGGCGTCCGGTAAGGTCAACGATGGCCGAGCCGAATAGTGACCAGAAGCGAGCGACTTGGACACGCCCGCTGACACGAATTTCTTCGCGGTCACGCAAATCCTCAACGCCGGGCGTCACATCACGGTTGAGCTGAAGATAGCCAATCGTCGCATTGGTGCGGGCGTTACCAAAAGTCGCATCGACTTCGTTTCGGCGGATTGCAAAATTGTCCTTGTCGAGCCGGTAGCGGTGCGTAAACGAGACAAGGTTGCGAAACCGGATTGTTGTGCGACCAACGATGTCAGATACGCGGTCTGTGAGGCCAGTGCCATCAAGGAACAAGCTCGGCTTGGATGACAAGCGATAGCTTTGGCCGATATTGGCATCAATCTTGAGCCCGGGGCGCGCCAAGCCCCAATCAAGGCCGTAGGTCAGGCGCGTTCCATCTTCGAACCGGTCATAGCCGGGGAAGCGGTTGAGCGCGAACAAGTTGCTGTCTTCCAAATCAACCGCCCGCGCATCTTCGTTAGGCAGTTCGACATTCTTAGTCCGCGGCGCCGCAACAAGTTGCAAGCGCGGCGTCAGCGTTTGCGTGCCGCCAAATGCGCGGCCAATGAGCGGCCATCGAATTTCAGCCGCCGCCGCAGATAGGAAACGCGCTTGCCAGCCATTGCGACCCCGATAAGAAATTGTCGCAGTGCGCTCAATTTCATCGGTGTGATACACGTCGCCGCGCGTATAGCCGGTAAAAATCACCTCTTGCCCCCACCCCGTGATGCGGCGCAAATCCCAGCGCAGACCGGCAAAGGCACGCTGCGTATCTTGTCCAGCGGTACGCCCGATCGCGACGCTATTGAGCTGCAGATCAAATCGGCCGCCAAGTAGAGGATCGGTTAGCCGCCTTCGAAAATCCACCAATGGCAGTACGATGGGCACTTGCCCTTGACGATCATTGGGGCGCAGCGTTTCGAAGCCCCAGCCAGACAGCGAGAAATAGCTATCCGGCGTTACGCGCTCAACATCGATCGTTGTGCGCAACCGATCATCGCGCGAAATGTCATAGCGGCGAAGGAAGGTGCGATCCGTAACCAATCGACTCGACCCAGTGATGCTTAGTTGTGGGGTCAGCTGAAATCGACCGCTGACATCGAGATAGCCGCGAAAAGCTTGTTGCGGGGTGCTACTCGTTACACCCGCGGGCAACCGCGAGCTATAAGTTGCATAACCACGCACTTGATAAGCGCCTGTCCCAGTCAAGGCTCGATATTGAGTTTCGATCGCGGGCAGTGCCCCTGAAAAAATGTGCGGGGTCACGATCAGATCGCGATTATTGCTGATCTTAAGATAATATGGGGTCGATAGTTCAAGGCCGTTGGTTCGCGTAATCTGAATGCCCGGTACTAGAAAGCCAGTGCCGCCTGCATTGTCGGCTGGATGTGAAAGCCCGGGAAGGACAATTAGGGGCACGCCAAACAGCTCAAGCCGAGCGCCCTTATAGTAGATCCGGTTCTTAACGGGGTCGTGAACCACGCTGATGGCGGAAATCTTCCAGACGGGCTCAATCGGGCAACCGCGTTCATTCTCAACCGCGCAGGGGCTGTAAGCGGCGCGATCAAGCCGGGTAACACCAGTACCGCGCGCACCTTTCTTTGCCACCAATCGTCCACCATCATTTAGAACGATCAGAAGGTTTTCGACGATTCCGTCTTTTAGCGTATCGGTCAGTTCGATCGCGTCGCCATAGGCTTTGTTGCCCTTGGGGTCGATGGCCTCTACATTGCCTTTAGCAACGACCTGCCCCGATTTGCGGTCCCATACGACATCATCGGCACGCAGGCGATTGCCGTCACGGAGCATGACGACATTACCCCGCGCGGTCACCACGTCGGTTTCATTGTTATAGTCAAGCGTATCGGCAGCGAAATCGACTTCGTTTTTGGACGCGGCACTGGCGCTCTCGCCCGGGGCTTGCTGTTCGGCTTGCGCCAGCGCAGGCGTCGCCACCGTCGTCAGAAGCATTGCCAGCCACAGAGTCTTCAATCTTGTCACATTCACCTGCACTGGAACCGACATTGCAAAATCGCTCTATGCTTTGCCGCGCGCGATGCCGCAAGCTAACAGTCGATGGACTGAGTCGCGAACATGATCGCATGCGGCAATGCTAAGGGATGGAGCATAAATGATAGAGATTACCTTTTCACCAACACACGGGGCCATGGCCGCCACGCTGGTTTTCCCGGTTGCCCGTGACGGGCTGTCGGCGGCCTCATTACCCGGTCTAACACCCGACGCACTTTCGCTGGTGCGCAGTGCGGGTCTGGCCAGCCGTTTTGACGGCGAAGCCGGGGCGCTGTTCGAACATCACACCGCCGTCTCCGGGGTGCCGCAGCATCTGATGATTGTTGGTGTGGGTGCTGGCACGCCTGAAGATTATGAAAAAGCAGGCGGCGCGGTGACAGCCAAATTGCTGACATCGGGCCAATCACATGCGATTGTCGATATATCTGGGATGGTCATAGCCCCCTCAACCGATTGCCTGATGCGCTTTGGCGCTGCGCTCGTGTTGCGCAGCTGGCGCTATGACATTTATCGCACCAAATTGAGTGAAAAGGCCAAGCCAACGCTTTCGGCTGTGACCATAGTGGGGGGCAATTCCAACCTTGCAACCGCATGGGCGCGGCAGAAAGCGATTGTCAACGGCATCAGCCTAACGCGCGAATTGGTCACCGAGCCTGCCAATATTATCTATCCTGAGAGCTTTGTGGAGCGTTGCCGCCATCTCGCTGACCTCGGTATTGAGATTGAGGTACTTGGCCAGGCTGAGATGGAAGCCGCTGGCATGGGGGCGTTGCTTGGCGTCAACCAAGGGTCGGTGCGTGAACCAAGAATGCTCGTGATGCGCTGGGATGGCACCGATGGCAAAACCGCTGCGCCTGTCGTGTTCGTTGGTAAGGGCGTTACCTTCGATACAGGCGGCATCTCGATCAAGCCAGCAGCGGGCATGGAAGATATGAAGTGGGATATGGGCGGCGCAGGGGCTGTCGTCGGCGCAATGATGGCGCTGGCAGGGCGCAAGGCCAAGGCGCATATCGTTGGCATTTGCGGGCTTGTCGAAAATATGCCGGATGGCAAGGCGCAGCGCCCCGGTGACGTCGTGACGTCAATGTCGGGTCAAACGATTGAAGTAATCAACACCGATGCCGAAGGTCGCCTGGTGCTGTGCGACGCGATGACATGGGTGCAAAAGAAATATGCGCCCAAGATAATGATTGATCTAGCGACGTTGACTGGCGCGATCATTGTCTCACTTGGCCATGAATATGGCGGGCTGTTCTCAAACGATGATGAATTGGCCGATAGCTTGATCAAAGCGGGCAAGAGCGTCGGCGATCCTTTGTGGCGGATGCCGATTGGCCCCGCTTATGACAAGCTGATCGACTCAGCGATTGCCGACATCAAGAATGTCGGCCCGCGTGAGGGCGGATCGATTACGGCAGCGCAATTCCTTCAGCGTTTTGTGAATGATGGTGTGAAATGGGCGCATCTCGATATCGCCGGCATGGTGTGGGCGAATAAGCCTGGTGCGGTTTGGGATAAGGGCGCGACGGGATACGGCGTTCGACTGCTTGATCGGTTTGTGGCGGACAATTTTGAGGGTTGATTTCTACCATCTGACGCGGTCTCCGGTCGCTTTGGTATTGCCGAGCGTAGCCGAACGTCTGCTTGGTGCAGGCGAGAGGCTGCTCGTGCAAAGCGGTGACGCGGCGCAGCGTGCGCAGCTTGACGTCGCATTGTGGGACTATCGGCCCGATAGCTTCCTGCCTCATGGCTGCGCAGGCGGGGCGCACGACACGACGCAGCCAGTGTTAATTGCCAAGACCCTGACCGAGGCTAATGCCGCGCGTAACGTGGCGCTAGTCGATGGCAGCTGGGATGAAGGTGCGCTAGCGTTTGACCGCGCTTTCTTTTTCTTTTCGAGCGAAACGATCGACGATGCGCGCGGCGCATGGCGCGGCTTGGCCACCTGCGAAGGCGTTGAACGGCACTATTGGAAGCAAGACGAAGCGGGCAAATGGCGTGAAGGGCCTTGATCTGGATCGCGCAAGGGGTTGCGATGCTGCAGCGCAGCAGCTAGGAGCGCGGCCAAATCAAACCCAAATAAAGGACGCCCTTCATGGCCGGAACACGCACTTTCTCAATCATCAAGCCCGACGCGACCCGCCGCAACCTGACTGGCGCTGTCACCAAAATGCTTGAAGATGGCGGCCTGCGCGTGATCGCTAGCAAGCGCATCCACATGAGCAAGGAGCAAGCCGAAGGCTTCTACGCCGTCCACCGCGAGCGCCCTTTCTTCAACGATCTGGTGAGCTTCATGATCTCGGGCCCCGTTGTCGTCCAAGTGCTTGAAGGCGAAAATGCGATGCAGCGCAACCGCGACATCATGGGCGCAACCAACCCTGCCAATGCTAAACCCGGCACAATCCGTAAGGAACTCGCCGAGAGCATCGAAGCGAACAGCGTCCATGGTTCAGATAGCGATGAAAATGCCGAGATCGAGATCGCTTATTTCTTCAAGCCGGAAGAAATTGTTGGCTGATTTTGAGCAGTGGAGTCGAGCTGGTCGCGTGCCGTTGATGCTATCGTTAGAGGCGAAGCAAAACACTATCGCAGTGTCCGGCTCGGTCCAACTCCTCAAATATTGAAGCAGTTTGGTGCTGCGCCAGCCGACTTGTCAATGTCTGCGGCAAAAATTGCAAAAGCTCGACGTGAGCATCCAGAGGTCGCACTAGAGACATGGCACAAATTGCCTGTGTTGTTGAGTGATCCGTACGCAATTTTCCCATCGGCAAGGAAAGACGGCACTATAATCGTTGTGATCGCGGTTATCGATTCGGGCGGAAATCCAATCGTCGTGCCTATCGTCCCTGACTTGGCAGCGCGCAGCAACATCGTTTTGTCGGTATATGGCAAATCGGCTAGTGAGCGACTAGACGGGCATCAATGGATTGCATCACAAATTGCTATGGCAAGGCGCGAGTGCAGCCTAGTCTATGAGAAAAGTGGTTCTGCCGACTCTAAGCCGAAGCCGGAGTCTGCTGACGCTATCTCCTGGTCACCTGATCCAATTTCAGTAGACCGTTCGACAGAACCAAAAAGAGAAATACTCCGAATTCGTAAAAAGTCAATTTAATCCTGATTCAAAACATATCTGCAACTGCAACCGCGCTCCGTAATCGGGTGGGTGCCACCGCTACCCAGCTTTTGGCGAGCCATTCTCCGATCGCATCCCAGTCAATATCGCCTAGATCAAGCCTGATCCCCACCCAGCCATCACCGAAATAAGCAGGGCGGTAATAAGTGTCGGCGTCTTGCTCGATCAGCATGGCCTGCTCGTCAACGCCGCTGATTTTGACGAGCAGGGCAGTTTTGCCGTCGCCGTGATGATCGCGGCTGACATAGGCGAATTTCTTGCCCTTGATGATACCAAAACAGGGCATGCCATGCGACAGCGTCGCTTCGGCCTCGGGCAGCGCCATTGCGAGGGCACGCACACGGCTGACTAGATAATCGGGCGAGGCTTCGCGGCTCACAAAGTCAGCAAGGACGCGGCTGTAAAGTTGATGCTCGGCGATCAGCACACGGGCACCAAGCGTCTCAGGCATGTCTCCATCGATAATCGCCACCTTGGTCTGGCCCAGAACTTCGCCGTCATCGAGCGCGGCCGTCACGATATGCACCGAACAGCCCGCAAACTTATCCCCAGCAGCAAGCGCCCGTTCGTGCGTGTCGAGCCCCTTATAATCAGGGAGCAGCGACGGATGGATGTTGAGCATCCGGCCTTCCCAGCGCGCAACAAATTTGGGCGATAGCAAGCGCATATACCCAGCGAGTGCGACATAATCGGCGCGCGCCGTGCGCAACTCGGCGTCGATGATCGCGTCAAAATCGGCACGCGGCATGCCTTTGTGACTATGGGCGAAGGTCGGAATGCCTTCGGCCTGAGCCAAAATGAGGCCGGGTGCGGCAGGATCATTCGCCGCGACGAGGACAATGTCGAACGGACAGTCACTGCGCTTTGCCGCGTAAATGAGGGCGGCCATGTTTGAGCCTCTCCCTGAAATCAGAACCGCAATGCGGGCTTTAGCCATAATGCGTCGCGCTCCACTCGCCGCGAGCGCTCCAGGTTTCGGTCAACCCGCTAACGGTGCATCCTTTTTGCCCCTCGGCTATATGTCCAATTACCAACACGGTTTCGCCAGCATCTTCTAGCGCCGTCTTCACATCATCACATTGGTCGGCGGCAACAATGATAGCCATGCCAATTCCGCAGTTGAATGTCCGCGCCATCTCCTCGGGCTCAATATTGCCTTGCGCCTGCAGGAACGCCATCAGCCGCGGCTGTCCCCACAGATCAGCGTTGACAAAGGCATGCAGCCCTTCGGGTAAAATGCGCGGAATATTTTCGAGCAACCCTCCGCCGGTGATATGCGCCATCGCATGCACTTTGTGGGCGCGAACGAGCGGTAACAGCGATTTCACATAGATGCGTGTCGGCGCCATCAGTGCATCGATCAGCAGAATTTCCTGATCGAAGAGGGCAGGGCGATCAAGCTTCCATCCCTTATCAGCAGCCAATCGACGAACCAGTGAAAAACCGTTTGAATGGACGCCTGACGACGCGAGGCCAAGTATCACGTCGCCAGCGGCAATATTATTGGCGGTGAGCACCTGATCACGCTCAACCGCGCCGACGCAAAAGCCAGCAAGGTCATAATCACCTTCGGCATACATGCCCGGCATCTCTGCGGTTTCGCCGCCGATCAGCGCACAGCCGGCTTGGCGACATCCTTCGGCGATGCTGGCAATGACTGCTATCGCGACATCCTGATCAAGCTTGGCTGTCGCATAATAATCGAGAAAAAACAGTGGCTCGGCGCCCTGTACGATCAGATCGTTGACGCACATCGCGACAAGATCAATGCCGACTCCGCTATGTCGGCCCGAATCGATTGCGAGTTTGAGCTTGGTTCCGACACCATCATTGGCCGCGACAAGCAAAGGATCGGTGAACCCTGCTGCTTTCAGGTCAAAAAAGCCGCCAAAGCCGCCCAAATCAGCATCAGCACCCGCTCGGCGTGTTGCTTTGGCAAGCGGCGCAATTGCGCGAACGAGCGCATTTCCCTCAGCGATTGAGACCCCTGCATTGGCATATGTGTATGAAGAATTTTCGGTCATTGGGCTGGCTTACGCATATCGGGCTTGGAATTCCACGCTCAACTCGTCAAAAGGGCCGCGTGAGTGGTTTGACGTTCAAAGTGCGCCCATGGTCGCTGGCGCTAATGGTTGGTCTTTGCGGGCTAGGCGCGGCTGTCTTTGCACAGATTGAAGGCAGCGATCGTACACTCGCCCCCCTTGATAGTTCCACCAATCTCGAAGTTTCAGGGATTAACGTTGATATTTATGCCAAATCCGCAGATGCCGCGCGATTTGCAGGCTGGCGCGAGGCACAGCGGCGTGGCTGGCGGATGCTCTGGGAACGCACGCATGGGGCCGGTGCGCCAGGGTTAAGTGACGGGCAGCTTGATTCGATTGTAGGTGGCATTGTAGTCGAAAACGAGGAAATTGGCCCCAATCGCTATGTCGCTACTTTGGGCGTTTTGTTTGACAAGGTGCGCGCTGGCCAGATTTTGGGTGTCACCGGCGTTGCCACGCGGTCGGCTCCCTTGCTTGTTATTCCAGTGCAATGGTCGGGCGGAACGGCGCAAGCTTATGAAGCGGCGACCGAATGGCGCAAGGCATGGGCACGGTTTCGCAGCGGATCAAGTCCGATTGATTATGTGCGTCCCAGTGGCACCGGTTCTGATCCACTGTTGCTAACTGTTGCGCAGACCGGTCGTCCGGGGCGGCGCTGGTGGCGGCAATTGCTTGATCAATACGGTGCTGCTGATGTTTTGATCCCGCAGGTACGATTGGAGCGATCTTGGCCTGGTGGTCCGGTGACTGGCTATTTCAGCGCGCGTTACGGCCCCGACAATCGATTGTTGCAAAGCTTTTCGCTGCGCGTCGAAACAAGTTCGGGTGTGCCAGCCATGCTTGATGAGGCAATCAAACGGATCGACCAGATTTATGGACAAGCGTTGGCCGTGGGGCAACTTAGGCCCGACAGTTCGCTCATTATCGAAACACCTGTCGAACCAACAGATGCGGCCCCGGCAGACGTCCTTGAACAACCGGTTGTCGAAAAACCCGCCAGCGATGGCGATGAACCGTCGACTTCCCCTATCGATACGCCTGCACCCGTTGCCGAAGACGTGAAGGTGTCGACGTTTACGGTGCAATTTGACACGCCCGACGTATCTTCGGTTAGCAGCACCGAATCGTCGGTGCGCGGCGTGCCAGGGGTGAAGTCAGCGTCAACCTCGAGCTTGGCGCTGGGTGGCATCTCGGTCATGCGCGTGTCGTTTGAAGGCGACCTTGATACGCTTAAGCTAGCTTTGTCTGCACGTGGTTTCTCGGTCAAAGAAAGTGGCGGTACGCTCCGCATCAATCGCGGCGGGCAATGAGCCAAATTGCGTTGCCGTTCGATTGGCCGGCACCTGAAGCGGCTGAGAGCTTCATCGTAACCGATGCCAATCGTGATGCCGTGACGAAGCTTGAACGTCCGGCAAGTTGGCCGGTGCAAGCGGCAATCTTGACGGGGCCGCGCAAATCGGGGCGCAGCCTGCTTGGTCGTATTTTTGCGGCAAAAACCGGTGCTACACTGATTGACGACGGCGAACAGCACCGCGAAAGCGATCTGTTTCACCGGTGGAATAGCGCGCAGGAGGCCCGCCGCCCGTTGCTTATCATCGCGCTAGCCCCGCCGCCGCAGTGGAAAATCAGGCTCCCCGATTTGTCGTCGCGCCTCACCGCGACACCCATATTCACAATTGGCGAACCCGACGATTTGCTCGCACGGATGCTGCTTGAAAAGCTGCTCGGTCAACGCGGGCTTGCTGTGTCAATCGAGGTTATTGCTTACATCACGGTGCGGATTGATCGAACCTATGTTTCCATCATGCGCGTGGTAGATGCACTCGATAGCGCGGCGTTGGCGCGAAGGCGACCCGTCACCATAAAGCTCGCACGCAATGTGTTGATCGACCTGCACATGATCGACGGCCAGAGCGAATCAGCGTAGAGGGTTTCCATGTCAGAACATCAACTCCCCGCCCAGCTTGTTAGTGATCGTTATTTCAATCGTGAGTTGAGTTGGCTGGATTTCAATCGCCGGGTGCTCGAAGAGACTGTCAATCGTGCCCATCCTTTGCTCGAGCGGTTGCGATTCTTATCGATTTCCGGCTCAAACCTTGATGAATTTTTCATGGTGCGGGTGGCTGGGCTAAAAGGGCAACAACTTCAAAATATTGAAGAGCGCTCCGCCGATGGCCTAACCCCTACGCAACAATTGACCGCAATCGCTCGGGTCGCTGACGATTTGATGGGGCATCAGCAGCAATTGTGGCGCGGACTCTCTGCCGAACTGGCCGATGCTGGTTTGAAAATATTGTCGATCAACGATGTGACATCTGCTCTTGGCAAAACCTTGCAACAGCATTTTCGCGAGCAGATTTTTCCTGTGCTGACCCCGCAGGCGCTCGATCCCGCTCATCCATTTCCGTTCATTCCGAATAAGGGATTGAGCTTACTGCTCGATCTCAAGCGCCATTCAGACGGCGAACCGATCCGTGAGCTGGTTATGATTCCGGCGACACTGCCACGGTTCATTCGCGTGCCCGGTCAGCCAGCATGCTATGTCACGATGGAAACAATGTTGCGGTGTTGCACCGATTTGCTGTTTCCGGGCTACGACGTGCGCGGCGCGGCCGCGTTTCGGATCATTCGCGACAGTGACATTGAGGTTGAGGAAGAAGCCGAGGACTTGGTGCGGTTTTTCCGGAGCGCGATCAAGCGGCGGCGGCGCGGGCGCGTCATTCGGCTTGAGCTTGAAACCGGCATTTCGCCAGAGCTTGAGCAATTGTTGATGCTGGAATTTGGCGGCAACGACGCGATCATTACCGAAAGTGCGAGCTTTTTGGGGATTGGCGACCTCAGCCAGATTGTAGACGAAGACCGGCCCGACCTAAAATTCACACCTTATACGCCGCGCTTTCCCGAACGTATCCGCGAACATGACGGGGATTGCTTTGCGGCTATCTCTGCCAAAGACATCATTGTCCATCACCCTTATGAAACGTTCGACGTGGTGCTTGCCTTTCTGCAACAAGCCGCCGCCGACCCCGATGTCGTCGCAATCAAGCAAACGCTTTACCGGGCAGGCAAGCAATCGGCGGTGATCCGCGCGCTGATTGATGCGGCAGAAGCGGGCAAATCGGTCACGGCGGTGGTTGAGCTAAAGGCACGGTTTGACGAGGAGCAAAATCTGCTCTGGGCCTCTGCACTTGAACGAGCTGGTGTGCAGGTCGTTTACGGCTTCGTTGGATGGAAAACGCATGCCAAAATTTCGATGGTGGTGCGCCGGGAGGGCGGAGCGTACCGCACCTATTGCCATTTTGGCACGGGCAATTACCATCCAGTCACCGCGCGCATCTATACCGATTTGAGTTTCTTCACTGCCGATCCGCGCGCAGGCCGCGATGCAGCGCAGATTTTCAACTATATCACCGGCTATGTTGAGCCCTCCGCGCTTGAAATGCTCGCGATGAGCCCCCGTAATCTGCGGGCGACTCTATGCGAGTTGATCGATGTCGAAATTGCCAATGTTCAGGCCGGTAAACCGGGATCAATCTGGGCAAAAATGAACTCGTTGGTTGATCCCGAGATCATTGAAAAGCTCTATGACGCTAGCGCGGCAGGTGTTTCAATTGATCTCATCATTCGTGGCATATGCTGTTTACGACCTAGCCTACCCGGACTATCTGACAATATCCGGGTGAGATCGGTGGTCGGGCGATTCCTTGAACACAGCCGTATTTGGGCGTTTGGCAATGGCAAAGCGCTTCCCAATGACAAAGCGCGTGTGTTCATTTCATCGGCTGATTGGATGCAGCGCAATTTTGACCGGCGAGTGGAATATATGCTGCCGATTGAAAACCCGACGGTTCATGATCAAGTGCTTGATCAAGTCATGGTGGCCAATTTGATCGACACCGATCAAAGCTGGGAACTGAAACCCGACGGCACTTATGTGCGCGTAGTGTCGGGCGATAAACCGTTCAATCTGCATCGCTATTTCATGACGAATCCGTCGCTTTCGGGGCGTGGTGCGGCCATGGATAGCGGCGAGCGCGTTCCGACATTGGTGCTCGGTCGCCGCTCGTGAGCATTGCCGATCGATTTGGTGTTATTGATATAGGGTCAAATTCGATCCGCCTTGTTGTCTTTGGTGGGCCGCTGCGCGCGCCGACAATATTGTTCAATGAAAAGGTGATGGCGGGGCTCGGGCTAGGGGTTCAGCAACATGGATTGTTGAGCGCAGCGGCGATTGACGGGGCAATGCCGACACTCGCGCGGTTTCAGCATATCGCCTCGCTGATGGGGGTTGATCGTCCGCGCACTGTTGCCACGGCAGCGGTGCGGCAGGCGAGTAATGGCGCGGCGTTTCTGGAAAAAGTCCGCATGCTCGGCCTTGATGTCGAGCTATTGTCGGGTCCACAAGAAGCCAGAATTGCGGGGCTTGGCGTGATCGCGAGTATCGTCGACGCGGACGGCATCGTCGGTGATCTAGGCGGCGGCAGCCTTGAACTAGCGCGTGTAAAGGACGGCCAGGTCCACCAACTTGCGTCGTTTCCGCTCGGGGTTCAACGGATTGCGGCCATCCGGCAAAAGGGTAGGCGGTCACTTGAACGCTATCTGTTGACCGAATTGGCCGCGCAGGGCTGGGGCACTCTCGAAACGAAGTTGCCGCTCTACCTCGTTGGCGGATCATGGCGATCACTGGCCAAAGTGCATATGCACCTTACCCGTTATCCGTTGCCCATCATCCACCATTATACGATGCCGCCCGAGGCGGCGACGCGGCTGGTTCGTGCGATCAGCCGTATCGACCGTGATTTCCTCAAGAGTGAGCGGATAGTGTCGGCACAGCGCGCTCCAGCAATGCCCGATGCTGCGGCCATGCTATCGGCTTTGGTCTCAACCTTCCATCCCAGCACCTTAATCACGTCAGCAACTGGATTGCGCGAAGGCCTGTTGTTCGATGGCTTGGCACCTGCGCGACGGGCGCTCGACCCGTTGATATTGGCAACGCGGTCCGAAGGCGCTCGGCAAGGGCGGTTTGCGGAACATGGTGACTTGATGGATCAGTGGATTGCGCCACTGTTTGACTCAGAAGATGAAGCAGCGCGCCGACTGCGCCATGCATCTGCGCTGCTTAGCGATATCGGCTGGGCCGCAAACCCGGATTTTCGGGCCGAACGCGGGCTTGATGCCGCGCTACACGGCAATTGGACGGCAATCACGGCGCGTGAACGCGCGATCATTGGCCAGGCTTTATTTTCGACCTTTGGCGGGGGCGCGCAATCGCCTGCAATCCTCACGCAATTGGCGTCGACCGACGATCTCGCCCGAGCACGGACGTGGGGATTGGCGATGCGGCTTGGCCAACGGCTAAGCGGCGGCGTTGCCGAGCCGCTCCAATCGACTCATCTCTACCGCGACGCTGACAAAGTCCGCCTTGTGTTGCGCGATGGCATGACTGATTTGGGCGGCGAGGCTGTCGAGCGGCGTCTCCGGCAACTGGCAAGCCATATGGGCTTGGGTTGGTCGATCAAGGTTGCGTGACGTCACCAGTGCGCGTCATGCACAATTTGCCATCACGCACCGCAAAAGCTAGCTTACCTTCGACCAATTCAAGCGCATCGCGACCAAATTGATCAAAGCGCCAACCTTCAAGAATCGTAAGTCCTTCGCGTTTGCCCGCTGCCAGTAATTCAAGCTCGTCTGAACGCGCCAGCAAGCGTGAGGCAACATTGGCATCGCGTGACCTGATCTTGAGCAAAAGTTTGAGCAAATCAGTGACCAGCACACCTTCTTTTGTAAGCCCGGGCTTCTTGTCATCGCGTGCGGGCATTTCTGACGAGGGTAGGGGAACAGCATCTGCAAGCACAACCATCAGCCGAGCGCCGATATCATTGGCCGCCCATGCGGGCGAAAGCCCCCGCACTTTGCCGAGGTCAGCCTGCGATTTTGGTGGGTGGGCGGCGATATCGGCGATCGTTTCATCTTTGATGATCCGGCCGCGGGGCAGATTCTTGCCTTGCGCTTCGCGCTCACGCCATGCCGCTATCGCCTTCAACCGCCCAAGCAATTCAGGTTTGCGACCCGATACTTTGATCCGGTGCCATGCCTGATCGGGTTCGTTGACATAATTTTCAGGGTCGGACAGCCGTTCCATCTCCTGATCAAGCCAATCACCGCGCCCCGTCTTGCGCAACTTTGCGAGCATTTTAGGGAAGAGCGTGGCGAGATGCGTCACATCACCAATCGCATAATCGATCTGTCGCTTATCAAGAGGCCGCCGCGCCCAATCGGTAAAGCGCGCGCCCTTATCCAGTGCTATGCCAAGCCAGCTGTCGACAAGGTTCGAATAGCCAATCTGTTCGCCCTGCCCCAAAGCCATCGCCGCGACTTGGGTGTCGAACATGGGATGGGGCGTCTTTCCCGTAATATTGTGAACAATCTCAATATCCTGCGATCCGGCATGGACAACCTTCAATACATCTTGGTTGTCGGTGAGCAGCGCGAGAAGCGGGCTAAGGTCAATCCCCGGTGCCATGGGATCAATCGCGGCAGCCTCATGTTCGTTTGCAATCTGAATCAGGCACAGGATCGGCCAATAGGTATTCTCGCGCATGAATTCCGTATCGACGGCAACGAACGGTGAGTCCGCCAATCGCGTGCACAAATTGGCGAGTGTGGCCGAGTCTTCGATCAAAGGATGAATATGCATTCATCTTCCATAGCGCGCCCACGCGCTTTGACAACAGAACGCGCCCATGCGCTTTGACAACAGAACGTGATTGCGTGCCTTGACAAACAGCTGCGGCACCGCTGTTAGGCAGGCATGACACAGCTTCACACCTATCGCACGCATAATTGCGCAGAACTTCGCGCGTCACATGTCGGCGAAACGATACGCCTATCAGGCTGGATCCACCGCAAGCGCGAGCATAGCAATGTGCTGTTCGTCGATTTGCGCGATCATTTCGGGCTGACGCAGATTGTCGCTGCGGCTGGATCAGAGACGTTCAGGACGCTCGACGATGCGCGCGCAGAATCGGTGGTGACAATTGACGGAATTGTCGTGGCGCGTGACGCTGCCACGATCAATCCCAAACTCCCCACAGGTGAAATAGAAATCCATGCCAAGGGCGTGGTTGTCCAATCATCGGCAGAAGAATTGCCGATGCCAGTCTTTGGCGAGGCCGATTATCCAGAGGAAATCCGCCTCAAATATCGCTATCTTGATCTGCGACGCGAGCGGCTCCACGCCAATATCATGCTGCGATCAAACGTCATTGCCAGCGTAAGGCGGCGGATGATTGATCAGGGCTTTACTGAGTTTCAAACGCCAATCCTCACCGCGAGCAGCCCCGAAGGCGCACGTGACTATCTGGTGCCAAGCCGCGTCCATCCGGGCAAATTCTATGCGCTCCCGCAAGCGCCGCAGATGTTCAAGCAATTGCTGATGGTGGCAGGATTTGACCGCTATTTCCAGATCGCCCCCTGCTTCCGCGATGAAGATGCCCGCGCTGACCGCAGCCCGGGGGAATTTTATCAGCTCGATTTTGAAATGAGCTTTGTGACGCAAGATGATGTGTTTGCCGCCATTGAGCCTGTGCTTCACGGCATTTTCGAGGAATTTGCCGATGGCCGGACGGTGACGCCCGCGCCATTCCCGCGCATTCCTTACCGCGAATCGATGCTTAAATATGGCTCTGACAAACCTGATTTGCGCAATCCGTTGTTCGTCCATGATGTTACCGAACATTTCCGCGCATCTGGCTTTGGCTTGTTTGAGCGGATCGTGGGCGATGGCGGGGTCGTTCGCGTTGTTGCGGCGCCGAATACCGCTGATAAAAGCCGCAAATATTTTGACGAAATGAACGATTGGGCCCGCAGCGAGGGGCATGCAGGGCTTGGCTATGTAACGCGCAAGGGCGGCGAGTTTGGCGGACCGATTGCCAAAAATCATGGCGATGCGGGAATGGGCGCCATCTATGACGCACTTGGCCTTGGCCCCGATGACGGCTTGTTTTTCGCGGCGGGTAAGGAGTTGCAGGCTGCAAAGCTTGCGGGAGCGGCGCGCAACCGCGTGGGCCAGACGCTTGGCCTGATCGAGGAGAATTGCTTCAAATTCTGCTGGATCGTCGATTTTCCAATGTATGAATATGATGATGATGCAAAGAAGGTCGACTTCAGCCACAATCCCTTTTCGATGCCGCAGGGTGAATTGCACGCGCTTGAGACGATGAACCCGCTCGATATTCTGGCCTATCAATATGATATTGTGTGCAACGGCGTTGAACTCAGCTCGGGCGCAATCCGAAACCACCGGCCTGATATCATGTACAAGGCGTTTGAGATTGCCGGTTACAGTCAGGACGATGTCGACACCAACTTTGCAGGGATGATCAACGCCTTCAAATTCGGTGCGCCGCCGCATGGTGGCTCGGCTCCGGGCATTGACCGGATCGTCATGCTGCTCGCGGGCGTTCCTAATATCCGTGAGGTCATCACCTTCCCTATGAACCAGAAGGCGGAAGATCTAATGATGGGTGCACCCGCACCCGTTTCGCTCAAGCAACTGCGTGAGCTTAACATTCGGACAGTCGAGCAGCCAAAATAATCTTTGTAAATCTGTGAAAATGTGTTACACAGTTTCACATGAAGAATGTCACTATCACTCTTGACGATGAAACCCACCGTGCCGCTCGCATTCATGCGGCCGAGCTGGGGACGTCGCTCTCGGCACTGGTGAAGGACTATTTACAAGGGCTTTGCGCTGGGCAGGCCCCAAGCGGAGTGCGCGAAATGCCAATGCCGTTTCATCATGCGCCGCCCGCCAAGGCGGTGGGCGCATCGCTTCCGCCCGGTGCCTATGGGCTGTTCCCGGATGGTACGCCCTTTTATACCAAGGACGGGAAACCCCGCAAACCTGGTGCTATGCGGGGGTTGGGTATTGGTTGGACTGAAGATTTCGATGGCTGGCCCGATGGGTTCCTTGATGCCATATATGGTGACGATACGTCCGCATCAAACACGTGGTGGCTGAACGCGAATGACGTCCTCAAAACATCTGATTCCGACTAAGCGTGGCGGACCGGTGAAAATCCTGCTCGATACCAACGCCTTGATCTGGTGGATGGAGGATAATCCGCGCCTTGGGCCGAGAGCCCGAAATCTGCTCGCCAATCCAGCCAACGAAACCTTTGCGAGCCTAGTTTCGGTTTGGGAGATCACGATAAAATGGCGGATTGGCAAACATCATTCGCCCGGATCACCCTATATGCGCTTCATGGCGGAAGAAGGTGTGGCGATGGTTTCGGTTACACCCGATCATATTGCGGCAGTCGAAGGGCTGGACTTCTGTCACAAAGATCCCTTCGATCATCTGATCCTTGCCCAGGCAAAAGTCGAAGGGGCGGCTATACTGACCAGCGATCGGGCGATGGCGGACTACGGCGTCCGCTGTATCCCTACGGCTTGATTGTCCCATTTAGGTGCGACTCGCTAGCGCATCTCGACTCTGCCGCAGCAGTGTCTAGGATGACCGCATGACCATCGACCTCACAGACTTTGAAGACGGCAAGAAATATGGCGGCGATTATGATGCTGATCTGTCCGCACTTCAGGCGCGGTTGGCACATATTCAGATTGCGCATATTATTCACGGCAAATCGGCGATCATTGCGTTTGAGTGCTGGGATGCAAGCGGGAAGGGCGGCGCGATTAGCCGCATGACGGCGGGGTGGGATCCGCGCTATTTCGAGGTCTGGCCAATTGCCGCACCGTCGGAAGAAGAACGCGTCCGTCACTTCCTCTGGCGCTTTTGGAAACGGCTACCGGGTAAGGGTGAGATCAATATATTCGACCGCACCTGGTATGGCCGCGTGCTCGTCGAGCGTATCGAGGGCTATTGCAGCGAAGCCGATTGGCAGCGCGCCTATGACGAAATCAATGAATTCGAAGCGCAACAGCGCGATAACGGCGTTACCCTGATCAAACTGTTCCTTCACATCACCCAGGCCGAGCAGGATGAACGCTTCCGCGAACGGCTCGAAAATCCGTGGAAGCGCTGGAAGACCGGCAAAGACGATTACCGCAACCGCGCGCGGCGGGCCGATTATCTGAAGGCCTATAAAGATATGTTCGAGCGCACCGATACGCGCTGGGCGCCGTGGGTGGTGATTGATGCCAACAACAAGAAAGCCGCGCGTATAGCCGTGCTAAAGGCGGTGGCCGACGCGCTAGAAAGGAATGTGTCGATGACCCCAGTTGCCGCTGATCCTGAGTTGATCGCCATTGCCGAGACGGCGCTAGGCGGGCCGATCACCCTTGCTTAGGTTTGCGCAAGCGGTGCCAGAGGAAAAACCCAACGGCTGCAACAATCGCAATCGCAATCACAATTTCAAAACTGTGATAAATGGCCTTCAGGCGCGGATCGCTGTTCCAAGCGGCGCCTAATTTCATGCCGATCCATGCCAGCCCAAAGCACCACGGCCATGATCCGACGAAGGTGTAAATGTGGAATTTGAGCAAGGGCATACGCACCACGCCTGCAGGGAAAGCAATGAATGTGCGAATGATTGGCAACAATCGACCGATCAGCACCGCCTTGTTACCGTGCTTGGCAAAGAAACGGTCGGCGGCGTCTAGTTCATCCACCCCAATGAGTAAGTAGCGGCCATAGCGCTCGACAAGCGGGCGACCGCCGCGTTTTCCGGCTTCATAGGCGACGATTGAGCCGAGGTTGCAGCCAATCGCACCGGCCGTTGCCACCAAGTACAAATCAAACCGCCCCGTAGAGACCAGATACCCCGCAAATGGCATGATGATTTCGGATGGGAGCGGAATACAGGCCGACTCAATCGCCATGAGAAACGCAATGCCGGCATAACCAGTCGCAGAAATGACGCTCGTCGTGATACCCGCCAGCCACGTCAAAATTGCTTCGATCATGCCTATATCGTCCTTCGTTGTGCTATTGTGATAGCGTGTAACAGCCGCGATTGGCTGATCAATAGGTGATTAAGAGAACCTCATAGTCGATTTCGCCTGCTGGTAACGAAACCCGGCGCACATCGCCCACGCGGGCACCACGAAGGGCACGGGCAATGGGCGAGCTCCAGCCGACTCTTCCCCCCGTGACATCCTGTTCATCATCGCCAACAAGGGTCAGCGTGCGTTCGCGTTCTTGCAGATCAACGATGGTGACGCACGCCCCAAACCAGATGCGGGCTTTGTCAAGCTGATCACCGGGATTGATGACGTTTGCTGATTTGATTCGTTTGGATAGGAAGCCAAGCTCGCGGTCAATCTCGCGCAATCTTCGCTTTCCATAGATATAATCGCCATTTTCGGAGCGATCACCATTGCCGGCGGCCCAGCTGACGGTTTCGACGATTTGTGGCCGCTCGATATCGAACAAGTGTCGATAGCGCGCGCGCAAGGCGTCAAGCCCTGCGGGCGTTATCGGATTTGGAGAGGGGGCCACACCAATACTCACCCGGGCTGCGATTTTCCGAGATAGGACGATAGCGGCGTCGCGCTGCGGATGTTGGCACGCCCTGGATTGAGCAGGTCGTACACCACCGCGTTTTCAAGCACGCGCTGCACATAATTGCGCGTTTCGCTCAAGGGAATGGCCTCAATCCACGCGAGTACATCAGTGCCCGGTACGCGCGGATCACCATTGGCGGCAAGCCATTTATTCACATTACCCGGCCCGGCATTATAAGCGCAGACCGCCAAAACATAGGAGCCGCTATAGCGGTCCATCAGCTGGCCGTAATAGGTTGAGCCCAATCGGATATTATAAACGGGATCATAGAGGCTGGCGAGATCGTAGCTGACGCCAGCGCGTGGAGCAGTTTCGCGAGCGGTTCCGGGCAGAAGCTGCATAAGCCCGCGCGCGCCAGCGCGGCTGATGATCTGCCGGTCAAACTGGCTTTCCTGCCGCGCTATGGCGTGGATCATTGTCCAGCTGCCCGCAATCTCGCTTGGCACGGTGATTTGCGGGAATGCGGTGCGTAGATAATCACCAAGGCCTGATGTGCGCGCATTGCGGCCGATCATCACCGCGAGATCAGGCCGGTTGATTTTAGCGGCGAGTTCGGTTGCGAGCACCGATGTTGCGTCGTCATTGGCCATGGCAGCGATAGCGCGAATAAATTTGCTCTGGTCAAACCATTGCCCTTGCTGGCCGAGATAGCGCGCGGCTTTTACAATGGGGCTGCGCTCAAACGCATCACGCTGTGACCCTGAAATCTCGACCGTGCGGCGGATGGTCGGCGGGACGATGGGTTGGCCGAGCCGTTCGAGCGCAAGCTGGCCGTGGAACTGATCAAAATATTGCCCGGCGCTCTGGTAATAGCTTTGCGCACGCTCGCGTTGTCCGGCGGCTTCGGCGGCGCGGCCCGCCCAGTAAAATCCCTTAGCGCGTGTCTGGGCTGACTTGGCGGCTCCGGCATAGAGTGTGAAGAGCGCTACGGCATCGGCAGGACGGCCCAATTTGGTAAGCGCAATTTGACCACCGAGCCACGCCAAGTCGGTATATGTATCGCGTTCGGAAAAGCTCCGCTCGCTAACGTTTGTACCCGCTGGATACGTGTCGCTGATCTGCCGGGCGATGTTGAATGCGACCGGATATTGACGGTCATTTGAAGCGCCCTTGGCATTGGCATACAGCATGTCGAGCCATTTGTCGGGATCAATCGGCGGAGCGGATAACTGACGTGGCCCTGCTAGAGTATCGCGCGCGGCAAAGATTTGCCCTGTGCTGCGTTGCCAATAGTTGAGATCATAGAGGAAACTGGCATCATCTTTAGCTGCGGCTGCAACCGCACCATAGCGCGCAGCCGCGTCGGGAGCTTTGGTGAGCAGGGCAAGCCGCGCCTCGAATAAGGCACGTTTCGAAGGGGTGACAAATGTCAGCTGGCGCGCGGCAACTAGCGTTGATCGTTGCCAGAGTAGCTGATCCATCCGTTCATCATGGTCAGCCGCCGACAAGAGTCCTGGAAATCGAGACAATAGACCAGCTTCGTCGTCGGCGGTCAGTGCCCCTCTTGTCCAGGCAAGCCGCGCGGCGGTTTTAGCTTCATTGGTATTGCCGAGCGCCGCCAACGCATCGGCAAAGCGCAACTGGGCCGTGGGAGTTTGCGGCGGATATTTGACAAAGAAAGCGACAATCAGACTGGCCGATTCGCCGGTGGAACGCAGAGTCTTTTCCGCCGATTTGCGTAACGCACTTTCGTCAGGCCAACCCGGATTGCTAAGCAAGAAGCCTGCATAGCTTGAAAAGGGCTGCGTGTCGGATTGTTGCAACAGCTTCCATTGGGAAATTGCGCTGCCAATCTGGCTACTTGGCTCAGCCTGGTTCGCAAAAGCAGCCGGAACGGGTTGTGCGCAGGCCGGTGCGAACGCAATGGGAGCCACGGCGAGTAACAAAGTGGTCATAAAGCGACGGCGGCGACTGGACAGCGTTGACGTGTCAACTCTATCGGAAGCGCAATTGGCGTTGCAGATGTTCATGCAGGCCCTATGGCCGATTGAACAGGATATTT
Organism: Sphingomonadaceae bacterium; assembly: GCA_046153565.1. Lineage (GTDB taxonomy): Bacteria > Pseudomonadota > Alphaproteobacteria > Sphingomonadales > Sphingomonadaceae > Aquisediminimonas. Next base: position 29,175 of record JBJXDU010000052.1, read on the forward strand.
GAAGGACTGGTTTCATGTTTTCAGGATCAATTCCCGCTCTGGTGACTCCTTTCCGGGATGGGATGATCGATGAGGCTGCGTTTCGTAGGCTGGTTGACTGGCAAATCGAGCAAGGCAGCAGCGCGCTTGTCCCGTGTGGCACGACTGGTGAGAGTGCGACGCTGTCGAACGCCGAGCATCACCGTGTCATTGAGATTTGCGTCGAACAAGCGGCGGGGCGCGTTCCGGTGATTGCCGGGTGTGGATCGAACGATACCACCAACGCGCTCCTTCACATGACATTTTCAAAGAAGAGCGGTGCAAAGGCCGCGCTTGTCGTCGCGCCTTACTATAACCGGCCCAATCAGGAAGGCATTTACGCGCATTTCGAATATCTGGCGGCGCGCAATGATCTGCCCATCATCGTTTATAATGTGCCTGCCCGCACCGTGACCGATATTCAGCCCGAAACGATGGCGCGTCTCGCCAAAATCCCAACCATCGTCGGGGTCAAAGACGCCAGCGGTGCCATCGCCCGCGTTACCGCGCACCGGTTGGGCTGTGGCATCGATTTTTGCCAGTTGTCGGGCAATGATGATATGGCGCTGGCCTTCAACGCTGTCGGCGGTGTCGGGGCGATATCGGTTACCGCCAATGTCGCGCCCAAATTATGTGCCGAGTTTCAGCAAGCCTGCACCCACGGTGATGTTGCGCTGGCCCAAACGCTCAATGACCGGCTCTATCCGCTCCATGTCGCGCTGTTTGCCGATGCGTCGCCCGGGCCGACCAAATATGCGCTCACTCGTGTCTTTCCGGACATCACCGAAGAAATGCGCCTGCCGCTAACCCCCTGTTCGGCGGCGGCGCGCGCTGCGGTTGATGTCGCGCTGGAGATAGCTGGTCTCCTCTAATGGCACGTCCGCGCACTTCTTCTGATAAAGTCAAAACCGTCGCCGAAAACCGGCGCGCGCGGTTCGATTATGCTGTCGACACGGTTTATGAGGCGGGGATTGCGCTGACAGGCACCGAGGTGAAGGCGCTGCGTGGTGGTGAAGGGTCAATCGCCGAAAGCTATGCCGAAGTGAAGGGCAGCGAGGTCTGGCTGGTCAATTCGAACATTCCCGAATTCAGCCACGGCAATCGTTTCAACCACGAGCCAAAGCGCCCGCGCAAATTACTGCTTCACGAGCGCGAGATCAACAAGATGCACGGCGCGGTGATGCGGCAGGGCATGACGCTCGTCCCGCTGTCGATCTATTTCAATGGACAGGGTCGCGCCAAGGTCGAACTCGCCATCGCGAAGGGCCGCAAAGCGCATGACAAGCGTGAACATATCAAAGAGCAGGAATGGAAACGTGAAGCCGGACGTCTGCTCAAGGAGCGGGGCTGACCATGGCCAATAATCGCTCACTAAGCGCGAGACCGCTTGATGCGGGTAACGAACGGAGATTGCTGCTCCTGATTTTGGGGGCCGCTTTGCTGTCGGGCGGACTGCTGCTGGTGGTGGTTGGCAATGCCGTGCTCGCCGCCGGGTTTGCCGCCGCCGCTATGGTGCTTGGTGCGCTTCTGATCGTGTTTCGCACGCTATATCCCCCGGTGGGCGATAGCCGGACTGAATTTGATTGGGCGCTGGTTCGCGAAGCATCGGATAATGATGAAGTGGCGGTTGCCGTGACAGACCGGGTGGGTCGGCTGGTCTGTGCCAATGGCCTGCATGAAAGCTGGTTTGGGGGCCCCGCAGCTCCGCCTGCTTTATCACTTAGCGATAGCGATACCGCGATCTTGACCACGGCAGGCCGATCAGCTTGGCGTGATGGATCGGCGCGCGCTACGGGGCTTCACCGTGATCTGATGATCTTCGATGTCGATGTCGTGCGCGGCGGGCGGAGCGAAGATCACCTGATCTGGCGGTTCCGCGCCGCCAACATGATTGACATTGCGACCGAGGCCCGCCGACTGATTGAAGGTGTGCCGGGCATTCGCATGGGTGAGGCAGGCATGATGGCGGTGCTCATCGGCCCCGAAGGCCGCGTGAGCAGTGCGTCCCCGATATTCGCATTACGGGCGGCTGGGCGGACAGATGCTGCGCTTGATGGCCGCGATTTTGTGTCTTTGCTTGAAACCGACAGCAACGGAGCCATCCGCTTTGTGCACGAAAAGGCTAAGGGCGCGCCGCTGCGTCTGCTGCAAGTGCCGCTCGAAAAGGATAGTGCGTCATCGCCGACCTTAGTCATCTTGCTTGATGAGGACGGCGCGACTGCAAGCGTTGGGCGCGGGCAGGGGATTGCGCATATCCAGAGTTTGCTCGGTATCCTGCCCCTGGGCCTGGCGCTAGCGGACCGCGATGGGCGTTTCTTGTTCTTGAACGACGCCTTCTGCCGCGCGGTTGGCTTGCCGCCGGGTGCAAAACCTATTTATCCCGGTGATCTGGTCGTCCGCGAAGATAAGGCCGCAGTCGCTGATTCGGTGCGCCGTTTTGCCACGGGGCAGGCGATGACGGGCGATATCGCCGTGCGCTTACGCGATCAGCCCGATGAGCCGGTTGCGCTCACCATTGCGGGTGCGCGCGGGCTTGGTGATGCGGCGGTTTTGCTGTCGATCAAAGACAATAGCGAAGAATCGAAGCTCAAAAAACAAGTCGCGCAAGCAACGAAGATGCAGGCAGTCGGCCAATTGGCGGGCGGCGTCGCGCATGATTTCAACAATATCCTCACTGGAATCATCGGGCACTGTGATTTGATGCTGATGCGGCATACGCCCGGCGACAGCGATTATGAAGACATTCAGCAAATCAAAAACAACTCGAATCGCGCGGCAAGCCTGACGCGCCAATTGCTGGCTTTCTCGCGCCAACAGACGCTCCGCCCGCAGATTTTGCAGCTTCCCGATATTGTATCGGAGATTTCAAACTTGCTGCAACGCTTGCTGGGTGAAACCGTCACGCTGACAGTCAAGCATGGCCGCAATCTGGGCGCGGTGCGCGCTGATCCGGGGCAGCTTGAGCAAGTGATAGTCAATCTGGTGGTCAATGCGCGCGATGCGATGCCGGGCGGCGGCACGGTGACGATCCAGACTTACCCCGTCTCAATCGCTGAAGTCCGCAAGCTCGGCAGCGATATTCTGCCAATTGCCGATTATACCGCGCTTAGCGTGTCTGACACGGGGAGCGGTATCCCGCCCGAAATCTTGCCCAAAATATTCGAACCCTTTTTCACGACCAAGGATGTAGGCAAGGGGACAGGGCTCGGCCTGTCGACGGTTTACGGGATCGTCAAACAATCGGGAGCCTTCATTTTTGCCGATTCGAAAGTGGGTGACGGCACAAGTTTCGTCATCTATCTGCCTGTCCACCGCGCCGAAACGAGTGCGGCGCCTGCGCTGACCAGGCCGCGTCAAAAGCCGACCGAAACCTGGGGTACGGGCACAATCATGCTGGTCGAGGATGAAGATATGGTGCGTGCGGTTGCCGAACGGGCGCTGGTTCGCAACGGCTATACCGTTGTCACCGCTGCAAATGGTGAGGAGGCGCTGGAAGCGCTTGAAGGCCGCACTGACATCGATTTGCTCGTCTCAGATGTCGTCATGCCGGTGATGGATGGCCCAACGATGGTCCGGCAAGTGCGCGAATCAAGGCCGGAAATGCCCATCCTTTTCATGTCAGGCTATGCCGAAGAACAGCTACGCAAGCTCATTGACCTCGACAATATCGCGTTTCTGCCCAAGCCATTTTCGGTGCAGCAGCTTGCCGAAGCGGTGCGCGATGCCCTGATAATCCGCGCCTGATCGCCACCGCAGAACAAAATGCGAAAATAATTTCGTTTACCCCTTGTTCTTTTGGAACATATGACATACATAGGCTTTGCGCATTGACGGAATGCGCTTGAGGGCGGAAGGAAACATAGTCATGGCGGCACAATTGAAACTGATCGATTCCGAAAGAAACGCTAAAACTATGGACAGAGAAAAAGCACTCGAAGCCGCACTTGCGCAGATCGACCGCGCCTTTGGTAAAGGCTCAGCCATGAAGCTTGGATCGCGCCAAGCGATGGAAGTCGAAGCGGTTTCGACCGGGTCGCTCGGTCTTGATATTGCGCTTGGTATTGGGGGACTTCCCAAAGGCCGCGTGATCGAGATCTTCGGCCCTGAAAGCTCGGGCAAAACAACGCTTGCACTTCATGCCATCGCCGAAGCGCAAAAGGCTGGTGGAACGGCCGCCTTCATCGACGCTGAACATGCGCTTGATCCGGTTTACGCCAAAAAGCTTGGCGTCAATATCGATGAACTGATCGTGTCGCAGCCCGATACGGGCGAACAAGCGCTTGAAATTACCGACACATTGGTGCGTTCGAACGCGGTTGATGTGCTCGTAATCGACTCAGTGGCTGCGCTGGTGCCGCGCGCTGAAATCGAAGGCGAAATGGGCGATACGCATGTTGGCTTGCAAGCGCGGTTGATGAGCCAGGCTTTGCGCAAGATTACCGGTTCGATCAGCCGGTCAAAATGCACCGTCATCTTTATCAACCAAATTCGCATGAAGATCGGCGTCATGTATGGCTCGCCCGAAACGACAACGGGGGGCAATGCCCTCAAATTCTATGCGTCAGTCCGCCTCGACATTCGTCGCACCGGCCAGATCAAGGATCGCGAAGATATTGTCGGCAACACGACTCGCGTCAAAGTGGTCAAGAATAAGGTTGCCCCTCCCTTCAAGCAGGTCGAATTCGACATCATGTATGGACAGGGAATTTCTAAGGTTGGCGAAATCCTTGACCTTGGGGTGAAGGCCGGCATTGTCGAAAAATCGGGGGCATGGTTCTCCTATGATTCGATCCGGCTTGGCCAGGGGCGTGAAAATTCAAAGACATATCTGATCGAAAACCCTGAGGTTTCGCTCAAGATTGAAACCGCCATTCGCGGCAAGACCGATGCGGTTGCCGAGGTGATGATGACAGGATCCGAAGCGGACGATGATCTTTAGGATTTCGTGACCGTTTCAAGCAACCAGGAACCCGTCGCTTGTCCGGCGGGTTCTTTGGCGTTGATGAATCAGGTTTTGCTTGCACTTGTAGCGATGAACCGAACATAAACATTTACGAATTTCCGGGAGAGAGACATGGCTTTGATCGTTCACCACCTCAACAATTCACGGTCGCAGCGCATTCTCTGGTTGCTCGAAGAATTGGGGTTGCCTTATGAGATTAAACATCACCAACGCGATGCGGTGACAAATTTGGCACCGCCCGCATTGCTTGCCATCCATCCCCTTGGAAAATCGCCAATGATTGAGGATAATGGCCGCTTGATTTACGAATCGGGTGCGATTGTTGAACATCTGTGTGAACGTCATGGTGGCGAGGCGTTGGTGCCAGCGCGTGGCAGCGATGACCATATCCGCCATCTTGAACTGATGCATTTTGCCGAAGGATCGGCGATGACACCTATCCTTCTGGCGCTCTATACCAGCCGCTTGGGCGAAGCCGCTGCTCCCTTGATGCCCCGAATCACGCAGCAGCTCGACAGCCATTTTTCTTTCATGGAAAGCCAGATTGGGGCTTCAGGACATTTCATCGGTGATGCGCTTTCGGCCGCTGATATCATGCTCAGCTTTCCAGCCGAGGTCGCTATTGCTCAAGGCCGCGGGGCTGCGCTGCCCAAGCTGGCGGCCTTCGTCGCGGCATCGCAAGCACGGCCCGCCTATCGTCGCGGCCTTGAAAAGGGCGGCCCTTACAATTTTGCTGCTTAAATCATCTCTTTTCAGCACGCGACGCCTCGCCTAAGCGCAGTGATATGACATCAACCAACGACATACGCCGCTCATTCCTCGATTATTTCGCGGCTGCGGGCCACGTGAAGGTACCTTCAGCGCCGCTATTGCCGCACAATGATCCGACGCTGATGTTCGTCAACGCTGGGATGGTGCCCTTCAAGAACGTCTTCACAGGGCTCGAATCGCGTGACTATGTCACGGCTGTATCAAGCCAGAAGTGCGTGCGGGCAGGGGGCAAGCATAATGATCTCGACAATGTAGGCTACACCGCGCGCCACCATACTTTCTTTGAAATGCTCGGCAATTTTTCATTCGGTGACTATTTCAAGGAGACTGCGATTCATCATGCCTGGACGCTGATCACTAAGGAGTGGGGGCTTGATCCCAACCGGCTGACCGTCACGGTCTACCATACCGACGATGAAGCCTTTTCTCTCTGGCAAAAGATTGCTGGCCTACCTGATCACCGCATCATCCGCATTCCGACCAACGATAATTTCTGGTCGATGGGCGATACTGGTCCGTGCGGGCCGTGCAGCGAAATATTCTTCGATCACGGCGATCATATTCCCGGTGGCCCGCCAGGATCGCCCGACGAAGATGGTGATCGCTTTGTCGAAATCTGGAACCTTGTGTTCATGCAATATGAACAATCGGCCGATGGTAAGCGCACGCCGCTGCCCAAGCCGAGCATAGACACCGGCATGGGCCTCGAACGGATAGCCGCCGTTATGCAGGGGGTTCACGACAATTATGAAACCGACACGTTCAAGGCACTGATCGCTGAGAGCGGTGAACTGACCAAGTCAGATACGGCGGGTGCGATGAGCGCGTCGCACCGAATCATTGCCGATCATTTGCGTACTAGCGGTTTTCTTGTCGCAGATGGTGTCCTTCCGGCCAATGAAGGGCGCGGCTATGTGCTTCGCCGAATCATGCGCCGCGCGATGCGCCACGCGCATTTGCTGGGCACCAAAGAGCCTCTGATGCACCGGCTTGTGCCGGCGCTTGTTGCAGAAATGGGCGGCGCGTACCCGGAACTTGTGCGCGCTCAGCCGCTGATCGAAGCGACGCTGGCGCAGGAAGAGGCGCAATTTCGCCGCACGCTGACCAACGGTCTGCGCCTGCTCGATGAGGCCACCGCATCAATGGTAGCCGGCGATACACTGCCAGGCGAAACCGCCTTCAAACTTTATGACACTTACGGTTTCCCCTATGACTTGACCGAGGATGCGCTCCGCGCGCAAAATTTGAGCGTTGATCGCGGTGGTTTTGACGTCGCGATGGCTGAACAAAAGCGCGCTGCCCGTGCCGCGTGGAAGGGATCGGGCGAACAGGCCTCCAGCGAAATCTGGTATGATATCGCTGATGAACTCGGCGGCACTGAATTTACCGGCTATACGTCGACCGAAGGTGATGGTCAGGTCGTTGCGATCGTCAGAGACGGGGTTCGCGTCGAGCGGGCCGGCGCGGGTGACTGCGTCGCGATCCTCACGAATCAAACGCCCTTTTACGGCGAAAGCGGCGGGCAGACTGGCGATGCTGGACTTGCGACCAGCGATGCCGGGTTACGCGCCACCATCACCGATACAGCCAAGCCGCTCGGCCGTCTCCATGCGCATCAAGCCGTGATCGAAGCGGGTGAACTTGCGCTTGGAGACACGCTCCACTTGACTGTTAATGCGCCGCGCCGTGCGCGCATCCGCGCCAACCATAGTGCGACACACTTGCTCCACGCTGCGCTGCGCAATCAGCTTGGTGGCCACGTCACGCAAAAGGGCAGTCTGGTTGCCGATGATCGGTTTCGCTTCGACTTTTCACACCCAACGGCCCTAACGCCCGCTGATATTGCAGCGGTTGAACGTGCGGTAAATGCCGAGATTCGCGGAAATTCTTCCGTGTCAACGCGCTTGATGACGCCTGATGATGCGATTGCGGCTGGCGCAATGGCGCTATTTGGCGAAAAATATGGCGATGAAGTGCGCGTGTTGTCAATGGGCGATGCTCGCTATTCAGTCGAGCTGTGCGGCGGCACACATGTGGCCGCGCTCGGCGATATTGCACTGTTCAAAATCATTAGCGAGGGAGCGGTGTCAAGCGGCGTCCGCCGAATTGAAGCGCTTACAGGTGAGGCCGCGCGACTTTGGTTGATCGCGCGTGATGAAGCGCTGCGCACAACCGCTGCTTTGCTCAAGACCAGCCCGGATGATGTGCCAACGCGCGTCGGCGCGATGGCCGATACGCTCAAGTCGCTCGAACGCGAATTGGCTGATGCGAAAAAGGCGTTGGCGCTCAGTGGCGGTGCGGCCACTGCGGTGGCTCCTGAACAAATCGCTGGCGTTGCCTTTGTCGGTCAGATCATCGCCGGCCTCGATCCCAAGGAATTGCGCAGCGTGATTGATGACGCCAAGCGCAGCTTAGGATCAGGCATCGTCGCGACATTGACGATCAACGATGAGCGCGCGTCAGTGGCTGTTGGGGTCAGCGACGATTTGGCCGAGCGGTTCAATGCAGTTGATTTCGTGCGCGTCGCAGTGACTGTACTCGGCGGGCAGGGCGGCGGTGGGCGACCCACTATGGCGCAAGGCGGCGGACCGAATGGAGATCAGGCGCAGGCCGCGCTTGACGCGATCCGCGCGGCAATTGGTGTTAGCGCTTCAGCGACCCAAGCGTTGGCGTGAATGACAATAAGGCTGCTGAGCGAATTTGTGTCCTAAGCTCATCGCGCTTTTCGTGAACTGAGGCGATCACTGGCCCCATTGCGACGCCTAAATCGACAAGCACCGCTTCGGAAAGCTGTAGCGAACTTTCGAGCGTTTCGGGCACAGCATCGGTTGCGCCCGCGCGATATAATTCCGCGGCATGATCGGCATCGCGCGCGCGGGCCACAATGGTAAGGGCGGGAAAGCGTTTCCTGATAGCCGCCGTCAACCGCACCGCTTGCACGGGATCATCCATGGTCATCACGACGGCTTTCGCGGTCTCAAGGTGAAGCGCATCAAGCCGTGACATGCGCGCTGCGTCGCCAAACACAACCGGCTTCCCGTCACGCTTGGCGAGCGTCACTACATCAACGTCGGCCTCAATCGCCACATAAGGTTGATTATGGATTTCAAGCATTTGTGCGACGAGGCGACCAACGCGCCCAAAGCCAATCAGTATCGTTCGCGCGTCATCGCCATCTTGCGGGACATCCTTTTTCGCGCCAGTTGCCCATTCGATCCGTCGCGCAATAACATGACCAATACGCGCGAGCAGTGGCGTAATGGTGAGGCCAATGGCGGTGACAACTGTCCAAAATGCTTGCGTATCCGCCCCAATGAGCTGTGCTTGCGCCGCACTGGCGAGCACGATGAGCGTTGTTTCCGACGGGCTGGCGAGAAGGACGCCCGTTTCAATGGCAACGCCCGGCGCCACGCGGGCACTACGCAACAGTGCGATGATGACGACAGCATTGATCACAAGGACGCCGACGACAGCGGCACTCACCGCTTGCCAGCGTGATGCGACCAAGCCCAGATCAAAGCTCATCCCGACGCTGATCAGGAAAACACCGAGCGCAAGCCCCTTGAACGGCGCGATCATCGTTTCAACTTCGCCGTGATATTTGGTCTCGGCGATGAGCAACCCGGCGACGAGCGCGCCGACGATGGGCGACAGACCGACCGCAGTCGTCGCCAAGCTGGCGACGATGACGACGAGCAGGCTTGCCGACAGGAATAACTCAGCGCTTTTCGTTCGCGCGGCTTGTGCAAATAGTGGTGGCAAAAGCCAGCGGCCAAGCACGAGCATCGCAATTACCAGAACCCCGCCATAGCCAAGTGTCTGGAACAATGTGGCGAGGCCGCTTCCCGCTGCCGTTGACGCGAGCGCGCCCAGCAGAAAAATGATCGGTACCAACGCCAGATCTTCAAATAGCAGCATCGCCAAGGCAAGCCGCCCGACCGCGCTTTTGGTGCCAACAATGGGCATGACCAGCGCAGTTGACGAGAGCGACAAAGCCAGGCCAAGCCCAATTGCAGCGGCGTAAGGCTGCCCCACCGCGACTAACACGGCGGCAATAAGGGCAGCGGCGCCAAAAAGCTGGGCCGCGCCAAAACCAATCAGCGCAGCGCGCATCGCCCATAGCCGCGCGAAGGACAGTTCAAGCCCAATCGAAAAGAGCAGCAAAATGATGCCCAGTTCAGCAAAGGGGGCAATCGATGTGACGTCAGAGATCGTTACCCATGTGAGCCACGGCACCTGATCGACAAAAGCACCAAGCCCGTGGGGTCCAACCAGCAGGCCAACGAGAATGAAGCCAATCACCGGGGTAATTCGTGCGCGCGCAAAGGCGGGAATGACTACCCCAGCGGCCGCCAATATAACCAGGGCATCACGCAAGCCCGCAGATTGAAATTCAAGCGCCATGAATCCCTTCTTGCGCTTAACGCGGCGTTATTGCCAGTTTGCCATCTCCGCTTCCAAATTGGCGCGTACGGATTCGAAAAATTGCTCGGTGGTCATCCAGGCTTGGTCCGGGCCAATGAGGATAGCGAGATCCTTGGTCATCGCTCCCGATTCGACGGTTTCAATGCACACGCGCTCAAGCGTTTCGGCAAAGCGTGTTACGTCGGGCGTATCGTCGAACTTGCCGCGATATTTGAGGCCACCAGTCCACGCAAAAATCGAGGCGATTGGGTTGGTCGACGTCGCTTTGCCTTGTTCGTGCATGCGGTAATGCCGGGTGACCGTGCCGTGCGCTGCTTCTGCCTCAACCGTCTTGCCATCGGGTGACAGCAAAACTGACGTCATGAGACCAAGCGAGCCAAAGCCCTGCGCAACCTGATCCGACTGAACGTCGCCATCATAATTTTTGCACGCCCAGACAAATTTGCCCGACCATTTGAGCGCAGAGGCGACCATGTCATCGATTAAGCGGTGTTCATAGACTATCTTTGCTTCAGCAAATTTCTCTTTGAATTCACTATCAAAAATCTCTTGGAATAAATCTTTGAACTGGCCATCATAGGCCTTCAGAATGGTGTTTTTGGTCGAGAGATAAAGTGGCCAACCGCGGCCAAGTGCATAGTTCATGCTGGCGCGGGCGAAATCGCGAATCGATTCGTCGAGATTATACATCCCCATCGCAATTCCCGATGAGGGGAAGTCGAACACCTCTTCTTCGATCCGCTGACCATCCTCTCCTTCCCAGATCATCCGCAACTTACCAGGGCCGGGCACGCGGAAATCCGTGGCGCGATATTGATCGCCAAAGGCATGGCGGCCGACCACAATCGGATCAGTCCAGCCGGGGATCAAGCGGGGGACATTTTTGATCACAATCGGCTCACGGAACACAACTCCGCCTAAAATGTTGCGGATTGTGCCATTGGGCGATTTCCACATTTTCTTGAGCTTGAATTCCTCAACCCGCGCTTCATCGGGGGTGATTGTCGCGCACTTTACGCCGACACCATATTTCTGGATCGCTTTTGCGCAATCGACTGTGATCTTGTCGTTGGTTTCATCGCGCACTTCGACCGCAAGGTCATAATATTCCAGCTCAATATCAAGGTAGGGCAGGATCAACCGTTCGCGAATCCATTGCCAGATGATCCGGGTCATTTCGTCGCCATCGATTTCGACAACGGGGGTTTTCACCTTGATTTTGGCCATATTGACAGTCTTTCACTTGGGGAGGATGCACTGGCCTCTAAGCGCGGATTGACGGCTGATCAACTCCCCTGCCGTACCCAACGCATATGCGGCGCCAATCAACGCATTGTAACCACAGCGGACTCGCCCTATTAGTGCAGAATGGTTGCACAAAAAAATCCGTCCCAAGGCGGTTCCGGCGTCACATGGCGCTTTCCTCCCGTTCATCCGGAGGGACGAAAATTTGCATTGATAGCCGCTGGCATAACGCTATTTTTTGCGTGGCTGGGGTTGGGTATTATCGCGTGGCCGATGGTGGGCATTACGATATGGACGCTCGCTTTCTTTCGCGATCCGCAGCGCGCTGTGCCGCAAGACGATGCCGCTATCATTGCACCTGCTGATGGTTTGGTGACGCTTATCCAGACCGTCCTGCCGCCCAAGGAGTTGGCGGGCGAGGCAAGCCTAGGCGATGGAGAAATGGTGCGTGTGTCAATCTTCATGAGCGTGTTTGATGTTCACATCAACCGCACACCGATTGAGGGTGTTGTCCGGCAAGTCGTATATATATCGGGCAAGTTTCTGAATGCTGACCTTGATAAGGCCAGCGATGATAATGAGCGCCAGCACATCGTTGTTGAGCGACGTGATGGCGTGCGGATTGGCTTCACGCAAATTGCGGGGCTGATCGCGCGGCGAATCGTTCCGTTTGTCAAGCCTGGAGACACATTGGTCGCGGGGCAGCGCGTTGGCCTGATCCGCTTCGGCAGCCGCGTTGACGTATATCTCCCCGCAGGCACGGCGCCAAAGGTTGCGCTTGGCCAGCGTACAGTGGCAGGCGAAACCGTCATTGCACGGCTTGGCGACCAGACGAGTATCAGCGGTATCATTCAGTGATGAGGCAACGATGAGCGACAAGGAGCCCCGGCAACGCGGCATTCCCCTGCGCGCACTTGCTCCCAATGTCGTTACCGCAATGGCGCTGTGCGCGGGACTAACGTCGGTTCGCTTTGGCATTGCGCATGAATGGGAAATGGCAGTTATTGCAACGTTGGTCGCCGCAGCGCTTGACGGGATCGATGGCCGCGTTGCCCGACTATTTCGCGCCGAAAGTCGCTTTGGCGCTGAACTTGATTCGCTGTCGGATGTGGTGGCCTTTGGCGTCGCGCCCGCGCTTGTGCTCTTTTTATGGTCGTTACAATCGGTGCCTAAAATCGGCTGGTTGATTGCGATTGGCTTTACCCTCAGCGCGGCGCTCCGGCTGGCGCGGTTCAATGCCAATATTGATGTTGAAGACCAGCCCCACAAATCGGCTGGCTTTATGACCGGCGTGCCTGCGCCAGCGGGGGCTGCCTTGGCATTGTTGCCACTTTATCTATGGATCGAAACCAGAGTTGAGCTATTTCGTGATCCCCTGATCGTTGCCCCTTGGCTTGGCATGGTTGCCTTTTTGATGATCTCAAATCTGGCGACATTCAGCTGGGCATCAATCCGTCCCCGCCGCGCCGTGCGGCTTGAACTGATTTTTGCGGCCGCGCTTGTTGGCAGTGCGCTGTTCACGCTGCCGTGGATAACATTAAGCGGGATCAGCGCGCTTTACGTGGGTGCTTTGCCATTCAGCATACGCAGCTATGCCAAGATCAAGCGGCTACGGGCAGGCTAACATTATCGTTGATCGCGTCACGCCGCGCTGACCTAATGTGCCCGAAATCGCTCAAATGAACCACTTGATCGCGCACACCATGATTGCCCTGCAATGCCGCGATGATTTTATCGGCATGGCTTGCGAGCATTGTGTGGATCACACCAAAGGCAAGGCCGAGTGCAGCGAGGAAGAATAGTGAACTGATCATATGCATGACAAATCTCCTTTTGTTCGCTTTAAATGTTCAGTTCTTGTTCTGTTGTCAAGTCATGTTTTGTTCCAAGGCGGTCGAATTTGCTGGCGTCGGCCGTTAGCGCGTCGCTATGATCAGCATCTTGAGTAACGGGTAAGGATAGTGATCATGGCGAAAGCCTCAAAAATCATCGCTTTGGCATTGGTTATCGGTGGGTTTGCATCAGCCTCTTATGCACAATCGGCGGGCGAAATTAGTAATGTTCTCAATCGAGTGCTTACTCCCAAGGCGCCTGTTTCGAACACACCCACGGCAGCCACGGTATCGAGCAGTGAAGCCAATACTGGCCTCAAGGCGGCGTTGGGCAAGGCCGCCGAATCGGTCATTGGTCAGCTTGGCGCGCCCGGCGGCTTTGCTAACGATCCCAAGGTGCGGATTGGATTGCCAGGGTCGCTTGGCAAACTAAGCGGCGTGATGAGTGCGCTTGATAAAGTGGGTGTTGGCGGTGGCCTGTCAACGAAGCTAAACACAGCAGCCGAAGGCGCCGTGGGCCAGGCACTGCCTTTGCTCAAGACGGCAATCACTTCGATGAGTGTTTCGGATGCGATTGGAATCGTGAACGGCGGCCAGACGTCGGCAACCGATTATTTTCGTCGCGTTACCGGTGAAACGCTCCAAGCCCAGATGAAACCGCTGGTATCAAAATCGCTGAGCGGCGTGAAAGCATTTGATGCGTTGGGGGCGGCCATGGCAAAATCACCAGTGCCACTGGGCAAATTTGGTAATACCGATCTCACCAGCTTCGTGACGCAAAAGGCAAGCGACGGTGTATTCTATTATATGGGCGAGCAGGAAAAGAAGATCCGCGCCAATCCGATTGGCACGGGTAGTGACATTATCGCGCGCGTGTTTGGCAAAATTCTCTAACGCAGTGGCTTGCATTTGGGCGGCATCGCGGCTAAGCGCGCCGCTCAATCCCGCATGGGAGGCACATAAACCGGTGCGGACAGACGTCCGTTCTCGCCTCCCAGTGGACTAACCGGAAGGAGACTATCCCCATGGCGGCACCTATTGTCACCATGCATCAGCTATTGGAAGCTGGCGCACATTTTGGCCACCAAACACATCGGTGGAACCCCAAGATGAAACCTTATATTTTTGGCGATCGCAACGGCGTTCATATCCTTGATCTGTCGCAGACCGTGCCCTTGATGGCGCGCGCGCTTGATTTCGTGAATGCAACGGCGGCGCGCGGCGGCAAAGTGCTCTTCGTAGGCACCAAGCGTCAGGCGCAACAGCCGATTGCCGACGCAGCGCGCGCTTCGGGCCAGCATTATGTCAACCACCGCTGGCTGGGCGGCATGCTCACCAACTGGAAGACGATTTCTGGTTCGATCAAGCGGTTCAAAGCGCTTGAGGAACAGCTTTCGGGCGATACGGCGGGCCTTACCAAGAAGGAAGTGCTTCAGTTGACGCGTGAGCGCGACAAGTTTGAGCTTTCGCTTGGCGGTATTCGCGATATGGGCGGCATTCCTGACGTGATGTTCGTGATCGACGCGAACAAGGAAGAACTCGCGATCAAGGAAGCCAATGTGCTTGGCATTCCCGTTGTTGCGATCCTTGATTCAAACGTTTCGCCCGACGGTATTGCTTTCCCAATCCCTGCCAATGACGACGCCAGCCGGGCACTGCGGCTCTACTGCGAAGCGATTGCGACCGCTGCGACACGCGGTGGTCAGCAGGGTGCAGCATCACGCGGCGTTGATCTGGGCGCAATGGAAGCGCCGCCGGTTGAGGAAGCGTTGATCGCACCGGTAGAGGTGATTGCCGAAGAAATCGTAGTGGTTGAACCAACGATTGAAGAAGCAAGCGCATAACATATCTTGCCTTAACTATGCTTCACTCGTCATTGCGAGCGCAGCGTGGCAATCCAGCTTAACGTCAAACGGTCTGGATTGCCGCGTCGCTCCGCTCCTCGCAACGACGATTCACATTTTGCGTATCATGCTCTAACACCATCATTTTGTAACAAAGGCGGGGCAGGGCGATTTGGTAACACAGATCACTTGCCCCGCCCTCATATTGACACCTAAACACAGAAAAGGATCTCCCCATGGCAGAGATTACCGCGGCCGCCGTTAAAGAACTTCGCGAAACCAGCGGCGCTGGCATGATGGATTGCAAAAAGGCGCTTACCGAAACCGGTGGCGACATGACCGCTGCGGTTGATTGGTTGCGCGCCAAGGGGCTGGCAACGGCTTCAAAGAAGTCGAGCCGGACTGCGGCTGAAGGCCTGGTTGGTGTTGCGGTCAATGGCACCGTTGGCGCCGCGGTTGAAGTCAACAGCGAAACTGATTTCGTCGCCAAGAACGCACAATTTCAGGATTTCGTCACGACAGTGACTAAGATCGCGCTTGAAATTGGTGATGATATCGGCGCGCTTGCAGCTGCGCCGCATCCCGCTGGTGGCACTGTCGGCGATGTTCTCGTCAGCAACATTGCCACAATTGGCGAAAATCAGACACTTCGTCGTGCGCGCCGTTTGACTGTAACAGAAGGCCTTGTTGTTCCTTATGTTCACAACGCAGCAGCGCCGGGCCTTGGCAAGATTGGCGTGCTGGTTGCGCTTGAAAGCGCGGCTCCGGCTGAGGCGCTCGAAACGCTTGGGCGTCAGCTTGCCATGCATGTGGCCGCAGCCTTCCCCTTGGCGCTCGATGAAACTGGCATTCCCGCTGATCTGATCGAGCGTGAACGCGCAATTGGTGCCGAAAAGGCCGCTGAATCGGGCAAGCCGCCCGAAGTCGTCGCTAAAATGGTTGAAGGTGCTGTTGCCAAGTTCGTCAAGGAAAATGCGCTGCTCAATCAGCTGTTCGTGATCGATGGCAAGACCAAAATTTCGGACGTTGTCGCCAATGCCGGCAAGGCTGCGGGCGCGACGATCACGCTCACTGATTATGTCCGGTTCCAGCTTGGCGAAGGCATTGAAAAAGAGACAAGCGACTTCGCTGCCGAAGTGGCCGCTGCGGCGGGTGTGTAAGCAGGCAATGTGTTGATTAGGTGAGCGACTGGTGCAGTCGCTCAACAATGCTTCACATTCGTCAATACCCGTTCTAGGGTGACAACTCGCTTATTTATTAGAAAGTTCACGTCCATCATGGTTCGCCCGCGCTTCAACCGTATCCTTTTGAAGCTGTCGGGCGAAGCGTTGATGGGCGATACGCCGTTTGGTATCGATCCAGAGACCGTTGCGCGCATGGCCGGTGAAGTCAAAGCGGCCAAAGAAGCCGGTTATGAGCTTTGCCTTGTGATCGGCGGCGGTAACATTTTTCGCGGGATGGCGGGCGCTGCCAAGGGCATGGACCGTGCACAGGCCGATTATATGGGCATGCTCGCCACAGTGATGAATGCGCTCGCGATGCAAAATGCGCTTGAACAATTGGGCGTTGAAACGCGTGTGCAATCCGCGATTCCGATGGATACGGTTTGCGAGCCAGTGATCCGCAGGCGCGCCGAGCGCCATTTGGAAAAGGGCCGCGTGGTTATCTTTGCTGCTGGCGTTGGCAGTCCCTATTTCACAACTGACTCGGGCGCAGCCTTGCGGGCGGCGGAAATGAAATGCGACGCCCTCTTCAAAGGGACGAGTGTCGACGGCGTTTATGATGCCGATCCCAAAAAAGTGCCGACCGCAAAACGCTATGAAGAACTTAGCTTTAGCACGGTTCTGTCGCACGATTTGAAGGTTATGGATGCCAGCGCGGTGGCGCTAT
Organism: Sphingomonadaceae bacterium; assembly: GCA_046153565.1. Lineage (GTDB taxonomy): Bacteria > Pseudomonadota > Alphaproteobacteria > Sphingomonadales > Sphingomonadaceae > Aquisediminimonas. The sequence continues at coordinate 46,163 of JBJXDU010000052.1, forward strand.
GTCGTGATAATAATATTCCAATCATCGTGTTCAACATCCGCGATGAGGGCAATCTCGCGCGCGTGCTGAGCGGTGAGGGGACTGCCACTATGGTGCACAATGGGGAGCTTGCCTGATGCCAGCCTATAATAAAGCCGATATCGAACGCCGGATGGCCGGCGCGACTGAGTCGCTGAAAGGTGATCTTGGTGGTCTGCGAACGGGCCGCGCAAATACTGCGTTGCTCGACCCTGTTACAGTTGAGGTTTATGGGTCGAACATGCCGCTGAATCAAGTTGCGACGGTATCAGTGCCTGAGCCGCGGATGATTTCGGTGCAAGTTTGGGATAAATCGAACGTGACCCCCGTCGAAAAGGCGATCCGCAGCGCTGGGCTTGGTATCAATCCAATCACTGACGGGCAGAATATCCGCTTGCCGATCCCCGACATGACCGAGGAACGACGCAAGGAGCTGGCCAAACTGGCAAACCAATATGCGGAAAAAGCGAAAATTGCGGTGCGCAATGTCCGCCGTGATGCGATGGATGCGCTGAAGACCGACGAGAATAAGAAGGAAATCAGCGAAGATGACCGCAAGCGTCTTGAAACCGAAGTCCAGAAAATGACCGACGCGACGGTGGCAGATATCGATGCGGCGACGGCCGCGAAGGAAAAGGAAATTTTGGGTAAGTGAGCACGGCTCCAGCCCCGATGCTTGGAGCGGGCAGCGTGCCGCGCCATGTCGCGATCATCATGGATGGCAACGGGCGCTGGGCCAAAAAGCGCTTCCTGCCGCGCATTGCGGGACATCGCAAAGGTATTGAGGCCGCGCGCAACACGGTACGCGCGGCAGGCGATCTGGGCATTGAAGTGCTTACCCTTTATGCCTTTTCAACCGAGAATAAGCGCCGTCCCGCTGATGAAGTCAGCGACCTGATGGGGCTGCTCCGCCATTTCATTCAACAAGATATTGATGAGTTAGCCGCTAATGGTGTGCGCTTAAGGGTGATCGGCGATTATCGCGCGCTCGCGCCCGATTTGGCGACAATGATTGATGCCGCCTGCGCGCGCACCGCCAGCAATAGCCGGACGACTTTGGTCATCGCGCTCAACTATGGCTCGCAAGCGGAGATTGCGGGCGTGGCGCGCGCGCTTGCACGGGCCGCCGCGCGTGGCGAGATTTCGCCCGATGATATCGATGTCGATGCGTTCGAGGCGCGGCTGGAAACCCGCGATTGGCCGCCGCCTGATCTTGTTATCAGGACATCGGGCGAGCAGCGCCTGTCCAACTTTCTGCTGTGGCAAGCGGCTTATGCAGAATTATTGTTTGTCGACACGTTGTGGCCAGATTTCGGCGCGGCAGAGCTTGCTTCGGCGATCCAGCAATTTGGGGCTCGTCAGCGCCGCTTTGGTGGACTGTGAGCTCTTTGGCAACGCGGACGATTGTTGGTGCGTTGCTCATCGTGGTTGCCATAACCGCGTTATGGATTGGCGGCACTGTGTTTTGGATGTTGTTGACGCTCGGCGGTCTTTTGATGCTGCGCGAATATGCGCTACTGCTTGGATGCAGCGGGCATGAAATTCGAACGGCGCAATTTGCGTTTTGCATTCCGCTAGGTGTCATCGCGCCGCTCGCCGCCGGGCCAAACTATTTCGCTATCGGGCTGATTTTTGGGATGGCGGCCGCTGTCTATATCGTGTCACGAAAAAGCGCGCTTGGTGCTGGGCTTGTTTATTTCGGTTTGGCGGTCTTTGCCCTGATCTGGTTGCGCGAGCATTCAGGTGGCTTCGTGTTAACGCTGTGGGCGCTAGCGCTTGTCTGGGCGACTGATATTGGGGCCTTTTTTGCAGGACGAGCAATTGGCGGGCCCAAGCTCGCCCCCGCGATCAGCCCTAACAAGACGTGGGCAGGCGTTGGCGGGGGGGTGCTGGCGGCATTGGCGTTAGGCTGGGCGCTGCATCTATATGCAGATCTGCCAGTGACGCTCGCCATTTTTTCAGCGCCGCTGGCGATGGTGTCGCAGCTTGGCGATCTCCTCGAAAGCGCAATGAAGCGGCGCGCGGGTGTGAAGGATAGCGGGACGATCTTGCCGGGCCATGGCGGGATTTTTGACCGGCTAGACGGGCTAGTCGCGTCAGCCCCTTTTGCTGCGCTGATTGTTGTTCTAGGAACATCGTGATGGGAGAGCGTAAATCTGTATCGATTCTGGGCGCAACGGGGTCTGTGGGGCAATCCACGCTTGACCTGATTGGCCGCGCGCCGGAAGATTTTGACGTAGTTGCGCTGACTGCTTACTCCGATGTCCCCGCGCTCGCCGCTGCTGCTCGCACGCACGGTGCAAAGCTTGCGGTCATTGGCGATGCGTCACTCTATGCGGATCTGAAAGCGGCCCTAATCGATACAGATATCGATGTTGCGGCAGGGGCAGACGCGGTGATTGACGCCGCCAAGCGGCCTGCAGATTGGACGATGGCGGCGATTGTCGGCTGTGCAGGTCTGATGCCGACTATGGCTGCACTCGAGCGCGGTAAATGCCTTGCCTTTGCCAATAAGGAATCACTGGTATCGGCTGGTCCGCAGATGATGGCCGCCGCGCGCGCATCGGGGGCGACTCTGTTGCCTGTCGATTCAGAGCATAACGCGATCTTTCAATGCCTTGACCAATCAGCGCCCAAAGGCGTTGCGCGATTAATCCTCACAGCAAGCGGTGGACCGTTTCGCACGGCAAGCGCTGAGATGATCGAGAATGCCACGCCCGAACAAGCGCTCAAGCACCCGAACTGGTCAATGGGTGCCAAAATCACGATCGATTCAGCAACGATGATGAATAAAGGGCTCGAACTGATCGAAGCGCATTATTTGTTCGCCATGCCCAGCGAGCAACTTGATGTGCTGTTCCACCCGCAATCGGTTATCCATTCGCTGGTTGAATATGTCGACGGGTCGGTGTTGGCACAGCTAGGCGCGCCCGACATGCGCATTCCCATCGCGCATTGCCTTGCCTGGCCAGAGCGGATGGCGACGCCAATGCCCCGGCTGAACTTGGCCGAAATTGGGCGGCTGGATTTCGAAGCACCCGACTTGGAAAGATTCCCCGTTTTGCGGATCGCGCGCGAAGCGATGGAGGCAGGCGGCGCGCGTCCAGCGACTTTGAACGCAGCCAATGAAGTTGCGGTCGCCGCGTTCCTTGCGCGTCGTATCCGATTTGGCGCCATTGCGGCAATTGTGGCCGCCACACTTGACCGCTATAGCCCGACGGCTCCGGCATCGCTTGATGATGTGCTCAGCATCGACAGTGAAGCGCGCCGGGTTGCAAGTTGCGTCATGGAAAGTGAGTTTGCGTGATTGAGGCACCCGGTTTTTGGTGGTCGGCTGGCTGCTTTTTGGCGGTAATCGGGCCGCTCGTCTTTTTGCACGAAATGGGTCACTATCTCGTGGGCCGCTGGTGTGGCGTGAAGGCCGACACGTTTTCCGTTGGTTTTGGTAAAGAATTGTTTGGATGGACCGACGCGCGCGGCACGCGCTGGAAGCTTAGCGCCATTCCGCTGGGTGGTTACGTCAAGTTTGCGGGCGATTTGAGCGCAGCGAGCGAACCCAATGAAGAATGGAAGGCGTTGCCCGCCGCCGAGCGAGCGGTGACATTTCAAGCCCAGACGTTGTGGAAGCGCGCGCTTATCATTGCGGCTGGTCCGGTTACCAACCTTCTCGTCGCTGCGCTGATCTTCGTGGGCATCTTTGCGTTTTACGGCGAATTGCGGACGCCGCCGACAGTTGCGTCGGTTTTGCCTGCGAGTGCGGCGGCAACCGCAGGGATCAAGCCCGGCGATAAGATTGTCGCAATTGACGGCAGTCGCATTACGCAGTTCAGCCAGATTGGCGATATTGCCGCCATCCGTCCCGGTGTCCCGCTGCGTTTCGAGATCGAACGGGCTGCCGCGCTGGCCGTTGTGACTGTGACGCCGATTGCGATGGTTCGTAAGGATATATTTGGCAATCAAGCCCGGATTGGTCAGCTCGGCATTGGATCGGGGCGGCCAGAGCGCGTTATGCTATCGCCGATCGAACTGCCAGGAGCCGCCCTCCATGAAACCGCGCGCGTCCTGTTCGTCACCGCTGATGGACTAGCCCAAATCTTTCGCGGGCGGGTCTCGGTCAAGGAGTTGGGCGGGCCGATAAAGATCGCAAAATTTTCGGGGCAAGTCGCGACACTCGGCATTGTTGCGTTCCTTGGCTTCATGGCGCTGATTTCGATTAATCTGGGATTCATCAACTTGTTGCCAATCCCTATGCTCGATGGTGGCCATTTAACTTTTTATGCCGTGGAGGCGATTCTGCGTAAACCTGTCAGCCAAGATGTCCAGGAATGGGCCTATCGAGCCGGATTTGCGGTGGTCATCGGGTTTATGCTCCTTGTCAATTTCAACGACCTCGAATCTTCGGGTGTGTTGCAAAGGCTATCGAGCTTGATTGGCTGATCAGCATAGGGCAGGGCGGCGCGAATTTAGTGCATTAACAAAGGTATCGGGCGTGAAAGCAACTAAGGCTCAGAATTTTGGCCGCAAGGCCGTGGCGGCATTGCTGCTTAGCAGCGCGCTTACCGTCGCGGCGATGCCGGTTGCCGCGCAAACGGCTTCTACGCCTGCGGGCGGCGGTATCATTAAGACGATTTCGGTGACCGGCTCACAGCGGCTCGAGCCTGATACAGTGCGGTCTTATGTCAAGCTGCGGCCGGGTGCGCCCTACACACTTGAGTCGCTTGATGCCGCTGTGCGCGATTTGTTTGAGACAGAGCTGTTTGCAGACGCGCAGATTCGCGACAATCAGGGCAATCTGACAATTGAGATCCGCGAAAATCCAGTCATCAACCGGATCGTACTTGAAGGCAATAAGCGCCTGAAGGAAGACAAGATCCGCCCGGAAATCAAACTGGCCCCGCGCCAGATTTTCACGCGCAGCAAGGTGCGCGCTGATGTCGCGCGCATTATCGAACTTTACCGGCGTCAGGGTCGCTTTGCCGCGAGCGTTGACCCGAAAATGGTTCAGCTTGATCAAAATCGCGTCGACGTGATCTTTGAAGTGACCGAAGGGCCGAAATCAAAGGTCCGCCAAATCAACATCATTGGCAACAAGGTCTTTTCCGACGGCGAAATCCGTAGCGAAATGGCAACGAAGCAGTCGCGTTTCTATCGCTTTCTAAGTTCTGGCGACAGCTATGACCCTGACAAATTGGCGTATGATCAAGCCAAATTGCGTCAATTCTATCTGACCAAAGGCTATGCCGATTTCCGGGTCGTGTCTGCGGTCGCCGAACTCACCCCCGACAAGCGCGACTTCATTGTTACTTATGTCATCGAAGAAGGCGAACGGTATAAATTTGGTGAGGTAACGGTCGACAGCGACATCCGCGATTTCAAGCCCAATGCTAAGCTGATTGGTATGAAAAAGGGCGATTGGTACAATGCCAAGTTGGTCGAAGATACCGTTGATGGCCTTACCGAAAGTGCTGGGCTGTTTGGTTATGCCTTTGCCGAGGTGAATCCCCAGTTTGATCGCGATCAAGAGGCGCGGACGATGACGCTGACGTTGCGCGTGGCCGATGCGCCGCGTGTCTATATCGAACGTGTCGAAGTGAATGGGAATACCACTACGCAAGACAAGGTAGTTCGCCGCGAGTTCCGCTTGGCCGAGGGCGACGCGTTCAACACGTTCCAGGTTAAGCGTTCGTCTGACCGCATCCAATCGCTTGGTTTCTTTCAGGAAAAGCTTGAAATTGAGCAGAAGCCGGGATCGTCGCCTGATCGGATTATCCTCGAAGCCAATGTCGAGGAAAAATCGAGTGGCGAATTGCAGCTTTCGGCGGGTTTCTCCTCGCTTGAACGCTTCATCCTCAATGCTTCAATCCGCCAGCGCAACTTCCGCGGCAAGGGTCAGGAATTGCGGGCGAGCGTCAATTATTCAAGCTTTTCGCGATCAGTCGAGCTTGGCTTTACCGAGCCCTATCTATTTGACCGCAACATTGCCCTCGGCGGTGACATTTTTCGGCGTGATTCCAATCAGTTCAATTTCACCTCGAACGGATCGCGCAATACGACGTATCGACAATCAACCACTGGTTTCCAATTCCGTGTCGGTGTGCCTCTCACCGAATTTTGGTCAATTGCCGGAAGGTTTGGCGTCAATTTCGAAGATGTGACGCTGGATACGGGCCCGAATTTCTTCACCAATGGACAGTGCGACCCGCTCAAAGCGGGGCGCTTTCTCTGCGATGCGATTGGCAAACGGACGACATCGACACTTGGTTATAGTTTGGTCTTCAATAACCTGAACAACCGTTTACGACCTTCAAGAGGTCAGAGCATTGTTTTCAATCAAGATTTTGCAGGCCTTGGCGGCAATGTGCGCTATATACGGTCACGTTTAGAAGCTGCAAAATATTGGAAGCCGTTTGGCCAGTTCATATTCTCCGTGTCGGGCGAAGCCGGGCTGATCGTGCCCTTTGGTAAACGCCGGGTGACCAGCCCGAGCGATGACCCGGTTCGTCTGACTGATCGCTTCTTTCTTGGAGAGCCCGATTTGCGCGGCTTCGATATTCGCGGCGTCGGGCCGCGCGTAACGCGGCTATTTTATGATACGTCGACGGCGAGTTTGGACGATTTCTTGCCGCGCACCAATAATCAGAATACCGACGATGCGGTGGGTGGCCGTGCGCTTTACAGGCTTCGCGCGGAACTCGAAATCCCGCTTGGTACGGGCGCCAAGGAATTGGGCCTAAGACCGTCGATTTTTCTTGACGTTGGTTCAGTGTTTAAGGTTCGTAATTTGACATTCGAAAATGGGGGATTGCAGGATGTCAGTACGCTAACCTGCACCGTCCCCGGTGTGCCAACCACAGATAACCCGACGCCTGGCCCGACAATTGTGTCCAGCACCTTAATCAACACGAGGGCACCAGGCGGTGGCGGAAGTTGTGCGGCTGGCGAAACCCCTAATCAGGTTCAGAATTTTCGTGAGTTCTTCTTTGGCAACTCGGCAAAGCCGCGCGTTTCGGTCGGCATCGGTGTCAATTGGAATTCGCCATTCGGGCCGTTCAGAATCGATTTAGCCAGAGCCCTGCTTAAGCAGGAAGGCGACGATACCAAACTCTTCACATTCAACGTAGGAACACAATTCTAATGAAAACTATCTACAAATCTCTCCTCCTCGCAGCAGCACCGATTGCGATTGCGGGTACCGTTTTGCCAACTGTTGCGTCTGCACAAGTAACAGGTAGCATCGCTGTCGCCAGCCTTGACGAAGCGGTCCAAAAATCAAACGCTTTTGTGCTTGCGGTTAACCAGATCAAGATCACGTACAAACCGCAGCTTGATGCATTCGATGCGCGATCAAAGGTGCTGAATGCTGAACTGCAGCCACTCGTAGCGGCATTCCAAACCGCGCAAAAGGCTCCCAACCCTAACCAGGCCGCACTGCAAACGCAGTTTACCGCGCTCCAAACCAAGCAACAAAATGCGCAAAAGGAATTGCAGGGTCTTTATGCTCCGATCGGTCGCGCTCAGGCTTATGCCGAAGAGCAGATTGTTGCGAAGCTTGACGGCGTCCTGAAGACGACCATGACCGCGAAGAAAGTGGCGCTGGTGTTACAGCCGCAAGCCACGATCTCGTATCAGCCAACGGTTGACATTACGTCGGACATCATCACGGGCCTAAACGGCGTCGTAGCGACGGTTTCGGTCACGCCACCCGCCGGTTGGCAACCAGGTGGACAGGGACAAGCCGGTGCACCTGCCGCTGCCGCCGCCACACCTGCCAAGCCAGCCCCAACCGGTCGTTAAGCCTTGACCGATGGTCCTGCGCCGCTGGGTGCGCTTGATATTAGAGGGGTGATGGCGGCTCTACCGCATCGTTACCCCATGCTACTGGTTGACCGGGTCGAGGAGATAATCCTCGATCAGTCAATACGGGCGATCAAGGCGGTCAGCATCAACGAAAATTTCTTTCAAGGGCATTTCCCCGGGCGTCCGATCATGCCCGGCGTGTTGATCGTTGAGGCACTGGCGCAAGCGGCGGGTATATTAGCGGTGCAATCGCTTGGACTGAGCGGCAGCGGCAAGCTCGTTTACTTTATGGCGATTGATGGCGCAAAGTTCCGCACGCCGGTTGAACCCGGCTGCTTGCTGACACTTGAGGCCAGCTTCGTGCAAAAACGCAGCGCTGTGTGCAAATTTGCCGGGCGCGCGCTGGTGGACGGCAAGCTGGCCGCCGAAGCGAATTTCACCGCAATGATCGCTGACCCGCCTGCGTGAATGGCTTGCAATTGGCGGCGCATTTCGCTAGTGCGCCTCCTTCGCATCCACCGGCTGGTCGGAAACCAGCCATTTTTCGGAGCTTTTACAATGAAGACTGATATTCACCCCGATTATCACATGATCAAGGTGCAGATGACTGACGGCACCCAATTTGAAACGCGGTCGACCTGGGGCAAGGAAGGCGATTTGATGACGCTGGATATTGACCCGCTGGCGCATCCTGCGTGGACAGGGGGCACCGGCAAAATGCTCGACGCTGGCGGTCAGGTTGCGCGCTTTAACAAGCGCTTCGGTGGCTTGTCGCTCAAGGGGCGTTAATCTCACACAATTTACAAACAAGGCGACGACGGCTGTTTGGCCGCCGTTTTGCCTTTGGTTGCAGGTAACTTGTCCCGAACTGCCTTAGACCCATATTCGACCACATGTGCCCGCCCCCGCCCAGAGGACGGTTTATCCTGAGCGCCTACCTTGCAGGCAGTCGAAGGGCAGCACTCCTCGTCAGCGGATTTCTGAGAACGATCACGGTGTGCCAATGTGGTCGAATATGGATCTTAGCAGGGAACGTCCAAGCCTAATCGGGCATTTGCTGATTCGCCCTTAGAGCTTCGCCAGCAAGGTAAAGCGAGCCGATAATGAGCGTCGGTATGTCAGCGTGTTTCGGCACTGCCTCACTGAGTGATGCAGCGCTCCCGCTCACTATTCCTAGGGCATCGCCCATCGCCGCAAGAGCCTCGGGCACATGATGCGCATGATCATGCACGGGCAGCGCGGTCATATGCGTTGCTAGGCCCTTGAACTGACGGATCAAACCAGCGGCATCCTTATTCGCCAAAATCCCGACTATGATATGGAATGGAGCACCCGGCGCGACAATCGATCTGAAATGGGTGGCGATGGCGACAGCGGCGGGTTCATTGTGGCAGCCATCGATCCAGATATCCCGATCATCCGGATTGAGCGGCCCGCGCGCCATGCGCTGAATTCGGGCAGGCCACAGTGCCCAGCCCATCGCCGCTTTTAAGGCTGCGTCTGAGATATTCACAGCGCTTTGGTGACGCAGCATCGCAATAGCGAGCGCCGCATTTTGGGCTTGATGCATGCCGGGCAACGAGGGCAGGGGGAGGCTGAGCGTGCCGCCCGCGTCGCGGTAATGCAGCTTTTGCTGATAGGGGGCCGCATCCCATTCGCTCCCCCGCGCGCGCATCGGAGCACCGGCGGCATCGGCGATCTGCGCGATCCGTTGCGTAATCGGCGCATCATATTTCATCGTGATCAGCGGTACGCCCGCTTTGGCAATCCCGGCTTTCTCTCCCGCAATGTCGACTGCATTGTCCCCGAGGAAGGCCTGGTGATCGATGCCCAGCTGCGCAATGCCACAGATGGCGGGACCGGCGATGACATTGGTCGCATCTAGCCGACCGCCAAGCCCAACCTCGATAATCGCGACGTCAGCGCGCTTCCGCGCAAAGGCGAGGAAGGCCGCAGCGGTTGTTGCCTCAAAAAAGCTCACCCCCAAATCGCACGCCGCATCAAGCACTTCAGAGAGCAAGGGCGCGAGCGCACTGTCTTCGATCAAGCTGCCCCCAATCCGGATCCGTTCATTGAACCGGCACAGATGCGGGCTGGTATAGACATGCGCGGTTAGGCCCGCCGCCTCGACCGCAGCGCGGAGAAAGGCGCAAGTCGATCCTTTGCCATTGGTGCCTGCTACGTGGAATACTGGCGGCAAATGCTCATGCGGGTTGCCGACGCGCGCGAGCAATTGGGTGATCCGCTCAAGCCCCAATATGTCGCGACCCGGGGACAATTGGGCAAAGCGATCAAGCTGGGCCTGCACCGCAGGGTCATCGGAACGGGCATGATCGGCCATGGCGTGGCTTCAAGCGGCCTTGGTGCCAAACATCAGATAATCGATGGTCATCGCCAGTGTCGCGCGCAAATCCTTGCGCGGTGTGATCATGTCGATCATCCCGTGCTCAAGCAGATATTCGGCGCGCTGAAAGCCCTCAGGCAATTTCTCGCGGATCGTGCTTTCAATCACGCGGCGGCCAGTGAAAGCGAGGAGCGCACCGGGTTCGGCAATATGGATATCGCCAAGCATCGCATAGCTGGCCATCACCCCGCCCGACGTTGGATCAGTCAGCACAACGATATAGGGCAAGCCCGCATCGCGCAATTCAGCGACGCCCACGGTCATGCGCGGCATTTGCATTAGCGAGAGAATGCCTTCTTGCATCCGCGCGCCGCCCGAGGCCGTGAAGATGATGTAGGGGCATTTTTTCTCAATCGCTGCTCGGACGCCCGCTATGAATGCTGCGCCGACGCCAACGCCCATTGATCCGCCCATGAAAGCAAAATCCTGCACGCCGATCACCGCTGCGTGGCCATCAATCTTGCCCGTTCCGTTGATCAGCGCCTCATGTTCGCCCGTTTGCGCGCGCGCGGCCTTGATCCGGTCAGTATATTTTTTCGAGTCGCGGAATTTGAGCGGGTCTTCGGTAACGCGCGGGGTGGGAAGGATGCGCAAGCTGCCTTCATCGAACAGATGGGCAAAGCGTGCCTTGGGGCCAATCCGGCCATGATGATCACAGCGCGGGCAGACACTGAGGTTTTCCTCATATTCCTTGACGAACACCATCTGCGCGCATCCGGGGCATTTGTGCCACAAATTGCCGTCGGTCTCCCGCTTGGCAATGAAGGGAATGCTTTGGCGAACGCGGCTGAGCCAACTCATTTACGGGCCTCCTTAATCGCGGAAGAGAGCGTTGCTATATAGCTTCGTACTGGCTCGGCGGCCTGCGCGCCATATTTGCCGACGAGTTCGACAATGGCCGATCCGACCACGACACCGTCTGCGACCTTGGCGATCGCGGCGGCCTGCTCGGGCGTGCGGACGCCAAAGCCTACGGCGATAGGGAGGGTGGTCGCGGCTTTCAGCTTTGCGACGGCGGCTTCGATGCTGGCAGTCGCGGCTTGTTGCAGGCCCGTGATACCCGCGACCGAGACATAATAGAGAAATCCGCTCGCGCCATCGAGCACGGTGGGCAGGCGGGCGGCGTCGGTAGTCGGCGTGGCGAGGCGGATTGGGGCGACGCCCACAGCGCGCAGACTTGCCGCCAATTCATCCTCTTCGGGGGGAAGATCGACACAGATCACACCGTCAACGCCTGCTTTTACGCACTCAGCCGCGAAACGTTCGGGGCCGCGGATCGTCATCGGATTGGCATAACCCATGAGGACAAGCGGGATGTTCGGATGGCGAGTGCGGAAGGCTGTGGCGATGGTGAAGATGTCCGCCGTGGTCGTGCCCGCGCCAAGACTGCGCAAATTGCTCGCCTGAATCGCTGGGCCATCGGCCATTGGATCGGTAAAGGGCATGCCGAGTTCGATGACGTCAGCTCCACCTGTGACGAGGGCGTCGAGGATTTCAGCGGTGGGACCGTCGCCAGCGGTCACGAAGGTGACGAGGGCTGGGGAGGATTTGGTGAAGGCAGAGGTTAGGCGGCTATGCATCTCCAACATCGATCCCAAACTTATCGGTAAACATCCCAATCGACCCGAAGAAGAAAAATGCGAATACCGTTCCAACGACGACATTTTTCCACACTAGTTGCTCGCTTCTAATCAGGCTATTCAGAATGATTGTTGCAAAAAAACAGATTGAACCATTTGCACCGTGTTTGATGCCCTGAAGAGGTTGAAGTGTCACAACTTTACCCCCAAAGCCTCAGCCACGGTGAAAATATCCTTATCCCCCCGCCCGCACATGTTGACGATGATGATCTTATCTTTGGCCATCGTCGGCGCGATCCGCATCACGGCGGCGATGGCGTGTGATGGCTCAAGCGCGGGGATGATTCCTTCGAGTTTGCACGTCAGTTTGAACGCCTCAAGCGCCTCGATATCAGTCGCGCTTTCATAGCGGACACGGCCGATTTCGTGGAGCCAGCTATGCTCCGGCCCAATGCCGGGATAATCGAGGCCAGCGCTGATCGAATGCGCTTCGTCAATCTGGCCATCTTCATCCTGCAGCAAATAGGTTTTGTTGCCGTGTAGAATTCCCGGTGATCCGCCCGCAAGGCTCGCCGCATGCTGCTTATCGAGCCCGTGGCCCGCGGCTTCAACCCCAATCATCTCAACGTCGGCGTCATCAAGGAAGGGATGAAACAGCCCAATCGAATTGGAACCGCCGCCAATCGAGGCGATCAGCATATCGGGTAGCCGCCCTTCGCGCGCCACAATTTGTTCGCGCGCTTCGCGGCCAATCACGCTTTGAAAATCACGCACCAGTTCGGGATATGGATGAGGGCCAGCCGCCGTGCCGATGATGTAGAATGTGTCATGCACATTGGCCACCCAATCGCGCAGCGCTTCGTTCATCGCGTCTTTGAGCGTCTGCGATCCGCTTGTGACCGGCACGATTTCGGCACCAAGCAATTTCATCCGGAAGACGTTGGGCGATTGCCGCTCAACGTCGCGGGCGCCCATGAAGATTGTGCAGGGCAGGCCAAAGCGCGCAGCAACAGTGGCGGTGGCTACGCCGTGTTGCCCCGCACCCGTTTCGGCGATGATCCGCGTCTTGCCCATGCGCATCGCTAGTAGGATCTGACCGATGCAATTGTTGATCTTGTGCGCGCCGGTGTGGTTTAGTTCATCGCGTTTGAAATAGATTTTGGCGCCGCCCAGATGCTCGCTAAGCCGTTCGGCATGATAAAGTGGGCTGGGCCGCCCGACATAATGTTCGAGCAGATCATCAAATTGCGCGCCGAACGCCGGATCAGCCTTGGCGCGTTTATATTCGCGCTCAAGCTCAAGGATCAGTGGCATCAGCGTTTCGGCGACATAGCGTCCGCCAAATTGCCCAAAATGGCCGCGTTCATCGGGGCCGTTGCGAAGAGAATTTGAAATCGTCATAATTGCGATGTTGCTTTAAGGAATGCGGCGATCTTGTCCACATCCTTGATGCCTGGCGCACGCTCAACACCCGATGAAACGTCGACCAACGTCGCGCCGGTAATCCGCGCCGCCTCGGCAACATTGCCTGCATGTAGCCCGCCCGATAGCGCCCACGGCAGGGGATGCGCAAAGCCGCGTAGCAATTCCCAATCGAAGCGCAGCCCCATGCCGCCGGGCAGGTCCGCACCCTTTGGCGTCTTGGCGTCATACAGGATCCGGTGCACAGCCCCTCGATATTTCTGTGCCGTGGCCAAGTCAGCGGCGGTTTTAACGGGGATGGCTTTCCACACTTCAACGCCGTGGGCGCGCCCGATTTGGGTGGTGAAGGCGGGGCGTTCATCGCCGTGGAGCTGGATGGCGTGGAGGGTCACGTGCTTGCGCACTTCATCGAGAAAGTCTTTCTCAGGATCAACGAATACACCAACGATCTTGATAGGCGATGGAAGCTTGTGCGACAATGCGGACGCACGATCGATGCTGAGATTACGGGGGCTCTTGGCGAAGAAGACAAAGCCGATATGGCTCGCCCCGCCGGCAATGGCAGCGTCGATCGTTTCAGGCGTTGATAGCCCGCAGATTTTGGCGGTGACGGGCATTGGCTAAAGCGTTGCTTCAATCGCACGCGCCGCGCCGTCCGGATTTTCAGCCTGCGTGATCGGCCTGCCAATGACAAGGATTGATGCGCCCGAATCGAGAGCTTGGCGCGGGGTCACGATCCGCTTTTGGTCGGCGACATGGCCGTCCGCGGGGCGCACGCCGGGGACCACGAAAAACCCCTTGGGCCACAATTTCTTGATCGCGGCGACTTCATTGCCTGAGCAGACAATGCCGTCGAGCCCCGCCTCGCGCGCCAGCATCGCCAGCCGTTCGACTTGCTCATGCGTGTCACCGCGATGGCCGATTGACGCCAAATCATTGCTATCGAGACTAGTGAGCACGGTGACGCCCACGACTTTGGTGCCTTCGGGCGCCGCAGCCTTGGCATCCTCCATCATCGCCCGTCCGCCCGCGGCGTGCACAGTCAGAATCGAGGGACGGAGCGGACGAAGCGCTTGCACCGCTTTGGCCACAGTATTGGGAATATCATGCAGCTTTAGATCAAGGAAGATCGGCAGCCCCAATTCAGCCATTTCCCGAATGCCGGACCGGCCATTGGCGTTGAAAAATTCAAGCCCCAGCTTGATGCCACCAACGTGATTGCGCACGGCGCCGGCCAAAGCCTTCGCTTTTTCAAGATTTGGCGTATCGAGCGCCACATATATCCGTGAGCTCATATAACCCCCGGCGGCACTGCCATTGGTGACGCCAATGGGGGCAGTGGTTCGTCCCGCTCAACAATGGGGGCGGGTTTTTGGGCATCGGCCAGTGCGCGCTGGGTGCTTTCAAGCTTGCGATTAAGGCTCCACCGCGTGGCGCGGTGTAACAGCAACGTGGGCAGTAATCCGATCAAGAAAGCGACCAGCAACAGCAGCGGCAGCCACGTATCGATCATCACGCCGTTCCAGATTGTGATCGTGACTGGGGTCCAGTTTGTAGTTGCGAAAATCACCGCGAGTACGGCGATTAACGTCCAAAAAACTGTTTTGAGAAATCGCATTCCTCATTTCCTCCCGCGCGCCCACACCATGGCATCATGTCTAGGCCGCATTTGCCGATGCTGCAATCTCACGACGCAAAGTATCGAAAAGCGTCGGAATTTTGGTCAACCTTGCCTGTTCCTGGTCTAGAATGGCCGTGAACATATCGCGCTTGAGGGCGGCGACAGTGATTGCGGGAAGCGATCGGGGGGAGGGTGCGGATGATAAGACGATATCAAACAATCGATCGGCACCGTGAAGACGCCCCCATAAATAGTCATTTTCGCGGTAAGCGCGGCTAAAGAAAGCACCAAAACTGTTGAATTGAATGCCTTTGAGTGTTGCCGCTGTGCCCGACCTTATCGAACGGGCGTCTTCGGGTGAAATACGATCTACTTTGATCGGGTTAAACTCGTCGAGCCCTTCACCCTGCAACATTGGCAATGTGCTGATATCGAAAAAGGGAAACCCAAGGTAAGCGAAAAGAACGACGCGCCGCTCTGCCTTGGGGCTCAACGTCAACGCCGCCGCTAGGGCCGCATCGGTTTTGGCGTCAAGCCCGGGCAGGTCACGTTGCAAGGCCAGATCATCGAACAATGCCGATGCCGTATCGGGCGTTAAGCTCTGATAAAAGCTGACAGCTTCACGATCTAAATATTCAGATAAAATAAGAAAAAGTGATTGGCGCAATGGATCGCTTGCTGACTGGCTTAGCCGACCGCTATCCACCAGCGTCGCAATCGTGCGGATCACAAAGCGTAGTCGCCGGATCCGAAAAGATAGGTCATGCGCGCGGAAAAAAGCGATTGTCGGGGCGCTCGCCCCCTTGCCTGACCGGGCAGCGACCTGATCAACCCCGCGCGCGCGCACATCAGACCAGAGTGACTCGCGTAGCGCCTCATAAGCCTCGCCGTTGAACGACGCATTTTGACGCGCGACGAGTGAGGCAATATCCTCAACTATGCCCGCGAGCTTGATGTGGCCGTAAGCTTCAAAGGTGAAACCCGCTTCGATGGCGGCGCGCGATTGCGCCTTTTTCCGCCATGTCGCGATCCGCTCAGGCGTTGGCGAATCGAGAAAAAAGGTAAGTCCAAACAAGCCCTCAATCGCCGCATCGACGCCTGGCCGCAGCGCTTCGATGATCTGCTGCATGCGTATTATCCGGCGCGAGCGATCATCAATCGCTTCAAGGCTATCACGAATCGGCTGTTCACGCGGGATATCGGATAGAGCTGCGAAGACAGTGGAGAAAAAGCCAGGGTGATCACCACCGTTTGCGCGTGTCAATCCGATGGTTCGTCCCGTTGGCATGGGATCAATATAGACAAACCTCCGATCAATTTCGCGCCGCGCCGGGCGATCACGCAAACTATTAAGCGCTGGCGTGAACGGCGCATTGGCGAGCACTGAGCCGTCGATGAGCAGTGCTTGTTCAGCACTTTCCAAGCTCATGTGCCCAGCGAAGGCTTGTCGTAAAAAGACATCACGGCCCACCCACTTGCGGTTTCGTACCTTCAAAACGCCGTCGAGTTCATCAACGCGAAAGGGCGGGAAGGCACCAGGAAAGCTTGCCGTCGAACGCGCGGCCAAGGTCAGCTCGATAGGATCGCCCAGCGCGCGGCGATCATCATCCCTGAATGAAAATATGCGGCGATGTTCGGTTTCCTGTATTTCGCTTGGTGTGTTGAGTCGCAGCGATTGTTGATAGCCAGCGAAGTCCGTGACCGTCACATGCAGGTCAAGCGGCTGATCAGCGGGGAGCAAGCGCGCCGTCACATCGCCTGCCGCCATCGTGTCAAAGGCGCTCAGCAGCATCGCCGTAAATCCTGAACCGCCAAAAGGGGGGGCAAACCAGCGCGCGCGCACGAGGCGTGACAACTTGCGACGCACTTCGGCGCGCGCCTCCGGCGCGACCGTTTTGTCGATTGTGCCGCCGCGCTTCCCGGCAAGACGCCACGCTATCGGGGTTGCCCAGAACTTCGTGAACGCCGAAAATGGGCGCGCGTCTGGATCAAGCAAATGATCAACGTCAGCGGTATCAAGCCACAATGCCGTTAACGGCTCAAGCGATTGGCCCGTAGAGATCGCTTGCGCCAGGAAAACGCCATTGATCCCCCCGGCGCTTGCACCTGCGATAATATCGGGCAAAATGCGTAACCGCGTCCCGCTATGGCTTTCGATCAGTGCCAATAGCCTATGATATGCGGTTTCAGTGGGGTCAGCAGGATCATCACCATCATGAAAACTGCGGCTGGCCCGTGCCAATCGCCAAATCTCTTTGGTTACGCCGTGCATGTAAATGGCGAGGCTAACGCCGCCGTAGCAGATCAGGGCAAAACGAAGTTCTTTTTCACGCATCACGCAACGCTAGCGCGTTATCACTGAAACTGGAAAGCCAAATTTACTGTTCGGCGTCCGGCTACCTTCGTAAGCCGGACGCCGTCCCCCAGTTGCTTAAAAATCATGCTGCGCGCCAACCTTAAGTCTCTGCGCATCTTCTAACTATTCAAGCTGTCCTGCCCCCATCGGTTTCCGACCAAAGTCGGTGCGACCCGAAGTTCCCGCTCCCCATACATCCCCATACATGAAGCAGAAATAGCAACGACGCCCAGTCGTTAGACCAAATGCTTGAGGCAAAAAACAAACTAGGTTACATTCTTGACATTAAATTTCACGACAAGAGGCAAGAACGATCATGCCTGCTGAAGAGTGGCTAAGCCGCGTTGCCGAACCTATCCGCAATCGGTTGCGCGCAGACTCAGTGCGAATGACATATGCTGATGGGCAATTGGTCCATGCGCGCGGAGAGCAAAAGCCCGGCCTGTCGATAATCCATTCGGGGCGCATTCGCTTTGGCACCACAGGAGCAAATGGCAGCTTCATTCAATTCAGTGTGCTTAATCGGGGCGATGTTTTTGGTGAAATGACGGTGTTTACGGGCGTTGGCCGCTGGCATGACGCATTTGCCGTCGGACCGGTAGTGGTTGATCAGCTGTCCCGTGACCGTTTCCTTGCGATCATCCATGAATTTCCTGAACTTGCGATCCACATGCTTGAACTGCTCGCGTGGCGACTCCATTACGCTTTTGAAGGTGTTGATGATATAATGCGTCGCCCCCTTGTCGAGCGTATTGGGCGCTATCTTATTCATGCATCGGGCACAGTGGATGCTGGCAAGATGATTGAATTGCGTCAATCCGAGCTTGGCGAAGCCATGGGGGCATCACGCGTATCGATCAATAAAGCGCTGCGCGAATTGGCTGATCTTGGCTTTTTGGTGACTGGCTATGGTAAGGTTGAATTACGCAACCGCGATGCGTTACAAGCGTGGCTCTCTGGTCGTGATCAGGTGGTCCAGCTGATTCCCCTCTCTTCGGGCCAGAATTGACGTAACGGTTCTGCGGTCCTATGTTCATTCTCTGTTCTAAGTGGGAGTGATCGTGGCAAAACTTCAAAAACGGTATGTTTGCCAATCATGTGGCTCAGTGTCTTCGAAATGGGCGGGCCAATGTGCGGACTGCAATGAATGGAACTGCTTGGTGGAAGAGGCAGGGCCCGTTGTCACGCCGTTTCGCGCCAAACATGATTTGCAAGCCGGCGGACGTGCGGTCGTCCTCCACGGTTTGAACGCAGATATTGCACTGCCGGCGCGCATGATCAGTGGCATCGCCGAACTTGACCGGGCAATGGGTGGCGGATTTGTGGCCGGGTCTGCTACGCTGATAGGCGGTGATCCGGGGATCGGGAAATCGACGTTGCTTCTGCAAGCTGCGGCCAAAATCGCCGCAACTGGACAGGGGGTTGCCTATATTTCCGGCGAAGAAGCGGTGGATCAAGTGCGGTTGCGCGCGCGGCGGTTGGGGTTGGGCGATGCACCAGTCATGCTGGCGGCGGCAACCTCGGTGCGCGATATTCTGACGACGTTGGGCAGCGGAACAACGCCTGCGTTGATCGTGATTGATTCGATCCAGACAATGCACAGTGACCTGATCGAAGGCGCACCGGGCACCGTTAGCCAGGTGCGGGCGTCTGCATTGGAACTGATCCGCTTTGCCAAGGAACGCGGCGCTGCCTTAGTGCTTGTGGGACATGTCACCAAAGATGGCAGTATTGCGGGGCCGCGCGTGCTTGAACATATGGTTGATACCGTCCTTAGCTTCGAAGGCGAACGCAGCCATCAATACAGAATTTTGCGCGCGATCAAGAACCGGTTTGGCGGCACTGACGAGATTGGCGTGTTCTCAATGGACGAAGGCGGGCTGGGCGAAGTCGCCAATCCTTCGTCACTGTTCCTAACCCAGCGCAGCGACTCGGTTTCGGGCACCGTCGTGTTTCCCGCACTTGAAGGTACGCGGCCCGTCTTGGTGGAGGTGCAGGCGCTCGTCGTGCGGTTGGCGAGCGGGGCTACGCCGCGCCGTGCGGTCGTTGGATGGGATAGTGGCAGGCTGGCGATGATCCTCGCGGTGCTTGAGGCGCGCTGCGGGCTTAGCTTTTCAACAAGTGAAGTCTATTTGAACATTGCGGGTGGCTACCGCTTGTCCGATCCGGCAGCCGATTTGGCGGTGGCGGCGGCTTTGATTTCGGCATTGTCAGAACGTCCCGTATCTGCCGATTCGATTGTGTTTGGGGAAGTGGCTCTGTCGGGCGAGGTGCGTCCCGTTTCCCATTCGGCGTTGCGGCTTAAGGAATCGGGGAAGTTGGGATTTGAACGTGCATTAGTGCCTTCATCGACAAAGGCAGAACGCAGCACGATCACGCTCCAGACCTTCTCAAAACTCAACGGGCTTGTCGATCATATGCTAGGGCGTGGGTAAAGGCCCGGCCTTACGCTTCCTGTCTCGACTTGGGGGCGTCTGACCGCTTATGGGTGAGTTATGACTGCTCTTGATATTTTTGTGCTGTTGCTTGTTGGCTGGTTTGGCTTTCGCGGCGCATCGAACGGCTTTGTCACCGAGTCGCTGTCGCTTGGTGCTTGGATCGTCGCGATTGCAGTCGTAAAGCTGTTCCACACGACCGTCACAGAGCTGTTGACGCTCCCGGTAGGCACCGAGGCTGGCGCTGCGGTGCTTGCTTTTGCGCTGCTTTTCGGCGTGACTTTTTTGGTCGGAAAGATGGTCGCCAAGCAGATCGGCAAAGTCTCTAAGGCATCGGTGCTGGGTTCATTTGACCGTATATTGGGGCTTGGCTTTGGAGCGCTCAAAGGTTTGATAGGCGCGAGCCTCATTTTCCTCTTTTTGTCGCTCGTTTATGACACGATTTACGGTGGGAAAACGCAGCGCCCGCGCTGGATGACCGCCTCACAAACCTACCCGCTGCTCAATGCGACATCGAGCGCGCTCGTGACGTTCGTTGACGCGCGTCGCAAGGCTAGTGATGCAGCCGCAGGCGAAGCGCCGTGAGTTCAACGCTCTACAACGTTGATATCTTGCGGCTTGCGGCGACGACTGCCGATTTTCCGCGCCTCAGCGACGCGCAGGCCAGTGCTGAAAAGCGTTCGCCGATTTGCGGTAGTCGCATCATTGTTGATGTTTGCCTTGATAACAATGGGCGGATAATCAATGTCGGGGCAGAGGTTCGCGCCTGCGCGCTTGGTCAGGCATCGGCGGCGTTGATGGCGCAGCACGCCGTTGGGCACAATTTCGCCGATGTTGAGGAAGCTAGTGCTGCGCTCGGTTTGTTTTTGAAGGGGGCGTCTGACACGCCCGGCACATGGCCGGGCCTTTCGATCTTTGGCCCTGCGCGCGCCCACTCGGCGCGACATGCATCGATCCGCATTGCGTTTGAGGCCCTCGCCGAAGCCGCCGCGCAAGCTGCACGCTGATGGCTGCCGCCGAATCGATTTCGGTCTTGCGCGAAGGCGTCGTTTTGCTGGGCGCTGGCTTAGTATTTGTGATTGCGTTCCGGCGGTTCGGGTTGGGTGCCGTGCTCGGTTATCTGGTGGCGGGCATCGTTATCGGCCCCTTTGGCCTTGGGCTAGTAAGCGGCGGCGAATCGAAACTGAGTATTGCGGAAATTGGTATTGCCTTGCTGCTCTTTTTGGTTGGGCTTGAGCTCAATCCGGCACGGCTCTGGCGGTTGAAGCGCGATATTTTTGGCCTTGGGCTGGTGCAAGTTATTTTGTGCGGTTTAGCGCTGGCGGCGATCATAATGGTGGGCATTGGATTTACCGTCGGTGCGGCACTTGCGCTTGGTTTACCGCTGGCGCTGTCATCAACCGCGCAGGTTTTGCCTAGTCTTAAATCGTCAGGGCGGATCAACACGCCCTTTGGTGAGCGTGCCTTTTCAGTGCTATTGTTCCAAGATTTGTCGATTGTGCCGCTCATCACGGTGATCGCCGCCTTGTCGCGCGTGCCCGCCGATCCAAACACGCCACCGGGATGGTTGCTTGGCATTTACACGGTTGCCGCCATCATTGGGCTTGTCCTCGCTGGTCGGTTCCTCATCAGCCCGCTGCTGCGCGTGACGGGACGGTTTGGTGAGCGCGAATTGTTCGTCGTGGTTGGCCTGTTCACTGTGTTTGCCAGCGCGGCTGTCATGGAGGCGCTGCATCTCTCGACCGCGCTGGGGGCGTTTGTAGCAGGCGTCATGCTTGCCGATTCGCCCTATCGGCATGAGATTGAAGCTGACGTTGAGCCGTTTAGGTCAATCCTGCTCGGCCTGTTCTTTATGGCGGTGGGGATGGTGCTTGATGTGCCGGCGATTCTCAATAACCCTTGGCTGGTAGTGGGGGTCGCGGCGGCAGTTGTCGTCATCAAAACGACCGTCATCATGGGGTTGGCGCGCGCCTTTGGGATGGCGTGGCGACCTGCTTTTGGGCTTGGCCTTTTGCTCAGCCAAGGCGGTGAGTTTGGCTTCGTTCTGTTTGCGCAAGCGCAAGCCGCCCAGCTAATCAAACCAGAGGCAGCCAGCCTCTTTAGCGCGGTTGTGACGCTATCGATGGCGACCACGCCTTTCTTGCTCATGATAGCCCGGCGCTTTGAATATGCGCGCGCAGGCACAGGTGACGAACCTGAGGGGCCCGCGCTTGCCGCGCAAGCCAAAGCCATAGTGGTCGGCTTTGGTCGATTTGGTCAAACAGTGTCGCAGATGCTACTTGAACATGGGGCCTCAGTGACACTCATTGATATGAAGCCAGAACAGATCGAAGTCAGCGGTAATTTCGGCGCGAAAGTCTATTATGGTGACGGGCGGCGGATTGATTTGTTGCGCACCGCGGGCGCGGATGAGGCCCAACTGATTGCGTTTTGCACCGACAATGCCGCCTTGGGGCCCATCGAGCTGCAACCCATTCTGGAAACATTTCCCCAAGCTGCGATCTTCATGCGAACCTTTGACCGACGGCAATTGATTTCGGTGCGTGATCTGGAATTGGCAGGCACGGTGCGTGAGGTGTTTGAGTCTGCGGTGCGAATGGGCATTGATATGTTATCAGCGCTTGGTGCCACCGAAGAGGAAATCCTTGCGACTGAACGCGCTTACCGCTCACTCGACCTCGCGCGGTTGGAAGCGCAAGGGGCAACGGGTGATATGCATGCCGGGCCAGCACCAATTTATGACGTCGCGCGCAAGCAAGTGAGCGGTTGATATGAATCGGCTGGTCATTCTTTCTGGTCTATCGGCCGCTATGGCGATCGCCGCTGGCGCATTTGGCGCGCATGGCGCTGCGCCCCAAGCCGCCGAGTGGCTTAAGACTGGTGGTTTTTATCAATTGATTCATGCTGTCGCGATTTTGACGTTGGTTGATCGGGCCCAGCGGCCGTGCTGGGCGTTGCTGATCGGGAGCCTAATTTTTGCGGTATCGCTTTATGCAATGGCCTTGGGCGCACCACGCTGGTTCGGTGCGATTACGCCAATCGGCGGCGTGTTGATGATATCGGGTTGGCTCTGGGTCGGGGCCACCGCGACACGGCGATCAGGATAGGGTCGAGTCAAGAAATGCCGTCACATCGTTGAGTGCAACCGATCGATCAACGAAGACCTGCCCTATCCCGCGCGCCAGCAGAAACGGCAGGGTGCCACCGCTCATTTTTTTGTCATGTGCCATATGCGCCACCAATCGCTCACCCGAAGCCGTCACGCCCGCTGACCGAAGCCCAGTGGGAAGACCAACCGATTGCAAGTGGTCAACGACGCGCGCGGCATCGTCTGCGCTGCACAATCCTATCCGCGCAGAATAGCCAAAGGCGAGTGCCATGCCCGCCGCCACCGCCTCACCGTGCAACAGCTTATCCGAATAGCCCGTTTCCGCTTCCAGTGCGTGGCCAAAGGTATGCCCTAGATTCAGCAAGGCGCGACGATCAAGCGTTTCGCGTTCATCGGCTTCAACAATGGCCGCCTTCGCACGCACGCTGGTTTCGATTGCGTGGATTTGCGCATCGCGATTTCCCGCGAACAGATGATCCGCATTGCTCTCGCACCAAGCAAAAAAAACGGGATCATCAATCAATCCATATTTCACAACTTCGGCATAACCAGCGCGGAGATCGCGCACCGGAAGCGAATCGAGCGCAACTGGATCAATCAAGACGAGTGCGGGTTGATGGAAGGCACCGATGAGATTTTTACCGGCACCTGTGTTGATCGCTGTCTTGCCGCCAACCGACGAATCGACTTGGGCAAGCAGGCTTGTCGGTATCTGGATGAAGCTGCATCCGCGTTTGATCAAAGACGCGGTCAGCCCGACCAAATCGCCAATAACCCCGCCTCCCAGCGCAACGATATGTTCAGACCGCTCAACACCGCGCGCCAGTAGCGCATCGCATAAGTCAGCAAGGTGCTGCCATGATTTGGTTGCTTCACCGGCGGGCAAGGTGATGACGTCTGCAACAATCGGGCGCAGCCCATCGCACAGCATCGGCAGTACATGCGCCGCGACACTGCTTTCTGTCACAATGATAAGCCGCCCATTGCGCGCGAATCGCGCCAATTCATCGGCAGCGCGCGCCAAAATGCCGGTCTCGATCAGGATATCATAGCTACGGCTGCCCAAACTTACTGTGATGCGTGACATGATAATGCCTCCAAAATAAGCGCCACGGTTGCGTCATGCGGCGCTGGTTGGCTGCGGATATGGATTGGCGCAAGCGCATAAACGGGATTACGAACCGCCGCGAGCTCGGCAAGCGCTTTGCGAGGATCTTTGCCCGCTAGCAGTGGCCGGTTGTTGCGACGCGCGACGCGATCGGCAAGCGTATCGATATCGGCGTCAATCCATATCGCAGTTGCTGATTCGAGAATGAGCGTGCGCGTTTCGTCGTTCATAAATGCGCCGCCGCCTGTTGCGATCACGCGCGGGACGCCGTTGATCAGCCGCGCAATGACGCGCCGTTCTCCATCGCGAAAGTGGGCTTCGCCAAATCGTTCGAATATTTCGGTGATGGTGAGCGCCGATGCGCGCTCAATCTCATGATCTGCATCGACAAATTCCAGCGACAATCGCGCAGCAAGGCGTCTTCCGATCGTCGTTTTGCCTACCCCCATGAGGCCGATCAGCACGATTGGATGCGATATCTGGGGAATCGGGGCTTGAACATGTCCGGTCATCGTGGTGTGGGCTATACACAGCATGCTGGTTTCGGGCAAAAGGGCTGAGTGATGGCAAAATTGATTAAATGGGTGGTTGCAGCCGCGGTGCTTATTGGCCTGATGATATTTCTGGCGTCGCGGGTTGGTGAGCAACCGCTAACCCGGCATGTTAAAGCAGTGCCGTCGTCAGTGTTGAAGAAATAATATGCGGATAAGATCACTTCTTGCAGGGATCGCCATCGTCGTTGCTATTCCAGCTATAGGGCAAGACGTGCCCAAATCAATTTTGCCGCCTGGCTTTGGTGAGCCCGATGCACCGCCAGAAAAGGCGGTAAAACCACCAAAGCCACCGACCGAATCCTCAACCGAACCCTCCGATTTGGTGCCAAATATCAGCCTCAACACGCCCGATAAGCCGCTTACGGGCGGGGCAAAGGCATCGACCAAGCCCGGTAGCGACACTGAATTGGTCGCGAACGAAGGCGAGCCGGGCGACGAAAGCGGGGCAACGACACGTATCGCAGCACCATTGCAAGATTTGCCGCCGCATCTCCGTCGATCAACGTCACAAGTAGGCGTGTTGAGCGCTGGTGACGGTGACATGGGACCAACGGCGTTTGCAGGCGTTGACGGGCGATTCTTGATGCGCGTGATGCGCAAAACGCATGCGCCTATCGCGTCGCGCTGGCTCTCAATCGTGCTGAGGCGCGGCCTGCTGAGCCGAGCCGTGACACCAACAGGCGTCAACGGATCGGATTGGGCCGCAGAACGCGCATGGTTGCTGTTGCGCATGGGCGAGGCTGAAAATGCGCGCATGCTCGTTCAGGCGGTCGACATCGATCAATATTCACCCAAAATGTTTGACGTCGCTATGCAAGCTGCACTGGCGACATCTGATCCAGCAGCGCTGTGCCCTATGGTTGATCCTGCTTTGTCGCTTGGACGTAAAGAGCCAGCATGGCTGATGGCCCGGGCAATGTGCGCCGGTCTCTCGGGCGAATCGGCACAAGCCGCTGCTCTGATTGATGTTGCCCGATCAAAGACAAAACGGCGGGGAATCGATGCGCTTCTGGCCGAAAAGGTGATCGGTGCTGGTGGCAATACGCGCCGTGCGGTTAATATTCAGTGGGATGACGTGCCGCGCTTGACCGCGTGGCGCTACGGCTTGGCATCGGCCACAGCGCTCGAAATTCCGCCGCGTTTGATGGGCAGTGTCGGGCCGCAAGTCTCTGCGTGGCAAGCCCGTTCCCCGTTGCTGAGCGCAACGCAGCGTTTTCGTGACGCTGATATTGCCGCATCGCTTGGTGTTTTGTCGAGTGCTGCGCTCGTTGATCATTATGCCGCCGTTGCCGATGAAACCGATCCCGTTGCGCAAGCCGGTAAACCAGCGACGTTGTTGCGCATCGCTTATGTGGCGAAAGATGCGCCCGCGCGGATTTCCGCTATGCGGCAGCTTTGGGCAGGCGAGGGGGTTGAAGATCGCGTTAAATATGCGCGGATGATCGTGACGGCGCGCGCCGCGGCTGTGATCAACCCAAGTGCGGCCTTTGGAACCGATGTTGATATGGTGCTGGCGTCAATGTTGTCGGCGGGGCTTGATACTTTTGCAGATCGCTGGGCCGACGTCGCCAGTGTTGCGAGTGGTGAGGCCGCTGTGCGTGCGCGGGGTTTGCTCGCGGTTGGGGGAACGCGTCCCCTGGCGGGCTTTGGCTCGGGTGAGGTTCGTTCCTATATCAGCCAAGCGGGCGGCGAAAACGGTTTGCGGGGGCGGATGTTGTTTGCTGCGCTTGCCGGGCTCGGGCGATTGAGCGAGAGCGACATTAGTTCAATGGCCGAAAGCGTCGATGTGCCGGTTGGACGTGTGACCAATTGGACCCGTGCGCTTAATCAATCGGTTGCGGCGCGTGCTCCGGCCGCTGTTGCTGTTTTGTGCGGCGCTGGCATGCAAAGCCTGAGCTGGCGCGACGTGCCGCCCGTGCAACTATATCATATCGTCTCCGCTTTGCGCCGTGTCGGCTATGAAGCCGAAGCTCGCATGATTGCGGCCGAAGCCTTAATGCGGACATGACGGTTTGAGCGGAGACGATGATCTGCGCTTGATCGACCGCTTTCTGGAAATGATGGCCGCCGAATCAGGCGCAGCGCGCAACACATTGATGGCCTATCGTGGTGATTTGACCGCCGCTTCCGCCGTTCTTTCAGGGGGACTGGCGAGTGCCGCCCCCGCCGACCTTGCCGCAATTGGTGACGCATGGCGTGACCTGGCGCGGTCAAGCCTAGCGCGAAAATCATCGGCGCTGCGCAGATTTTATGGATTCCTTGCCGATGAAGGATTTCGTGCGGATGACCCGTCGCATGCTCTGCCCCGACCAACGCTGGTTCGGCCGCTCCCCAAGGTGCTTAATGGTGCCGACATTGATCGGCTATTTGTCGAAGTTGCGCGGCGGATAGCCGCTGTACCGCCAAACCCGGCGGCACTGCGACTGTCAGCACTCATGGAACTACTTTATGGGTCGGGCTTGCGCGCTACCGAACTGGTCTCGCTCGATGTGCGGGCGATCAGCAGCGACAGGCCTTTCGCGATTTTGAAGGGCAAAGGCGGCACGGAGCGGATGGTGCCGGTGTCTGATCGCGCGCGCGCCGCCGTCGCCGCATGGATAGCCGTGCGACCGCAAGGATCGTCATGGTTGTTCCCATCAGGCAAATCCTTCCTCAGTCGTGTTCGCTTGTTCCAAATGCTCAAATCTTTGGCCGCCGACGCCGGGATTCCCCCGGATCGCATCAGCCCCCATGTGTTGCGACACGCTTTCGCGACCCATCTGCTTGAAGGCGGCGCAGATTTGCGCGCATTGCAAACCATGCTTGGTCATGCCGATATTGCGACGACCGAAATCTATACGCATGTGGATAGCAAACGCCTGGTCGATCTGGTCAATCGTGCACATCCGCTCGTTGACGCGCGGCATCGGGAGTCCTAACCGATAGTGATGGTTGCCTACCTTGATTTTGAAAAGCCGATTGCTGAGTTGCAATCGCGGATATCGGAACTGCGTGAAACGGCGGCGAACGGCGTCGCCGATATCGATAGCGAACTTACCAAACTTGAGCTCAAAGCGCAGCGAATGCTGCAAGATACCTATGCCAAGCTAACGCCGTGGCAAAAGACACAGGTTGCACGGCACCCCGCGCGCCCCCATTTCAAAGACTATATATCGCGATTGTTTGACGATTTTGTGCCGCTTGCGGGCGACCGCGCCTTTGGCGACGATCCCGCAATCCTTGGCGGTTTTGGCCGGATTGGCAATCGCCGCGTCGTTGTGATCGGTCACGAAAAGGGCGAGGATACGACGAGCCGCCTTCGACATAACTTTGGCATGGCAAAGCCCGAAGGCTATCGCAAAGCGATACGCTTGATGGAATTGGCTGATCGCTTTGGGCTGCCCTTGATTACCATTGTCGATACACCCGGCGCATTTCCCGGGCTTGCTGCCGAAGAACGGGGACAGGCCGAGGCGATTGCGCGATCTACGCAGGCGACGTTGGCTCTTGGTGTTCCTGTAGTGGCATGTGTTGTTGGCGAAGGCGGTTCAGGTGGCGCGGTTGCGCTCGCCGCTGGAAACCGCGTGATTATGTTCGAACATGCTATTTATTCAGTGATAACGCCCGAAGGGTGCGCATCAATCTTGTGGAGAAGCGCCGATAAGGCAGCTGATGCCGCCGAAGCGATGCGGATAACAGCGGTTGATCTAGAACGTTTTGGTGTTGTCGATTTTGTGGTAAGGGAACCCGTTGGCGGTGCTCATCGCAGCCCAATGCAAGCTATTGATGCGCTCGGCAATGCCATGACGAGCGCCCTTGATGAGCTTGGTCGGATGAAACCTGTCGATCTCAGGCTTGATCGCCGACGGAAATTTCTTGCGATGGGGTCTATTTAGACGCAGACTTTCTCGCCTTGCGTATCTGGGAAGGACAGTGTGATGAAGAAACTATTGCTGATTAGCGCGGCATTTTTAGCCGTGAGCGCGGGCGCGCAGGCGCAATTGCCGACGGCGCAACCAATTACGGCAAGCGATAAGGCGCAAGGCGCGAAGGCGCATCCCGAACTATTGGCCGAATTTGGTGGCGCTTATACTGGGCCGCAAGCTGATTATGTAAGACGAGTCGGTCAGAAAATTGCCACGCAGTCAGGGCTTTCGAACACCCAGAGCGACTTTACGATCACGCTGCTCAATTCATCGGTAAACAATGCATTCGCTATCCCCGGTGGGTATGTTTATGTCACCCGGCAATTATTGGGCCTGATGAATGATGAGGCAGAACTTGCCTCGGTCATGGGTCATGAAGTTGGGCATGTTGCCGCCCGTCACTCGCAAAAGCGCAACCAGAAGTCGACGATAGGTAGCATCGGCGCGGTGCTCGCGACTATCGCGGGCGCAGCTGTCGCTGGGGATACGGGTGCAAAGCTTGGACAGCAACTTGGCGGTACATTAGCGCAAGCCTATGTCCTTGGTTATTCACGGTCGCAGGAATATCAGGCCGATGATCTCGGTGTTTCTTATTTGGCGCGTGGTGGTTACGATCCGATTGCGGCATCCGACATGCTCAGCTCACTTGCTGCCGAAACGACGTTGGAAGGTCAGGTGAAGGGGACAGGGACGAATAAGCTGCCGAAATGGGCGAGCACGCATCCCGATCCTGCGAGTCGCGTGTCACGTGCGGCGCAAAAGGCTGCCGTTTCGGGCGGTACTGGCAAAGCGCGGAACCGAGACGCCTTTTTAGCGGCGATTAACGGCATGCTCTATGACGACGATCCCAAGCAAGGCGTGATTGAAGGGCAAGTGTTCAGCCATCCTGATTTGAAGCTAAGCTTCACCGCCCCGGCGGGTTATTCGCTATCAAACGGTCCGGATGCGGTGACTATCAGTGGCAGCGGTGGGCGCGCTTTGTTTTCAGGGGCTTCTTATACTGGCGATCTTGACGGCTATTTGAATGCCGCATTTCGGTCAATTGGCGGAAATACACCCCTGCCTGTGGGCCCCATTTCAAGGACACAGATCAATGGAATACCGGTCGCTTATGCCTCTGCATCGGCCAATTCGCAGGGGGCGCCCATTGTCGTGACGGTGTACGCTTATGAATTTTCGCCCCGTTCAGCATTTCACATGGCGACCATTACGCCTGCGAACGAGGCAGGCAATCTATCGAGCCTGTTTCAAAGCGTACGTCGAATGACCGATGCCGAGGCCGCTGGGATTAAGCCCCGCATTTTACGAGTTGTGACGGTGAAATCGGGGGATACAGTTCAGAGCCTAGCCCAGCGCATGGCGTACAAGGATTTTCAAGAGGCCCGCTTTCAAACGCTTAACGCCCTCTCACCCGGCGCAACACTGACGCCCGGGCAAAAAGTTAAACTGATCGTCTATTGATCGTAAGTCAGATCATTTTATTGCAATGATTCCTATGTCATGTGACAAAAAAAAGGGGTGACGACTTTCGTCGCCACCCCGATTTTCGCGTTCGTCAGACCAGAATTACGTGGTAACGAGCTTGCCTGCTACAGTCGAGAATGTCTTGGTCAGGTTACCGCCAAGTGTGCTCATTGTGGTAATTGCGGCAACAGCGATAAGAGCAGCAATAAGGCCATACTCAATTGCAGTTGCGCCCTTGTTGTTCTTGATCAATTTGCGAAAGAAAGTCATGTTGGTCTCCAGTGGTTTAGTGTTCATCTACCCGGTCGCTCAGTGTTTTTGCTCAACGACAATTTTGTGAATAACAGCGAGATCTTGACAAAAGGTTAAGGCTCGACGAATTTAATTCGATGTGTAAACTGAGGCAATCATTTGCCACATGCTGACAGACCGACCTGCCACTTGATTCAAGGCGGCAAACATCGCAAGCACGATGAGTGAAATGATGAACCCGTATTCTAAGGCCGATGTGCCTCGCTTGTCAGCCGCCAACCGGCGTATGAAATTTATCATTTTGGTTCCCCGGTCGACTGTTCCATGGTCGCTCGCCGATCACTAACTTCATATAGGTTAAGGAATTGCTTATGCAGGTTAGGGTGATGTCGTCTCGCCAGTTGATGGTCGTGGCTGCGGCTTTGGTTGATGGTGACGGGCGTGTGCTCGTTCAGCAGCGGTCCGCATGTCGCTCAATGGCAGGCTTGTGGGAGTTTCCAGGCGGAAAGATTGAAGCCGACGAAACGCCTGAAGCTGCCCTCCGCCGCGAGCTCAATGAAGAGCTTGGCATTGATGTCAACGTGACGAACTTGGAACCTGCTGGTTTTGCGAGTGAAGCGTTGGGAGATCAGCACCTTATCTTGTTGCTATATGTCTGCCGCGAATGGAGCGGTACTCCTCGGGCGATCGAGTCGCCTGCCTTGCAATGGCTGGAGCCGGACGCGTTAAGACATTTGGCAATGCCACCCGCCGATCGGCCCTTAATCTCCGTTTTGGAGCGACTCATTTAACGGAAGGGGCCCAACCTGTCATATAGAGTAAGGCGAAACATTCGCGCCGATCACTCATATCAAACCGTTCAGCGGTTCGGGCAAACGATGCGCGACTAAAGTTCCGCCGTGACGTGAGCACATTCGATTGTCCGTTGGCACGTAGGTCGGAAACTAATCGTGAGAATCTCGAATATCGCACTGTCACTGTTTCGCAATCGGCGACGGGGAGCGCAAAACCGGCGCGCGCTAACAAATCCCCGGTCGCGCGGACATCGATCTGGGGATGGGCATGGGCTGATCCGGGTAGTTCTTCAGCCAGAATCGCTTTTATCAACGAAAGGCTCCCCGCACCCATCATAGCACCTAACAGCAAGCCATCGGGTGTCAGCAATCGCCTGATTTGAATGAGGGCACCAGGCAAGTCATCAACAGTGTCTAGCGTACCAAGCGCGATTATGATATCGAACGTCGCTCGTTCGAAAGGTAAGAAATCTTCGTCGCACTGTATTCCGCCCGACGCTGATGCGACGCGGCATCCTGGGTCGGCTACCGTGACAGCCAGGCCGCGATGGGCGAGTTCGGGTTGCAGCAATCCAAAATCGCTCCCGAGAATCAGGACAGTGCGAAAGTCACGCTTGACGCTATCAAGTCGATCAATCACCTCTAATGCCATTCGCGCAATGATCCATCTATCGTCATTTGAATAAGCCAGCATACGATCGCGGCGAAGCCGACGGATATTTCGGTCAAAAATTGAATCAGCGCTCATCTAGTGGCTTGTGCAACGGGTGCAGCATCGCAACAAGTCATCAATGACATTTGTTCGCCAGTGCGCCCTTGCTGCGATCAATTTTGCGTTGCCACCGCGCTGCGCGGGATGCGGTCTTATTGTGTCGGATGATCATCAGCTTTGTTTGCCCTGTTGGGGGTCGCTTACATTTCTGACTGACGATGGCTGTGCTTTGTGTGGAGTGCCGATGTCGACGGTGGGGCAGATTTGTGCATCATGTTTAATGGTAAAGCCCGACCATGACGGGGTTTGCGCAGCTGTCGTCTACGGAGATGTTGCGCGCGCCATTATCCTGAAGCTCAAACATGGCCGGCGTATTGGCTTAGCCAAGACCGTCGGGTTAGCGATGGCGCGAAGAATGCCCGCTGAATCAGCTTTGTTGGTGCCCGTCCCGCTGCACCGGTGGCGCTTGTGGCATCGGGGCTTCAATCAGTCCGCGCTCATCGCCCGGCACTTGGTTGACGCCAATCACCGCTTACTCATGCTTGATGTCCTTCGCCGCGATCGCGCGACCCCAACCTTGGGCGGACTTGGTGCCAAAGCACGGGCGCTGGCGGTGCGCGGTGTGTTCTCGGTCAATCCAGCGATGAGAGAGCGACTGAGGGGCCAGACGGTGCTTTTGATCGACGATGTTTACACCAGCGGCGCTACTGCCAATGCCTGTGCACGCATCCTTAAAAAAGCTGGCGCAGCCCGCGTTATCGTTCTGTGCTGGGCACGCGTTATACGAGAAAATCAAGAGGTTGATTGACATTCGCTCTGCGCAACCACATTTCACAGCGGAAAGGGTTAAATCCAATGGCGCACGTCGAGATGTATACCAAATTCATGTGTCCTTATTGCGCACGCGCATCTGCACTGTTCAAGCAAAAAGGCGTGCCGGTTACCGATATCGATATCACGCTGGACGGTGCAAAACGCGCAGTTATGGTTGAGCGTTCCGGCGGTCGAACCACGGTGCCGCAAATCTTTATTGATGGTCGGCATATCGGCGGGTCGGATGATTTGGCCGCGCTCAATGAAGCTGGCGGGCTCGATCCGCTCATCGCGGTATAATCGGATAGATGCGGATTGCCGTTTATCAGATGGCAAGCGGCATAGATCCCTATGCCAATTGTGTTCAGATCAGTGAAGCGATTGCCACCGCTGCAACAAACGGGGCCGCAATGCTATTCACGCCAGAAATGTCAAACATGATTGACAGCGATCGCAGTCGATCCGCAGCCAAGCTGTCAACTGAAGACGACGACACCGTGTTGAAGGCAATTTGCAAGGCTGCCGCCAGTCACCGCATGTGGGTACATATCGGATCAATGGCGTTCGCTAAACAAACAAATGGAGATCAGCGCGTCAATCGCGGCATCGTGATTGATGATAATGGCCAAATTCGGGCGCGTTACGATAAACTACATCTATTTGACGTCGATTTGCCCAGTGGTGAGCGCTGGCGCGAATCATCGGTATATGGCGCG
This sequence comes from Sphingomonadaceae bacterium, assembly GCA_046153565.1. Classification (GTDB taxonomy): domain Bacteria; phylum Pseudomonadota; class Alphaproteobacteria; order Sphingomonadales; family Sphingomonadaceae; genus Aquisediminimonas. The sequence continues at coordinate 79,223 of JBJXDU010000052.1, forward strand.
GGTGCAGGGGCGGTGTCGGTTGCTACACCGGTGGGAACAGTCGGGCTATCAATCTGTTATGATCTGCGCTTTCCCGCATTATACCAATCGCTCAGCAATAGTGGTGCCGATGTCCTCGCTATCCCAGCGGCGTTTACCGTGCCGACGGGCAAAGCCCATTGGCATACATTGTTACGCGCGCGCGCAATCGAGAATGCCGCGTGGGTCGTTGCGGCCGCGCAAAGTGGGGCGCATGAGGATGGCCGCGCGACATTTGGGCATTCGCTCGTCGTCGATCCGTGGGGCGACATTGTCCTCGATATGGCCGATAAGCTGGGTGTTGGCTATGCCGAGATTGACCATGCGCGCACCGCCGATGTGCGCGCGCGTATACCCGTTTTGGCGCATCGCCGCTCGATCCCAGACGTGGTGATTGCCCAATGATTGTTTTCGACTTGAAGTGCTCGACTGACCATGTGTTCGAAGCATGGTTCGCCAATTCAGAATCATTTGAAGATCAACGGATGCGTGGGTTTTTGTGCTGCCCGCTGTGCGGCGACGTGACAATCGAAAAGGCGGTAATGGCACCGCGCGTTGGACAAAAGGGTAATCAGCGCGCTGGCGAGGTGACCAAAGCAGCCGTGCCGGAGCCGTCAGCGCACGATGTAAAAGCGATGCTGGGAATGATTGCGAAAGCCCAAGCAGCGGCCCTCACTCCATCAACGTGGGTCGGTGGTGACTTTGTAACGCAGGCAAGGGCAATGGATGTCGGTGATCTACCCGTGGCCGCTATTCACGGCCAAGCTACCAGCGAACAAGCCCGGGATTTGATTGAGGATGGCATCGCCGTCATGCCATTGCTTGTGCCCTTCATCCCGCCTGATCAACGCAATTGACCGCGTCCTACGCCGGTTCTATTCACCCGCCTACGCACCCGTAGCTCAGCAGGATAGAGCATCAGATTCCTAATCTGGGGGCCACTGGTTCGAATCCAGTCGGGTGCACCACGCGTTGGGTGACTGAATCTAACGCACAGAATATGGCAAGTGGCATGTCACGTGAGATAATTGTGGCGAGGGATCCGATACGATGATGAAGACTATAAACCGCCAACCAAGCTTGCCACCCCGATGAAACTGGGCCGTCTCAATCACATTGGCGTTGCGACGCCATCAATCGCAGACTCGATAGTGCATTACCGCGACGTGTTGGGGGCGAAGCATATTCATGAACCATTTGATTTGCCTGACCAAGGTGTGAAGGTTTGTTTCGTTGATACACCTACCGAATCGGGCATGAACGGTACCCAGATTGAGCTGATCGAGCCGCTGCCGGGGAACACCTCAATCGCATCTTTTCTTGAAAAGAACCCGCTCGGGGGGCAGCATCATTTGTGTTACGAAGTGCCCGATATTCAAGTCGCCAAGGCTGAATATGAAGCAATGGGGAAACGCGTGCTTGGCGAACCCCGCATTGGCGCGCACGGCACATTGATTTTCTTTGTGCACCCCAAGGATATGGGCGGCGTGCTGACTGAGATTATGGAAACACCAAAAGGGGCTGATCACCAATGACTTACGAAACCATAACGCTAAGCGTCGCTGACAACATTGCGACAATCACGCTCAATCGGCCCGAACGCCTCAACGCAATGGGGCCGCAGATGGCCGATGAGATTAGCGAGGCGCTTGATAACCTCGACGATGCCCGCGCATTGATTATAACGGGAGCGGGCCGGGCATTTTGTTCGGGCGCTGATTTGCAGGCGCGCGGCGGTGCGGCGGTGCTTGGTGCGAGCGGGCCTTATGGTGCGCTGACGCGGTCATATAATCCAACGATGGTCAAGCTTTCGAAGCTCAACATTCCAATTGTTACCGCAGTCAATGGCCCTGCCGCCGGGATCGGATGCAGCCTTGGCCTGTGCAGCGATTTCGCTATTGCTGGCAAATCAGCCTATTTTCTTCAGGCGTTCGTCAATATCGGCCTTGTTCCCGATGGTGGCGCCAGCTGGATGCTGCCGCGGCTTGTTGGAAAGGCTCGCGCAACGCAAATGATGATGCTCGGCGAAAAAATTGGAGCCGAACAAGCCGCCGATTGGGGCCTGATCTATAAAGCAGTTGAAGACGGTGACCTGATGACCGAGGCGCGCGCGCTTGCAACAAAGCTCGCCAATGGGCCGACGCTGGCGCTTGGCATCATGCGCCAGAATATCGCGACGGCGCTTGAAATGGATTATGCCAGCGCCTTGCTTCGCGAGGCCGAAGGGCAACGGATAGCAGGCGCAAGCGCGGATGCCATGGAGGGCGGGATGTCGTTCCTCCAAAAGCGCAAACCGGTATTTGCCGGGAAATAATCTTTTTCCTTCGTGGCTTTGTGGCTTTGTGTGACCCAGATTTTTCACACGAAGCCACAAAACCACAAAGAAAGTTACATTGAATGACGACTATAACTGATTGGGAAGCGCTCGCCGCAAAAGAGGTCAAGGGAAAAGACCTGACATGGCACACGCCCGAAGGGATTGCTGTCAAGCCGCTCTATACGGCGGAAGACGCTAGCGATCCTAGGCTTCCAGGATTTGCGCCATTCACGCGCGGGGTGCGGGCAAGCATGTATGCAGGGCGGCCCTGGACGATCCGGCAATATGCAGGGTTTTCAACCGCCGAGGAGAGCAACGCTTTTTATCGCCGCAACCTCGCCGCCGGGCAAAAAGGGTTGTCGGTCGCTTTCGATCTCGCAACGCACCGCGGCTATGACAGCGATCATCCGCGTGTTGTGGGCGATGTCGGCAAGGCGGGCGTTGCTATCGATAGCGTCGAGGATATGAAAATCCTGTTTGACGGCATTCCGCTCGGGTCGATGTCGGTCTCGATGACGATGAACGGCGCGGTGATCCCGATCCTCGCTTTCTTCATCGTCGCGGGGGAAGAGCAGGGCGTTCCGGTTGCGGAGTTGGATGGCACGATCCAGAACGATATCCTCAAGGAGTTCATGGTCCGCAACACCTACATCTATCCGCCTGAGCCAAGCATGCGGATTGTTTCGGACATCATTGCCTATACCAGCGCCAACATGCCGAAATTCAACTCTATTTCGATTAGTGGCTATCACATGCACGAGGCGGGAGCGACGGCGGTTCAGGAGCTCGCCTTCACCATTGCGGACGGCAAGGAATATGTGATCCGCGCGATGGAATCCGGGCTGGATATTGATGCGTTCGCGGGGCGGCTGAGTTTCTTTTTTGGCATTGGCATGAACTTCTTCATGGAAGTTTCAAAGCTGCGCGCCGCGCGGACGCTCTGGCACCGGGTGATGGACGGGCTGGGCGCGAAGGACGAACGCTCAAAGATGCTGCGCACGCATTGCCAGACGTCGGGCGTTTCGCTTCAGGAACAAGACCCTTACAACAATGTGATCCGTACAACGATTGAGGCGATGGCCGCGACGCTCGGCGGCACGCAGTCGCTTCATACCAATGCGCTCGATGAGGCCATCGCGCTCCCCACCGATTTCAGCGCGCGGATTGCCCGTAACACGCAGATTGTCTTGGCCGAAGAGAGTGGGATCACCAAGGTCGTCGATCCACTCGGCGGCAGCTATTATGTTGAAGCCTTGACGTCAGAATTGGTCGATCAGGCGTGGAAAATCATCGGCGAAGTCGATGCGCTGGGCGGGATGACCAAGGCGGTTGCGTCCGGCATGCCCAAGCGGCTGATCGAAGAAGCTGCCGCCGCACGGCAAGCGCGGGTGGACAAGGGCGAGGATGTCATCGTCGGGGTCAACAAATATAAGCTGGCGAACGAGGATCAGCTCGATACGCTTGAGGTCGACAATGACATGGTGCGGCAGGGGCAGATTACCCGCCTCGCCAAGATGCGGGCGGGGCGGGATGAGGCAGCGTGTCGGGCGGCACTTGCGGCGCTGACTGAGGCCGCCAAAAATCCTCCCCATTCATGGGGAGGTGGCAGGCGAAGCCTGACGGAGGGGGGCAACAGAATCGAGCAAAATGAAAGTCCCCCCTCCGTCGGCTTCGCCGCCACCTCCCCGTTCCGGGGAGGATCAAATCTCCTTGCTCTAGCCGTCGATTGCGCCCGCGCCCGCGCCAGCCTCGGCGAAATCTCCGATGCTATGGAGGTCGCTTTCGGTCGCTACAACACCACGCCAACCCCGGTAACGGGCATCTACGGCAGCGCACACGAATTCGACAAACGTTGGGCACAAGTGGTGGAGGGCGTGACTGCCGTCGAACGCCGTCTAGGCCGCAAGCCCAAATTGCTCGTCGCCAAAATGGGGCAGGACGGGCATGATCGCGGCGCGAATGTAATTGCGAGCGCGTTTGGCGACATGGGCTTTGAGATCGTCTCCGGGCCGCTCTTCCAGACGCCCGAGGAAACCGTCGTCCTCGCGCTTGATGCGGGCGCAGATGTGGTCGGCGCATCAAGCCTCGCGGCGGGTCACAAAACGCTGATTCCCGAACTGATCAAGGGCCTCCGCGAAGCAGGCCGCAGCGACATCAAAGTCATCGCCGGCGGCGTCATCCCCCCGCAAGACTATGATTTCCTGCGCGATGCAGGCGTGCAGGGCATTTACGGGCCAGGGAGCAATGTCGTCGAATGCGCGGCTGATGTGCTGCGGCTGCTCGGGCATAATATGCCGCCGGTGGGGGCGTGAAGGTACACCTTGCTTTTTTGTCAGTTTCTACTAATATATCCTAAATTGATAGAAAGGTAGAATTGTGGGCGCACAAATGAATATCAAGAGCGAGGAGGCTTACGCTCTCGCGACTGAAATTGCCGACAAAACCGGGGGCAGCATGACGCAAGTGGTTCTCGACGCTCTTCGCGCGCATCATCTTAAACTGACACGCGAAAAGAAGGTTGCGGAAATCAGGCAGCTGTGTCGCGAAACTGCTGGAATGATGTCCCCTGAAGCCTTGGCCTTCGATATTGATAAGGAGTTATATGACGAAAAGACGGGGCTTCCAAAATGATTGTCGATAGCTCGGCTATCGTTGCTATGCTTCGGGAAGAACCCGAAGTTGATGCTATGATTGAAGTGCTTGCTATGGCGGACAAGGTAGCAATTTCGGCGGCCAATTATCTTGAAGCGGCGATTGTGATCGACGGGCCGCGAAACCCGGTTGCAAGCGCTAATCTTGATGCTTTACTAAAGAAATTTGCCGTTGGGATCGAACCAGTGACTGAGGCGCAAGTCAAACTCGCTCGACAAGCCTATCGCGATTTCGGGCGCGGTAGCGGCCATCCCGCAAGGCTCAATTTCGGCGATTGCTTTGCTTATGCCCTTGCAATCGAGCGGGGGGAGCAGCTGTTGTACAAAGGGGATGACTTTGTCCATGCGGGTTTGGCAAGGTTGGCGTGATGCAGGGGATATACGGGCCGGGGAGCAATGTTGTCGAATGCGCGGCGGATGTGTTGCGCTTGCTGGGGCATAATATGCCGCCGGTGGAGGGGTGAGCGCCGCAGCTAAATTCCTCCCCGAGCTTGCCCGGGGAGGGGGACCGCGCGAAGCGGGGTGGAGGGGCGCGAGCAGAGCGAGCGTAGTACCACCGCTCCCTGCTGTCGCGGCCCCTCCGTCATCCCTGCGGGATGCCACCTCCCCTAGACAAGCTCGGAGAGGATTTTTCTCGCTTTGCGCCTTGGCGCCTTGGCGTGAGATCAACTTTCTTTTTTCCTCACGCCAAGGCGCCAAGGCGCAAAGAGTTCGGAGCGCGGCGGCGTGAAAATGTTTGACGTTCTCGCCAACATTGTAGCGGGCCTCCTTGTTTGGATTGCCTTGACGGGACTGGTGTATTTTTTTGTAAGCTGGGGCAGCGACGAATCCCCCGGGACTACGCCTTTTTGGCCATCGAAGGCCCTGATACTGTTCGTATCGGCGCTTAGTTTTTCGTTCTACGCAAGACGTTATTGGAAGAAGCTGGATCGCTAAATGTTCAAAAAAATCCTCATAGCAAACCGTGGCGAAATTGCTTGCCGCATTATCCGCACTGCCAAGAAGATGGGCATCGCCACGGTCGCGGTCTATTCCGACGCCGATGCGCGCGCCCCATTTGTGCAGATGGCGGATGAGGCGGTGCATATCGGGCCTTCGCCTGCCGCGCAGTCTTATCTGATTGCTGACAAGATCATTGATGCCTGCAGGCAAACCGGCGCAGAGGCGGTGCATCCCGGCTATGGGTTCCTGTCTGAGCGCACCAGCTTTGCCGAGTCGCTGAAGGCTGAGGGCATCGCTTTCATCGGCCCGCCTGTGAATGCCATCGCCGCGATGGGGGACAAGATTGAATCCAAAAAGCTCGCGATGAAGGCGGGGGTCAATGTTGTGCCGGGCTTTGTCGGCGAGATTGACGATACCGAACATGCGGTGAGGATTGCGGGCGAGATTGGCTATCCGGTGATGATGAAGGCCAGCGCAGGCGGCGGCGGCAAGGGGATGCGGCTGGCCTATTCCGAGGCGGACGTGCGCGAGGGGTTTGAGGCCACGAAACGAGAAGGGCTGAATTCGTTCGGCGATGACCGCGTGTTTATTGAGAAATTCATCCTCAACCCACGCCACATCGAAATCCAGATACTCGGCGATCAGCATGGCAATATCCTGTATCTGAACGAACGCGAATGTTCGATCCAGCGGCGGCACCAAAAGGTAGTTGAGGAAGCACCGTCGCCCTTCGTCACGCCGAAGATGCGCAAGGCGATGGGTGAACAGTGTGTGGCTCTGGCCCGCGCGGTTGGCTATTATTCTGCGGGCACGGTTGAGCTGATCGTTTCAGGCGCCGACCCCAGCGGCGAGAGCTTCTACTTCCTCGAAATGAACACGCGGCTGCAGGTGGAACATCCTGTCACCGAAGCGATCACCGGGATCGATCTGGTCGAACAGATGATCCGCGTGGCTTACGGCGAGACGCTGGCCATGACGCAGGATGATATCAAAATCGACGGATGGGCGATTGAAAACCGCGTCTATGCTGAAGACCCCTATCGCGGGTTCCTGCCGTCAACGGGTCGCCTCATTCGCTATCGACCGCCTGTGGAAGGCTGGACTGACGACGGCTCGGAAAATGGACGTCGCGGCGAAGGCGGCATCCGCGTTGACGACGGCGTCTATGAAGGCGGCGAAGTCTCGATGTTTTATGATCCGATGATCGCCAAGCTTGTCACATGGGCACCGACGCGTGAAGAAGCCGCCGATTTACAAATTGCAGCGCTTGACGCATTCGAGATTGACGGCCTCGGTCATAATATCGATTTTCTCTCGGCGATAATGCAGCATCCCCGTTTTCGTGCGGGCAACCTCACCACTGGCTTTATCGCGGAGGAATATCCCGAAGGCTTCCACGGCGCGCCTGCTTCGCCCGCTTTGCTGCGCGAACTTGCCGCCATTGCTGCCTTTGCCGCAACAGCTGAAGCGGATCGGGCACGACGCATTGATGGTCAGCTCGGCAAACGCCTGATGCCGCCGTCTGGGTGGCAGGTATCGATGGGGGGCGTGACCCACCATGTTGAGATATCTGGCGATATCGTTGTTGTTGACGGTGAAGAAATTGACCTTGATGCAGAATATACGCCGGGTGACCGTTTGATCGAAGCTGAAATTGGCGATGCGCCGCTGACGGTCAAAATTGCCAAAACGCGCACAGGGTTTTCGCTGACAACGCGCGGGGCTTGTCATCAGGCGACATGTTTGCCTGCGCATATCGCGGCGCTGTCTGCGCATATGATTGAAAAGACGCCCCCTGATATGTCGCGTTTCTTGTTATGCCCGATGCCAGGACTGCTCATCGCGCTGTCGGTTGGGGTTGGTGATAAGGTCGAGGCGGGCCAAGCGCTGGCGACCGTTGAAGCTATGAAGATGGAGAATATTCTGCGCGCGCAGAAATCAGGTGTAGTGACAGCGGTAAACGCGGCGCTTGGCGAGAGTTTGGCGGTAGATGCCGTGATTCTGGAATTGGCTTAGCGATGTCACACAAGCCTATGGCGGGGAACAGGCTTGCCTGTTAGCTTATCTATATAAAGGGGAGCGATTATGACATTACCGGTAACCGCATTTACAGCCGCCGTTTGCGCTATCATGCTGTTGATATTGGCGATTGATACGGTGCGACACCGAATGCGGGCGCAGGCGGCGTTCGGCGATATGGGCGATGCCAAGCTTATCAGCGCGAGTCGCAGCCATGGTAACCTTGCCGAACATGCGCCGATCGTTCTGATCATGATGGGTTGCCTTGAACTTGCGCACGCATATCATCCATTGTTGATGGGGCTTGGTGCACTGTTTCTGCTGGGCCGGGTTGCGCATATCTTTGGGCTGTATGCACCGATGAACAGCAAACCGCCGCTGCCTCGTTCGATTGGTGTGATGATCACGTGGCTGGTCATTGCGATGCTAAGCGGCTGGACGTTGTGGCTGTTGGCGGTATCGAATTGAAGATGACTGATATGATCTTGCAAACGCGCGACGGCGCTATCCTGACGATCACGTTAAACCAGCCTGAGCGACGTAATCCGGTATCAGATCAAGCGATGGTCGACTCGCTGTGCGAAGCCTTTACGACGGCTGACGCTGACTTATCGGTGCGGTGTGTGATATTGACGGGCGCTGGAACTGCGTTTTCATCGGGTGGTGACCTCAAGCAAATGAAAGCTGGGGTAGGTTTGCGCAGCGCCTTACCCGCGCAAACGCGTCGGAATTACAAAACGGGCATCCAGAAATTGCCGCTGATGTTTGAAGCTCTTGAAGTGCCCGTTATCGCCGCCGTCAATGGCCCCGCAATTGGTGCAGGCTGTGACCTTGCCCTGATGTGTGACGTGAGAGTTGCGGCACAAAGCGCTAAATTTGCAGAGAGTTTTGTGAAGCTGGGGATAGTCCCGGGTGATGGCGGTGCCTGGCTGCTGCCGCGCATCATCGGATTTTCGCGAGCGACGGAATTGGCGCTCACGGGTGACATGCTAAGTGCTGAGGAAGCGCTTGCGAGCGGATTAGTGTCACGCGTTGTGCCCGATGCGGAGTTGCTCCCCGCTGCTCGCCATGTTGCTGACAAGATCGCCGCCAATCCACCCCATGCAGTCCGGATGACCAAGCGGCTGCTGCGCGAGTCTCACCGTGCGAGTCTGGCAACGATATTGGATATGTCTGCCGCGTTTCAAGCGCTTGCCCATGCGACAAAAGATAATGACGAAGCGATTGATGCGTTCCTTGAGCGACGTACCCCAACATTTTCTGGGGAATGAACGCAAAAAAGGGGCAACGGCAGCGCCGCGCCCCTTTTCAATATTCGCAAGCTTATCTCAGATTAGCGCGAGTGGGCGATTGCGCCGACGCAATGAAGCACCAACCAATCCAAATCCAGCAAGCAACATCATCCATGTCGCTGGCTCAGGGATCGGCCCTTGAAATACGAAGTTATCAATTTCAAACGAGTTATTTCGCGATTGAAACCGCACAGCACGGATTGCCGCATCACCAAGCGCACGCGTGAATGTTACGCGACGGTTAGTGTTTGGAGTGGTGCGATCACCGTTTGCAATCGAAGAAATCAACGGATCGTTGCCAAAGTAAGAGGCAATCACATTGTTGCTTGCATCGAGCAAAGCCACATTGTTGAAAGCATCAATCGAGCCCCAAAAGAAGCTGACCGTGTTAAATCCAATCGATGACGTCAGCGTCGATGTCTGTCCGGCAGCGATACTCAAATAGCGGCTATTATCGCTAAACGCCGGTCTTGCCGACGTTGGCGTTGACCCGGTCACGAGGACGCCACCAACCCGCGTAATCCCGCCACCTAGCGGCGCAACCGTATTGAACGTCGACACGTTACCAGCAGGCGCCGCAAACGTGGCTGCACTACCTGGGAGTGAAACAACGGTAACGGCATAGGCAGGGCTGCATGCTGCAGACACCGCTAACATCAGGCCAAGAATATATTTTGTCATCATCAAATCCCCAAAATTCAATCCGGTCAGGCTCAAACGTCCCTTCGCACCGGCAATACCAAAACAATTTTTTGCAATTTTTCTTTAGCGACCGGGCAAAGTTAACGACACTTTAACGAACACGCAAGCGGATTGTTACAGTCTTATGTACCATTGTTGGACAGTGCAAATGGCGCAAAAGGTTGCTAGATTCGCGCCAATATCAAGCGTATCGATAGTGATCGCGAAGCCGGGAGTGTGAAGATGGACGATGCCGTAATAGTGGCTACTGCGCGAACGCCGATCGGCAAAGCCTATCGAGGCTCGCTTGCCGATACGCACAGTTCCGATCTTGCGGCGCACGCAATCACGGCAGCGATCAAAAAGGTAGGAGTGGAACCTGCTGATATAGATGACATTTTGCTGGGGTCGGCGCATCCCGAAGGTGCCACCGGCAACAATATTGCGCGCGTCTCAGCGTTGCGGGCTGGCTGTCCGGTTACGGTTCCGGGTATGACGCTTGATCGGAAATGCTCGTCAGGGCTGCAGACGATAGCCATTGCAGCGCAGCGAATCATGTCGGGTGACGCCGGAATTTATGTGGCGGGCGGGGTCGACTCGGTGTCGCTTGTCCTGCCCAACAAAAACCTCAAACACTATCATTCGGACTGGGTGCACGCCCATGCACCATCACTGATGCTTCCGATGATTGATACGGCGGAAAATGTAAGCACCCGCTATGGAATTACGCGAGAGATGCAGGATGAATATGGCTTGCAATCGCAAATGCGGATCAGTGCCGCTTCGGCAGCCGGCTTGCTCGATGATGAGATTGCGCCGATCTCTGTCGTAAAGAAAATCAAGGACAAGGACGGCAATGTTACCGCCGAGGAGCAGGTGACACTGAGCAAAGATGAAGGCATGCGGCCCGAAACTACTAGCAGTGGTCTGGCTGCCTTGAAGCCCGTTTATGACGGTGGCACGGTAACGGCAGGGAATGCCAGTCAGCTATCTGACGGTGCGAGTGTTTGTGTCGTTATGAGCGGTCGAGAAGCCGCCGCGCGCGGGTTAACGCCGATGGGTGTGTTTCGCGGATTTGCCGTGGCCGGCTGCGAGCCCGACGAAATGGGTATCGGCCCGGTCTTTGCTGTGCCAAAATTGCTCGCACGCCATGGGCTTACAGTGGATGATATTGATTTGTGGGAATTGAACGAAGCCTTTGCCGTTCAAGTTCTCTATTGTCGCGACCGGTTGAGGATTGATCCGGACAAACTCAACGTTAACGGCGGCGCGATTGCTATTGGTCACCCCTTTGGCCTGTCCGGGTCACGACTCACCGGACATGCGTTGATTGAGGGCAAGCGGCGCGGTGCTAAGCGTGTCGTTGTCACGATGTGTGTTGGTGGCGGAATCGGTGCTGCGGGGCTGTTTGAGTTGGGATGAAGCGCGCGCAGGGTGAATGAACTGGCTACCGATATTTTTGCCTTTTTGAATTCGTGCGACATGTGGTAATTAATCAGCATTGGATCGACCCGAATGGGGGGACGGTCAAGATGCTTGCGTCAGTGAAACGCTGTCGGGTCGTTATTGTTGGGTTCAGTTAAGCCGATTTAGGTTTGCGGGCACTTGTGGCGATTTGGGAGCGACCGTTATGGCGATGAGTGGATTAGGCTTTTTCGATGTGAAGGGGCAGTATTTCAAGTCCCCTGAGGATGCGACGCTCAGTGACTTGGCTGCCCTGCTGGGGCGCGTTGGGGAAGGTGATAGCCTAGCCCCTGGGATCGCTAAAATATTGCTGCTTAAACGCCGCGATGTGGAGAAGATTTTCGCTGATCATGATGCGATGATGCATGTGCAAGCGGCCACCGAACATGTCGCACAGCAGGCGGCAGTCAGGCAATCTGCTGGCCGATCACAACCTAGTCTAGCCCAAGTCACGCCAATCGCGGCCGCGCGATCAAGCTAAACGACTTGCAAGATCAAGCTAAACGACTAACAAGTTAGTAAAGGGCACCGCGCTGGGCGCTAGCGCGAGCCACATCCAGGCTCAAGATGGCGAGATCATGCAATTGTCCATTGCGGTCGCGAACATGTTCGCGGAGCATGGCTTCGCCGCGAAAGCCCATTTCCTCAAAGAGCGCAATGGCACCGCGCTGATCAGGCGTCATCCGCGCGATCAGCTTTTGGGCGCCGGCTTCGATGGCGTCGATAAAGCAATGTTGAAGCAAAATTCGCCCAAGCCCGCGTCCACGCATCCCGGTCGCAATCATGAGCCTGATTTCAGCAACATGGGGTGACCAGCTCAATTTGTCGCGAACGATCGCAGTGGTGCCGACAACAACGTCCCGCTCAAACGCAACGAGGCTGACGATGTTGCCATCTGCAATCGCATCAAGCCAGGCCGTGATCACCTTGGGATGTTGAATATCCCGGCCCAAAAACAAAAGATCATGAGCATCAAGCCCTTGCGCAAAGTCCTTGACCGCACCGAGGTGGCTCGCTTCGAACGGCATCAGGGTCAGTGTCGAATCGCCGCACGCGACGGTTTTGGGATAATCGCTCACAAACTTCGCTCCTGAAGCCACAGATCAAGATTGGGCCACAATCGCTTGACCGCATTTGCGCCAGCGACGAGACTGACATGACCGCCTTTCAGCACAAGCTCCTGTTTGTCGGCCGAACCGATCATGCCAACCAGCGGCTTTGATGCCTCATAAGGTACGATATGATCATGTTGCGCGACGACATGCATGAACGGTGCGGTGATAGCGCCAAGATCAATCGTCCGACCGCCAACATCCATAGTGCCTTCGTAAAGCGCATTTTCCCACATCAGTTTCTTGATCGTCTGTTCAAAATAGCGACCAGCAAGTGGCAACATGTCGCTCGACCAGCGATCAACCATCCGGTAACCTTTGACATATTCATCGTTCCACAGATTATCCCACAGTCGCAAATTGCCAGCGATCCGCCCGCCGGGGCGCAACATATCGAACGCTGAATAGAGCATTTCCGCCGGGCAATTGCCGTGCGTTTCAACCAGCCGATCGACGTCAAAAAAACGTTGGTCTGACCATGCCTGAAACATGGGCATGCCTTTAAAATCAATCGGCGTTGTAAATGTCACCAGATTTTTCATTGGCCCGTCAGGATTGAGCGCTGCCCACAGCAATGATAAAACGCCCCCAAAGCAATACCCAACAACCGAAAGATCGGGCTCGCCAGTGGTTTCAATGACTTTGTTCACGCAGCTTGGCAGGAAATCGAGGATATAATCTTCAATGCTCAGATGCTTCTCATCAGCGCGCGGCACGTCCCAATCGACCATGAATACATCATATCCCGCGTTGAGCAGGAATTCGACGAAGCTCTGCCCGGGCACCATATCAAAAATATAGCCACGGTTGGTGGTCGCCATCACGAGCATGATCGGCACGCGGTAAATCTCATCAACGCGCGGGTGATAGTGGTAGAGTTTGAGAGTGCCTTTCGAAAGGATCAATTCTTTGGCGCTGGCCCCAAGCACGGGCGCCGGCGATGAAAAATATTCGATGCCCTTGATATTGCGCTGCATAGCACGCTCAAACTCGGCGCGCGCCTGTGTGAGGATATTGGGAGCGTCGGCTTCGCTCATGATGCCTTTGGCGGCGGCGTCTTGGTGCGCTTGGGTTTGGGCACATCTACTGAAGGTGCAGATGCCGCTCGTCCACTCACAACCATCTCGATTCGCGCCAGCTGCGCTTCAATCGCAGACAGCCTTTCGCCAAGCGCTACGATATCGGCTTTGCTTGGCATATTGGCCGCCGCAAGACCCTTTGCCATGGCCTCTTGCCCAATTTGCTGGGCTTTTAGGGACATTGAGGTGCCGCTATGCATCACTTGGGCGGCCTCACTACTACCCAGAATTTTGGAGCCTACATCGTTCGCCAGCGTCTCCCACTGCGTGACGAATTCACGAAACATAGCCATCGGATCAACGGGTGTATTTGACATAGCACCTTGTTCGTCTGGATCGACGATAAGGTCAAGCAAAACGAGTAATGAATGGCGGACAGGGTGGGATTCGAACCCACGGTAAGCTTGCACCTACGGCGGTTTTCAAGACCGCTGCCTTAAACCACTCGGCCACCTGTCCGCGTCAGGCGCGGCCCTTGCCTCAGCTTGCTGACAAAGGCAAGTCTGGGACGATCGTTCGGTTTTGCGCCGAAAGGGGATTCTCCTAATGGCCAAGCTGTGGCATGGGGAGGTTATGGTAACCAGATTGTTTCGACGCTTAGCGACCTCGGTCATGATCTCTGCGGGGCTTTTGGTCGCGAATGGTGGGCAAGCGCAGGATAGTGCGGGCTTTCAAGACTATGTAAAAACGCTTGGCGCGCAGGCCATTGCGCAGGGTGTGAATAGCCAAACTGTCGCGGCGGTGATTCCGACGCTCTATTATAACGCGCGGGTGGTTCAGCTTGATCGGTTTCAACCTGGCGGTAATCCCAATGATCCCAACGCGCCGATTCCCAAATTCGCACCTTATGCGATCAAACATGTCGATAGCGCGCGGATAGAGCGGGGTCGTGCCAAATATCAAAACCTGCGGGCGCTATTGTCGCGTGTCGAGCGCGAGACGGGGGTGCCTGAGTCGATCATGGTTGCGATCTGGGGCCATGAAACCAATTATGGCACAATCACTGGCAGCTTTGACCTCGCCAATTCGCTTGCCACACTCGCCTATGACGGGCGACGTCGACAGCTGTTCACCGAGGAGTTCATCGCGACGCTCAAGATGATGGATCGGGGTTTTCCGCGTAGCAAGCTGGTTGGTAGTTGGGCCGGCGCGACGGGCTATCCGCAATTTTTGCCCAGCGTCTATTTGCGGTTGGGGAAAGACGGCGACGGTGATGGTCGCGCTGATATTTGGGCAAGTGAAGCGGACGCGCTGGCGTCAATCGCCAATTATTTTGTCGCGAGTGGTTGGCGGCCCGATGTACCGTGGGGCGTTCGGGCCATTGTGCCTGCAGGGCTTAACCGGGCAGCTTTAGTCAATCGCACCGTTTCCCCGCGCTGCCCGCGGGTGCATGATCGGCAAAGTCGCTGGAAAACCATCGCCGAATGGCGAGCACTTGGCGTTGTGCCTGTGACGCCAAAAGGCTTGCGCGACGCTGATATGGCGACATTTTTTGAACCAGACGGACCGGGCACCCCCGCTTATTTGCTCACAGGCAATTACCGCGTTATCCTAGACTATAATTGTTCGAATTTTTACGCGCTATCTGTGGGGTTGTTGGCTGATGCGGTCGAAAAATAAGTTTGCGTTGATCCTTTGCCCGTTTGCGGTTGCAATCAGCGGTTGTGGCTATGCTGCACAAGATCAGGATTTGTCTCCCGCGGCCCTGCCTGATGCGCGCCCTGCTTTGGCTGATGGAGTTCAGGGTGACCAAAGCCAATATGACCAAGTCGGCTATGCGGGCGTAGCTGGGGCAGGGGAAGACGCGTTCATTGTGGCATCGCATGGCACGTTGCCCGTGCCGAGCTATGCCGAAGTCACTAACCTTGATAGCGGGCGCACAATTTTGGTGCGCATTTCGGATAATCAAGCGACGCGCGGGCGATTGATCGCCTTGTCGCCCGCCGCCGCCAAGCAATTGGGCGTGGAAGGGCAAGACCGCATTCCTGTCCGCGTCAGGCGCACTAATCCTCCTGAATTCGAACGTGCGGCGCTGCGCAATGGCATGTCGGCAGGCGAGCGAATGGCAACGCCCGCTTCGTTGCTATCGGCTTTGCGCAAACGGTTAGGGGCAGCGCCCTCTGCAACGCTTACGGCCGAACGTCCTGCCGCTCCTGCTCCTGCTATGGTCAAGCTCGAGATGGTGAAGCCTGCGGCGCCAAAGCCTGCCATGACAAAGCCAGCCATGACAAAGCCAGCCATGACAAAACCGGCGATGGCAAAGCCTGGCGTTACCTTTGGACGGTCGACTGAACTCACATCGCCACCCGGTGACCGCTTCATTGTTGAAGAGACGGGCGGCACGAAGCCCAGCATGGCCCCCAAACCTGCGCCGGTGCGTGCATCGGCAGTTGGCGCTGAGCGGCTATTCATCCAGATTGCCTCATTTGGTGTCGAGGCGCGAGCAGTTGCTTTGGCACATAAGGTTGGTGGATCTGTTCAGTCAGCTGGTTCAGTGTGGCGGGTTCGCATGGGGCCCTACGAAAATGAAGCGGCTGCGCGCGCGGCGCTTGGCCAAGTGCAGGCAAAAGGCTATCGCGACGCGCGCGTCACACGCTGAGTCGTCGTGCTGTTTAAGCGAAAGAATCATATGAAATCACTTTACTTGGCTGCCCTCGCTTGCACTGCACTGTCTCTGCCCGTTTCGGCGGCTGCGCCAATCTTCGAAACCAAGGCACCTGTTGCGTACATGATCGATTTGACGTCGGGCGCCGTGCTCTATGCAAAGGACGCTGACCGACGCATCCCGCCGGCATCAATGGCCAAGATGATGACGGTCTATTTGGCGTTTGACTTGATTGCGCAGGGCAAATTCTCACTTAATCAAAAATTCCCCGTTCGCCGCGAAACCTGGGAAAAGTGGCATGGGCCGCAAGCAGGGTCGACCATGTTTTTATCGGCGGGCGAAAGTGTTTCGGTCGAAAATCTGTTGCACGGCATTGTGACGCTGTCCGGTAATGATGCCTGCATCGTGTTGGCCGAAGGGATGTTCGGTAGCGAGGCCGCGTTTGTCGAACAAATGAACGCGCAAGCCAAGAAACTTGGCCTCACCGCAACGCGGTATGGAACGGCGAACGGATGGCCCGACGCCGGCAAGACCGTCACCACCGCGCGCGATCTGGCCGCCCTTGGCCGCGCAACGATTGATAATCACCCAAAGCTCTACAAGGCCTTCTATGGCAAGCGTGATTTTACCTGGGGCAAAACGCGCGGTGGGGCAGGCATAACGCAGCAAAACCGCAATCCGCTTCTTGGCGCAGTGCCCGGCGCGGACGGAATCAAAACGGGACATACCGAAGAAGCGGGTTTTGGCTTCACTGGTTCTGCCGAACAGCGCGGTCGCCGTTTGGTGATGGTTGTCGCTGGGATTGATACCTTTGCCAATAGGATCAGCGAATCGGTCAAATTCATGGAATGGGGCTTTTCGTGGTGGGCATCGAAACCATTGGTCGCTGCGGGAAAACGCGTCGGCAGTGCTGATGTGCAACTGGGTTATGCTACCGAGGTTGGGTTGATCGCGCCACGTGACATTGCGGTCACATTGCCCGTCGGGACGAGCGATAGAGTTAAGGTCAGCATCGTTTATAATGGCCCTGTCAAAGCACCAATCAAAAAGGGGCAGCATATTGCCGATCTGTCGGTTGAAACCGCGTCAACCGGGCCGCAATTAATGCCGCTGGTTGCCGAAAATGATGTTGGCGAAGCTGGTTTTTTTGGTCGCGTCTGGGTTGGTCTTCTGTCATTCTTTTAGGAATGACCGGGCGATTCATCACTCTGGAAGGCGGCGAGGGCGTCGGCAAAACGACGCAACTGCGGGCGTTGGCAGCGGCACTTTCAAATCGTGGTTACAAAGTGATCACAACGCGCGAGCCCGGCGGTAGCGCTGGCGCGGAAGCCATCCGCGATTTGGTCATGAACGGCAGCCAAGACCGATGGAGCGCGCAGTCCGAAGCTTTGCTCTTCGCCGCCGCGCGCGCCGATCATGTCGAGCGCGTAATTCGACCAGCGCTTGAACGGGGCGAGTGGGTGCTGTGTGATCGGTTTATCGATTCAACACGCGCCTATCAGGGTGGGGCAGGCGGACTCGATGATAGCGACATTATGGCGCTTCATAGGGTTGGCAGCGATGGGTTAATGCCTGATCGCACACTCGTCCTGTCCTTGTCCGAAGCCCAAGCCTTAGCCCGCGCCCGCGCGCGTGATGGAAATCAGTCGGATCGCTTCGGTGACAAGAATTTTTCTTATCATCAGCGGGTTAGTGCTGCTTTTGAACATTTTTCTGCAACTGACCCTGATCGGGTTCGGCTGGTGTCGGCGGTGGGTGATGCTGAACAAGTGACGCAGCGGTTGCTCGCGCAGCTTAGTGATCTGTTGTGAGCGATCTGCACGGCCATGATGGCCCGATAGCGGCGTTTTTGAACGCGATGCGCGGCACGAAACTGCATCATGCTTGGCTGCTGACTGGCGCGGTGGGCATTGGCAAGGCAAGTGTGGCCATTGCGCTCGCCAAGCGGTTGCTTGCGG
Organism: Sphingomonadaceae bacterium; assembly: GCA_046153565.1. Lineage (GTDB taxonomy): Bacteria > Pseudomonadota > Alphaproteobacteria > Sphingomonadales > Sphingomonadaceae > Aquisediminimonas. The sequence continues at coordinate 97,361 of JBJXDU010000052.1, forward strand.
AAGCTGCCGGGCCGCCAATTGTGGGGCAGGGTGTGGCGACTCCGCCTGATCATCCCATAGCCAAGTTGATTGATGCCGGGTCGCATCCCGATTTCCACTTGCTTGATCGCTTACCCAAGGATGCGAAGCTGATCCGCGAGGAAGAGCGCCGTAATTGGCCCGTCGATGTTGAACGGGTTCGCAGCATCACGGTCGAACAAGTGCGTGCGCTCGGCAGCATATTTGGCCTCATGCCGTCATTTTCGGCCAAACGAGTTGTGGTCATCGATGCGATCGATGACATGGAACGCAGTGGTGCCAATGCGTTGCTCAAGATGCTTGAGGAACCGCCGCAAGGGACGATTTTTTTGGCTGTGAGCCACGCGCCGGGCCGATTGCTGCCCACTATTCGCTCGCGCTGTCGCATCTTGCGCTTTGCCCCGCTGGATGACGTTAACATGCGCGGCGTGCTCCGCACCCATTTGCCCAACGCGGATGAGTCAGAACTCACTTCGCTTTTGCGCGTTGGCCAAGGATCGCCGGGGCGCGCGCTGAATTTTGCCGGGCTTGATATCGGGGCGATAGATGCGGCGATGGCAGACATTGCCAAAGATGGTGACGCGAGCAACGCGAAGCGCGCCGGGTTAGCCCAAGCGCTCGCGCTCAAATCCGCACAGCAGCGCTATGAAGCGTTTTTGGCGCGCGCCCCGGCCTTCATTGCCGATCAAGCGCGCGCGCGAACTGGCGACGCGTTGGCCTCGGCGCTTGATGCGTGGGACGGCGCACGCAGCCTTGCTGAAAGCGCGCAGCGACAGTCGCTTGACCCGCAAATGACCGTTTTTGCGATGGCGAGCCATATCGCAGCGCTTGCTCCCAAGGCGGCTTCGTCTAAGAGCTAGGGCATGACTGATCCTTATTATATTACGACTGCCATCAGCTATCCCAATGGCAAACCGCATATCGGCCATGCCTATGAAGCCATCGCCGCCGACGCGATTGCGCGCTTTCACCGGCTTTCGGGGCGCGATGTGCGCTTTCAAACCGGCACTGACGAACATGGCCTCAAAATGGTGCAAACCGCGCGTGATAAGGGTGTCGCGGTCGAAGATTTGTGCCGCGACATGTCTGACCAGTTTCAGGCGATGTGCGACAAGCTCAACATTTCCTATGATCATTTCCAACGCACAACCGCGCCCGGACATCATGCCGCCAGTCAGGCATTGTGGAATGCGCTTGCTGCCAACGGAGACCTCACACTTGGTCGTTACGAAGGCTGGTATAGTGTTCGCGACGAAGCCTTTTATGATGAGAAGGAATTGAAGGCGGGCGCCGATGGCACCAAGCTATCGCCGCAAGATACGCCGGTTGAATGGACTGTCGAAGAGAATTGGCGGTTCAGGCTATCGGAATATACTGATCGGCTTTTGGCCTATTATGAGGCGCATCCCGACTTCATCCAGCCAGATAGCCGCCGCAATGAAGTGATCAACTTCGTCAAGGGCGGGCTCAACGACCTTTCGGTCTCTCGCACCAGTTTTGATTGGGGGGTGAAAGTGCCCGGGAGCGATGGCCATGTCATGTATGTCTGGGTCGATGCGCTCACCAATTATCTGACGGGGCTGGGCTATCCCGCGAC
>JBJXDU010000053.1:0-5055 GCA_046153565.1 Sphingomonadaceae bacterium
CCTGCGCCACCAACCGCACCGCACGCTGTGCCACCGGATTTTCACGGTAAGCCGCGCGCAACCGTGGTTCAAAAGCCGAAGGCCATTCCCCGAGCGCAGACGCAAAGCCCCCACGCGAAAGCACCGGACGCGCGGGGGCACGCCCGGCAGATTTTCTGCCGAATATGTTCATGATTTGTCATATTATTTAGGTTTAGTGGATGGCGTTGGCCTCAAAGCGGAAAGAACAGCCCTTTGAGACATTTAGGGTTGATAACTGCGATTTGAGTATGTGTTCTTTCCTTGAACCCTGCACCAAGATACAAGTCTTCGCCTTCAGAAAACATACCTCGAACGGTATCATATGCTTCCAACGAATCTAAGCCTTTCGGCTGTTGCTCAATGATGTAATGCAAATGCCTTATCACCGCGCAGTCTAGATATCGAAGCAAGCGATCTTGATCTGGCTGCCCGGCAACAGACAGATTTTCTGCAATCGGAAGACCAGATATCTGCTGCGCTTCCACATAAGACGAGTGCGCTTCGCGAACTAGCTCAAGATCGGTTCGATTTGTAAGGTCAAGGCAATTGCGGAGATCGATCACAGCGCCGATCACAGTTGGGTTAGGATATTTGGCTCTGTGCTGCTGTGCCCATTCAAGCGCTCGCCGCTTATCGGCTTCCCAAAAATATATCCCGGGGCCGATCCAATCAAAATCCTTATCGCTGGGCACTAGCTGCGTGCATCCGCTAACTACCGCCTTCGCTATCGCGGCATCACAACCGTGGTAACCCAACACGAATGACGTCGCTAATCGACTCAACGCTGGTTGCTTACTTTCACTGCTGGACCGCCCAACGAAGCATGCAAATCGCCTGCTTCAGTATATAAGCCTGATGCAATCAGCGACGCACGAGCCGTCTCTTTGCTGACCGTGATTCGTCGCGTATGAGCAGCAATAAGCGATTTGATCGCAATGTTACGTTCGGTTTGTGTCATGATAATCGCTGAAACCCGTCGCTACCTGTGCCAAGCAACCATCAAGATATGGTTACACTCAAGATTGTCAATTTGACATCAGACACCTATAGCATGTAGGACTTTGTCCTACATGCTATAGGTGTCTGAAGAGGTTTTTTCGCCATTTTTTCAGTTACAAGGTTGAAATATTTTGAAATAGGAAAAAAACGATTCAAAACCCCCGCACCTGCGGCACCCTTGCTGCCCCTAACATCAATTCACTCATCGCCCATACTAAGGCATCGGCGCGGTCGGGTGATCGACCGGGGCCTTGATAGTCGCCGCCAATGATCAAGCCGCATAGTTCATCTTCAAGTGCGGCAAATCCGCCAACATGATATGCGCGACCATTTTCATAGAGTGCGGCCATAGGTTCAGCCCGCGCTACTTTACCAACGCTCGCAAATACTCGTTTGATCGGCATCATTACACTCGCCGCGCGTAAGATGCTTTCGACCATCGCACCGCCTTGATTGCCCTCGGCGATGACGCGGTCGGCGTTCCATCTGTCAGCCGCCGTGGCGACCGCGCGGGCCCAGCCTTCGGGTGATTTGCCCTGAACGCTGGCATCGGCGAGCACGTAGGCGTGATCATCAACACCCAGGCCGACGACGACAATACCGCATGCATCGCCGCCCACCCCGGCGGGCGGATCGACGCCGATGACCGTGCGTTTAAGCACGGGCGCCGCCGCCACGCGGCACCGTTCAAGCAAGTCACGTGACCAGAGCGCGCCTTCAAGATCATCGATCAAATCGCCGTCAAGCTCCTGTCGCCCCAACCGTGTGCCACTATAAAGATTGGTCATCGTGCGCATCCACGCCGCCGACAGGTTCAAATGGTTCGCCGCCGTCACCCCGCGCGTCACCACGACATCCTTTTCGTTTAGCAAGCGCCGGATCAGCGGCACCGGGCGCGGCGTTGTCGTCGCGACGATGCGCGGCACCTTTGCCAATCGCATTGTCATCATCAAATTGTCCCATGCTGCCGTCGCCTGATCCCATTTGGCAATTTCATCAGCCCAGCCGACATGATGTTCGGGGCCGCGCAAGCTGTTGGGCTCGGCCGCTGAATAGACGTCGGCGCGGGCACCATTGGGCCAGGTCAGCCGCCGGAGTGATGGCTCCCACAGTGGATAATGCGCTTCGGGCGCAATCGCGAGCAGGCCGCTTACCCCTTCCACCATTATGCTCCGCGCTTCGGCAAAGGTCGCCCCGATGATCGCGATCCGCGCATCCGCATTGGCTTCGGCATAGCTGCGAACCCATTCGGCACCAACGCGCGTCTTGCCAAAGCCCCGCCCCGCCATCAACAGCCAGCCGTGCCAATCGCCTGGCGGGGGCCGTTGATCAAACCGTTCCCAAAATGACCAATCGCTTTCAAGCGCCTTATGCTGTGCCTCGCTCTTGCCCTTCAGCCATTTGGCATAGTCCGCTTCATCCATCCGGGCGACGCGCTCTGCCGCACTTTGCGGCGGGGGCTTAGCTGTCACTGTTCGCGCGCTCGCGCATGTCACCCAACTGCTTCAAGACGCGCGATTTGGCGGTGCCCGGCCTCGCACGCCGCGCCGGAGTTGCGGCCGAAAAAGCCCCCTTTGCACTGCCCCGATGCGCCGCGAGCAACCCCATGGCGAGCTTGTTTGAATAGTCATCCATGCGCGATTTGGCGGCATCGGGTTCGGAAATGCGGCGCAGTGCCTTCATCGCCCGTTCGAGCATCATCAGCTCTAGCTTGGCATAGCCTTCGCACAAGGCCGCTTCCCACGACGCCCGAAACGCCGCCGATTCGCGCCGCAAGCGATAAGCACTTGCCTCGGGCAAGCCCGCCGCGGTGGCCGATGCCTTGACGTTTGACGTGGCCGCAAGCGTATCAAGAAAAATCGCCTGTCGCTCACGCGTCCACGCCTTCGCCGAATAGGGCGCAATCGCCTTGGTCTCCACCGGCGCGTCCTGCGCCGCTGCGTTCATTTCCATATCATTTTCCTTTGTGCCAAAACAAAGGGCCGGAAGGCGTTTCCGCCCCGGCCCTGTCAGCGCGCCGTTCCCGACTCGCAATTCTTCATCGTGAACTTATGTGCCAGAACAGCGTGACGCTGTCAACAGATAAATGCCATATAGGATTCTTTACCCATATCTCTCTGATTCATAAGGGTTAATTTATGTGCTTATTTCTATCCATGAGAGAGTTCTTTGTACTGATAAGCAGCGAATCGGCAAGCTGCGAATCACTCAGCACCTGCGCGCCTAGGCGCGAACCCTCACCCCCCATCTTGCTGCGCGGCGTCCGCTCTGCCACAGGTGGCGCGATGATCACGCTTCCCATGATCGATATGATGGCGCGCGGCGGGGCGATGGCGTTGCTGTTGCTGACGAGCTGGTTGTTGGTGCGCGATCACCGGGGGGCGCTCTCGGCGCGGATTGCGTTACTGATGCTGTTGTCAATCGTCGCGCACGTCATTGGTTCGATCCCGGGGTCGCTTGGCTATGGCCCCGTGGTTGATGGTATGCTTCTCTGTGGATCGACAATGGTGCCGGGTTCTTTCTGGCTGTTCGCGCGTGTCTGGTTCAATGACGAAGTACGCATCGGCTGGATCAGCTGGGCGATTGCGCTCTTGCCCCCCATCCTCTTCGCGACATTTGTGATCATGGCGGGGCGACCGACGGGCCCGTTCCCCGTTGGCTTCGCGATGCGGCTGATCAGTTTTGCGCTTGCCATTGCGGGGCTGTGGGCCGCATGGCGCGGACGCGATGGCGATTTGATCGAGGCAAGGCGGCGGCTGCGCGCGCAATTGATTTGGGGCGTCGGCGGCTTTGTGATCCTCACCAACGCGGCCGAAATCCTTATCAACAATGATCGCGGCCCCGACATGCTGCCCACGCTGATTGAAATCGGTATCCTCTGGCTCACCGCTTTGCTGTGCGGCGCGATGTTTGCCATTCGCCAGACCGACCTGTTCGCCGCCGCGACGCCGCCGCCCCTGCCCGACAAAGATGATAATCCCTCCGCCGAAGCGCTTGCCGCCCGCCTCACCGCGCATATGGCGGCGAGCCGCGCCTACCGCGACGATGGCCTCACCATAGCGGGTCTCGCCGCGCAATTGGGCGAGCAGGAATATCGGCTGCGCCGCTTAATCAACGGGCGGCTGGGCCACCGTAATTTCGCGGCCTTTTTAAATGGCTACCGCCTAGCCGAGGTGAAAGCTGCGCTTGATGATCCGAGCCAGCGCGAGGTGCCGATCCTCACCATCGCGCTGGATGCCGGCTTCGGCTCGCTGGGCCCGTTCAACCGCGCCTTTCGTGAGGCCGAAGACTGCACCCCCAGCGATTATCGCCGCCGCGCACTGGCAGGCGCGCCGTGAGCAAGAATGACGCCCGGCGCAGCGCGCTGATCGATATTCTCGCCGATCATGTCCTGCGCGAAGGCCTGTCAACCGCGAGCCTGCGCCCGCTCGCTAAGGCCGCTGGGGTGAGCGACCGAATGCTGCTTTATTATTTCAGCGACAAGGCCGATCTGATCAGCGCCATTGTTGAACGCATCGCCGCGCGGCTGGTGGTGATCCTCAGCGAGGCTCGAACCGATACACCGCTTCCGCTCGACGCACTACGCGCCGAATTGGTCAACATCCTCTTTGCCGAGGCGTTGTGGCCCTATATGCGCATCTGGCTCGAAATTGCGAGCCTCGCCGCGCGGGGCGATCCCTTCTACCGCGCGGTAGGCGGACAGATGGCGCGCGGTTTCCTCGCCTGGGGCGCGGCACAGCTGGCGAGCGATAATCCCGCGCGCGATGCGGCAACCTTACTGGTTAGTATAGAAGGCATCTTACTGCTCAAAAGCGTTGGCCTCGACGATGTCTGCGCGGCGGCGGTTTAGGCGCGGCGATCCATCACCAGCCCGAGCACCAAGCCAACCCCCGCCCCCCAGAAGATCGCACTGGCGCCGAGGATGATCAGCGCGGGGTCGCTGCCGTACAGCTGCGGGAACCAAGCATGCGCGATCCCGTCACAGAACAAAGCCGTCGCGGTGACGATCAACACCCCGACCGCCAGCTGCCCCGC
>JBJXDU010000054.1:0-17733 GCA_046153565.1 Sphingomonadaceae bacterium
ATCCGCCGTGAACCATGGGCAAGTACGCTTGGAATGACCGCTCAAGGTGCTGACTAGCTGATCACGCAAATGCGTAAACTAACCACCAAACGAGACGATTTCGCCGGACGCAACAGACAATCGCTACTTTGAGACAGCTAATCGCTATCGATAGACAGGTTAATGCCTCAGCCCACGAGATCAGCGATCACACATCGAGATTGGCAACGTTAAGCGCATTTTCCTGAATAAAATCGCGGCGCGGCTCAACGACGTCGCCCATCAGTTGGGTGAATATCTCGTCGGCCAGATCGGCTTGGGTGATTTCGACGCGGAGCAGCGACCGGGCGTCGGGATCGAGTGTGGTTTCCCAAAGCTGATCGGCGTTCATTTCGCCAAGACCTTTGTAACGCTGGATCGCAAGCCCTTTGCGCCCGCTTGCGAGGATGGCGTCAAGGAGTTCAGAGGGACGCGAGACGGTCGTGCCTTTGCTTGGCGTCGTGGTCAGCGCGGCTTCATCATCGTCACCGGGCGCTTCTTCGACAATAGCGGCTTTGCGGATCGCGACCAAACGGCTGCTCGTCGCGTAAGTATCGGCGGTTTCGGCCATCAGCACGTGCATCCGCCGCGCCTCTTGGCTGGCGAGGAAATTGGCGTCAATGATGTGATGATCGGTCACCCCGCGCCACAGCCGCTGGAGATGATAGCCGCCGTCTGCGCCAGGAAGCCCTTGCCACCGGCCTTCGGGGTCCGCACGCGATAGCCATTCGGCCGCCGCCGCAACCGATGTCTTTGCCGCCTCTGGATCAAGAGCGGGATCAAGCGCCCCCATCAGCGCAAGTCCTTCGATGATGGCGGGATTATAGCGACGCGGCACATAGTGCATCAGGCTGCGCAAACGCATCGCGTGTCTGACGAGCGTCTTGAGATCCTCGCCGGCGCGCGCGCCGCCCGGAGCCTCAAGGATGCTAGACGCAGTCCCCGCATCGACCAGATAGGCGTCGAGTGCCGCATCATCCTTCACATAGACTTCGCTGCGCCCGCGCGACACTTTATAGAGCGGCGGCTGCGCGATGTAGAGATGGCCGGCGGTGATCAGTTCGGGCATTTGCCGGTAGAAGAAAGTAAGCAGAAGCGTGCGGATATGCGCGCCGTCCACATCAGCGTCAGTCATGATAATGACTTTGTGATAGCGCAGTTTTTCAAGCGTGAAATCGTCGCGGCCAATGCCCGTGCCGAGCGCCTGAATCATCGTGCCGATTTCTTTTGACGACAGCATCCGGTCAAACCGCGCGCGTTCGACGTTGAGGATTTTGCCCTTGAGCGGAAGGATCGCCTGAATATTGCGGTCGCGGCCTTGCTTGGCCGAGCCTCCGGCGCTGTCACCTTCGACGAGGAAGAGTTCGCACTTCGCCGGATCGCGTTCCTGGCAATCGGAAAGTTTGCCCGCGAGCGTCGCAATATCCATCCCGCCCTTTTTGCGCGTCAGTTCGCGCGCCTTTTTGGCGGCTTCGCGTGCGGCGGCGGCATCGATTGTCTTTTGAATGATCGATTTGGCATGTGCAGGATTTTCTTCAAGCCATTCGGCAAGCTTATCCGCCATCAGGCTTTCGAGCGGCTGGCGCACTTCGGAGCTTACCAATTTGTCTTTGGTTTGCGACGAAAATTTGGGATCAGGCAGTTTGACTGACACAATCGCCGTCAGCCCTTCGCGCATGTCATCGCCGGTTAGCTGAACCTTTTCCTTCTTCAGCAGTCCTGATTTTTCGGCATAATTGTTAAGCGTGCGTGTGAGCGCCGCGCGGAACGCCGCCATATGCGTGCCGCCGTCGCGCTGCGGAATATTGTTGGTGAAGGGCAAGACATTTTCATAATAGCTATCGTTCCACTCAAGCGCGACATCGATGCCAACGCCGTCACGCTGCCCATTGACCGCAATCGGTTCAGGAAACAGCGCGGTTTTGGTGCGATCAAGATATTTGACGAAGGCCGCAATGCCGCCCTCATAATAAAGCTCGATCTCTTTGCGCTCGGCATGGCGCGCGTCGGCGAGAAAGATGCGCACACCCGAATTGAGGAAGGCCAGTTCGCGGAAACGGTGCTCAAGCCGCTCAAAATCAAATTCAAGGATCTTGAAGGTTTCTGGTGAGGGGAGGAAGGTGACGCGCGTGCCCTTTTTGCCATTTGCCGGCCCGACGACCTTCAAAGGCGCAACCGCATCCCCCAACCGGAACTGCATATAATGTTCCTGATCATCGCGCCAAATCGTCAGATCAAGCGTGAGTGACAAAGCGTTGACGACCGACACGCCGACGCCGTGGAGCCCGCCTGACACTTTATAGGCATTATCGTCCGACGTATTTTCAAACTTGCCGCCTGCATGGAGCTGCGTCATGATCACTTCGGCAGCGCTGACGCCCTCTTCGGTATGAATGCCCGTTGGGATACCGCGCCCATTATCTTCAACCGAAACCGATCCATCGGGATTGAGCGTGACCATGATCTTGTCGCAGTGACCGGCCAGCGCCTCGTCAATCGCATTATCAGAAACTTCGAACACCATGTGATGTAGACCACTGCCGTCGTCGGTATCGCCGATATACATGCCCGGGCGTTTGCGGACCGCATCAAGGCCTTTGAGTACCTTGATCGAGTCTGCACCATAGTCGTTGGCGTTGGGAAGGTTCTCAGGGGGAAAGTTTTCAGGGGTGTCTGTCATGATGAGTCCATAGGGAAAAGCGCCGCAGAACCCAAGGGGAATAAGACAGTTTTATGATAAAGCGCGCATTTGGTGCGGTCATGGCGGTTTGACTAAATTACCATGCTGATGCAACCATTTGGGCGACTATGGAGAAATGGCCCAACGAAAATGTTATTGTCGCGAACCTATGCGCCCTCACCCGGGCTTGAACCCTATATCCGTCGCCACTATGTTTTTGATGCTCATTTGCCCGATGATTTCGAAATCATTGACGGGGTGCTTGGCGAAAACAGCTTCATCAGAATTTTGGTACGCGGTGATTGGACGGCCGAACTTTCGCCGGGTAAATGGTCATTCCCGAGCCCCGTTGTGCTGTGCGGCCCGAATTCAGGGCCTGTCCGCGTCCGCGTGCGCGGTCCGTTTCGTGTTGTCGGTTTTGCGATTCGACCAAGCGGGTGGAGATCGATGTTTTGGGAATCAACGCGCAGCTTCGTTGATCAGATGGTGCCGCTTGCGCAAAGTTGGGGCGAGTTGGCGCAGAGGCTTGAAGCCGATATTCGCGCTGCGGTGTCAGATGAAGAGATTGTCGCTGCGATGGAAGCCGTGATTGTCGAACAAATGGAACGCACGGGCCATCGCAGCCCCGACGAGCAAATGGCAAGTTTTGAAGCGATCGCCCGCACCGACAGCACGATCCGCGTTGATGATGCGGCCGCCCGGCTCGGCATGTCGGTGCGCCAACTTGAACGGCGTTGCCTCGCCACCTTTGGCCTCACCCCCAAAATGATCCTGCGTCGCAGCCGGTTTCTTGACATGGCGGCGGCAATGCGCGGGTTTAGCTCCCCGACCGAAGAACAGCTAGCGGCGCTACGCTATTCGGATCAATCACATTTGAACCGGGAGTTCAGGCGGTTCGTGGGCATGACGCCCGGTGTCTTTGCCAACAGCGCAACACCGCTATTGACCGCCAACCTGAAACTACGTGCCGAAGGCAAGGTTTTGATCTAACCATGGATCATACCACCCGCTACGTGCCACCAGCTTGCGGCGGCACCAAGGCCATTGAAGAGCGACGCCTCGGTGCCTGTCATCCACACCTGACCACCGCCCTGTGACAACCGGTCAAACAAGGCGGCACGCCTGCGCGGATCAAGGTGCGCGGAAATTTCATCAAGCAACAACAGCGGACGGCGACCCACGCGGCGCGCGACCAGATCAGCATGGCCCAACACGATGTTAAGCAACAGCGCCTTTTGTTCGCCGGTTGAGCAGCGCGCGGCGGGCTGCGCCTTGGCAACATGTGTCACAATTAGATCAACGCGGTGCGGTCCAATCAGCGCGCGACCAGCGGTTGCATCACGCGCCCGGTTTTGCCGCAGTTCGCCCGCAAAGTCTGAACCGCATTGCCATCCATCGATGGTGAGCGCCGCGCGCGCGAACGGGCTTTCGGCTTGTTGCGCCAATTCCGCATTGAGTTCATTAACCAGCGCCACGCGGGCCACGCCAAGCGCTTCACCATATTCGGCCATTTGCGCCTCTAACGCGGTCAGCCATGCGCCATCGGGTGGGGCATCGCCACCAAGCAGGCGGTTGCGCTGGCGCATCGCGGCTTCATAGCGCGTCGCCATCCGACCGTGCCGCGGATCAAGCGCGAGCACTAGCCGATCAAGGAAGCGCCGCCGTTCGCCCGCCGCTTCGCTAAACAACCGGTCCATCGCCGGCGTAAGCCAGATGATCGATTGCCATTCAGACAAGGCCGTCAATGGCACAACAGCCCCGTTGATCCGAACAAGCCGCCGTTCGGGCGCGCTCGCCAGTGTGCCCGTGCCGATGACCGTGTCGCTGGTATCGACAGACACAGCGAAGCCGCCATCACCGTCGCTGTGCGCCATTTCAGAGAGCGCCGCACCGCGCAGTCCTCGCCCCGGTACAAAAAGCGACACCGCTTCAAGCACATTGGTTTTGCCTGCCCCATTTTCGCCGGTCAGCACGACAAAGCCAGCGCCCGGCGCGATAACCGCATCGGCATAAGACCTGAAATTGGTGAGGGTGAGGCGCGTCACGGTCATGGCTGGCGGCACGCTATGCTCCGTGCGGCACGCGCGCAAATAGAAATGGCGGCCAGTATTGCGACTGACCGCCACTATGTCCGGCGGTTCGCTTTGGCCTTGCGACCATTGCTCGGCGCACGGACGGTTTTGCAGCGCTTTGCCCGAAGGCTCTGCGACTACGCGGACTTGTTCAGAAAATCAGCATTTACCTCGGCCTAAGCGTCAGCCTCTACCAATCTCATTCCCTGCCCTGCCTCCGGCCCTTGATAATGATCGCGTTGCGGCATTCGCTACCTCGGTTCATCGGCTTGTTGCTGGCAAATTTCCCTCTGTTTCCGTCAGGGCCTCTGCTCAACCACAATTGAAGACTGCACCCTTGCTCTGAGTCGTGCTAGCAGAATTGCGCCAATTTGCGCTGTGGATAACGAGGATATCGGGGACTAATTGGTAGCCTTGGTCGCGGCCATTTGTTGTGCGTAACCAGCCTGCATCAGGCCCGCCATTGTATCGAACACCGGATCACGCTCCACGCCGCGACCCTGAGCGAGTCGCGCCTCAGCGCCCTGTGCAATTACCAGTTCACGCTGTCCCTGCGCCACCGCATCCATGATCATCGCGGCGGCCTCACCCGCAGCAATCCCATTTTCAATCGCCGCATCGCTTTCACCGCGCACCGATCCATCCGCAGTAAGCGCGTTGCGTGATACATTGGTTTTGATCGAACCCGGCGCGATCACATGCACCGATATGCCCAGATGCGCCGTTTCCGCGCGCACCGAATCGAAGTAACCGATGACACCGTGTTTTGCGGCACAATAAGCACTCCGCAGCGGCACACCCGCCACCCCCGCCACGCTAGAAATCGCGATCAGCCGACCGCCGCCCGCCGCGATCATATGCGGCAGCACCGCCTGCGTCAGCGCAATGGGGGCCATCAGATCAACGTCGATGATCCGTTGATAGACTGAAAACTCGGTTTCAACCGCGAGCGAGCGCTGCGAAATGCCTGCGTTATTGACGAGGCAGTCAATCCGCCCTGCCCACTCGCATGCTTTATCAACAAGAGCGGGGATTGCGGCAAATTCGGTCGCTTCAAACGGCAGGATCAAGCATTTATCAAAGCCGCCGCACAGATTCGCGACGCGATCAAGTTCGGCCTGATTGCGCCCCGAAAGGATCAGACGCGCACCCTGCCCTGCAGCGGCTTGGGCAATCGCCTCACCAATGCCCGATGACGCGCCGGTGATCCACCAGACCTCGCCCGCCACCACGGTCAGCGGACTGCCTTCAAGTCTTGAACCGCTTTCAACGTCAGCGCGACATGTTTGCGATAATCAAGGTCGCTATGCGTGAACACGACCTGGCCATTCTGCGCAATGACATAGGATATCCGGTTTGAGACGCGGACGAGCGGCAAGCTGGCATCATAGCCTTTCACGATCGCACTATTCGCCGCTATAACAGGGAAGGTGCTGCGGCATTCTTCGACCGAAAAGCGCTTGAGCTTTTCGATATCGTCGGTTGAGATACCCACCACGCTTGCGCCCGCTTTAACGAAAGCGGCATGATTTTGCACAAACTCCCGTGTTTCGAGCGTGCAGCCTTGGGTAAAGGCCGCCGGGAAGAAATAAAGCACGACCGGCCCACGCTTGAGCGCTGCCGTCAGATTATATTCAAACGCCTTCCCCCCCAGCGCTGCTGGTGCCAAAATCTGCGGCGCTTTCGCGCCCGGCTTTAGCGCGGCGGAAGCAGGAACGGCCGCAATCAAGCTGGCGATGGCGAGGATCAGGATCATTTTTTTCATGACGCTCTGCTACGCGAAGTCAGCAATGCGTTCAACCAGAGACTATCAACATAGAGCGCTGCCACCCGACGCTTGACACTGTCCCACCCAAACCATATTAACCGCCCATTCCGAATCACCGGCTTGCGGCGGCGCTTTTTTGCGTTCGTCGTGTTTGTTGTTATCGGCATACCATCGAAGCGAAGAGATGGGGTGAGCCGCCATTCACCCTGTGGAGCAGGAGAATTTAACATATGGCACGTATTGCGGGGGTCAACATCCCCACCAACAAACGCGTTGAAATTGCGCTGACTTATATTCACGGCATTGGCAACACCAAGGCCAAGGAAATCACCGCTAAGCTTGGAATCACGCGCGAACGCCGTGTTCAGGACCTTTCCGATCAGGAAGTTCTCCAGATTCGCGAAACGATTGATGCCGATCACACCGTTGAGGGCGATTTGCGCCGTCAGGTATCGATGAATATCAAGCGTTTGATGGATCTGGCCTGCTATCGCGGCCTGCGCCATCGCAAGGGCCTGCCGGTTCGCGGCCAACGCACGCACACCAATGCGCGCACCCGCAAGGGTAAGGCGAAGCCGATTGCCGGCAAGAAAAAATAAACTCCTCGCGGGGCGAGGGGATTTCTTTTTTCTCCGCCGGAGTCCGTTTTCAACGATAGATTAAAGTCAGGATAGCAACATGGCACGCGAACCACAGCGCATTAAGCGCCGCGAGCGGAAAAACATCACATCGGGCGTCGCGCACGTCAATGCGAGTTTCAACAATACGATGGTGACCATCACCGATGCCCAGGGCAATGCGATCAGCTGGTCATCTGCCGGCCTGTGCGGGTTCAAGGGATCACGCAAGTCAACGCCGTTTGCGGCACAGATGGCCGCAGAAGATGCGGGCAAAAAGGCCGCTGAACACGGCGTCCGCACGCTTGAAGTCGAAGTCAAGGGCCCCGGCTCGGGCCGCGAGTCGGCACTGCGCGCATTGCAATCGGTTGGCTTCAACATCACATCGATCCGCGATGTGACCTCAATTCCGCATAACGGCGTTCGCCCGTCAAAACGCAGGCGCGTTTAACGTCGTTTGCCGGAGTGGCCTGACGGCAACTCCCATCCTGTTTCCATCGGCGCAAGCGACTGACGAGTCGCCCGCCCAACCCCAAGGGGATCAACGTGGCAGTCAACTCAAAGAACTGGCAAGAACTTAAGAAGCCCGACGTTCTCGAAAAGAAGGTCAGCGGCAACGCCCAATTGAAGGCAAGCTTCATCGCTGAGCCGCTCGAGCGTGGATTTGGCCTCACGCTTGGCAACGCTTTGCGCCGCGTGCTGCTCTCGTCGCTACAGGGGGCTGCGGTCACATCGATCAAGATTGAGAATGTGCTGCACGAATTTTCGTCGCTTGCAGGCGTTCGCGAAGACGTCACTGATATCGTGCTCAACGTGAAGCAGATTGCGCTGCGTATGCAGGGCGATGGACCGAAGCGTTTGCAGCTTTCGGCGACAGGTCCTGCGGCAGTGACTGCTGGCATGATTGCGGTTTCGGGCGATATCGAAGTGATGAACCCTCATCTCGTTATCTGCCATCTTGATCAAGGCGCGACGTTCAACATGGAACTGACCGCCGATATCGGCAAAGGCTATGTGCCATCGGCGAGCAATCGCCCCGCCGACGCGCCGATTGGTTTGATCCCGGTTGATGCGATCTACTCGCCGGTTCGGCAAGTGGCTTACAAGGTGGAAAATACCCGCGTTGGCCAAGAGCTTGACTATGACAAGCTGACGCTCACGATCGAAACCGATGGCACGATCTCGCCCGACGATGCGCTTGCCTATTCGGCGCGCATTTTGCAGGATCAGCTGCAATTGTTCGTTCACTTCGACGAAGCCATGGCGCAATCGGCACAGCTTATCGGCATGGCGGCCGCTGCCCCCACCGAAGTGTCGAGCGATTCGAACAGCATCAACCGCTATCTGCTCAAGAAGGTCGACGAGCTGGAATTGTCGGTCCGTTCGGCAAACTGCCTCAAGAACGACAATATCATCTATATTGGCGATCTGGTACAAAAGACCGAGGCCGAAATGCTGCGGACGCCCAATTTTGGCCGCAAGTCCTTGAACGAAATCAAGGAAGTGCTTTCAAGCATGGGCCTTCGCCTCGGCATGGACATCCCCGGATGGCCGCCCGAAAATATCGAAGAAATGGCCAAAAAGCTTGAGCAGGAATTGCTGGGCTAACCGAGGAAACGGCAGCTCGATCTCTGCCAGCTACGGGGTACCTAATACGGCCCCCTAACGAACGAAGGAAATATTTATGCGACATCGCGTCGGCGGGCGGAAGCTCCAAAGAACATCATCACACCGGACAGCTTTGTTCCGCAACATGTCGGCTGCGCTCATCAAGCATGAGCAGATTACGACAACGCTGGCCAAGGCGAAGGAATTACGCCCTTACGTTGAAAAGCTTGTGACGCTCGCCAAGAAGGGCGGCCTTTCAAACCGCCGTCTTGCGGCAGCGCGGATTTATAATTCGAACCGCAATTTGACCAATGCGGGCACGAACAATGTCGTCGAGAGCCAGAGCGAGCTCAAGAAATTGTTCGACGTCCTCGCTGACCGTTATGCCGACCGCGCCGGTGGCTATCTGCGCATCATCAAGGCTGGCATCCGCGCTTCGGACGCCGCCCCAATGGCTGTGATCGAATTCGTCGACCGCGACACCAGCGCCAAGGGCCAAGACAGCGGCCCGACCGCTGAGGAACTTGCCGAAGCGGCGTAATCGGCGTTAGCGCAAAACAACTTGAGAAACAGGCCGGGGACGTTAGTCTTCGGCCTTTCTTTTTGGGGATTTGAGATGCTTCGCGCCCTTTTGGCCATCACACTTTTTGCAACGTCATCCCCCGTTCTTGCCGAGCCAACCCCGGAGCGCCCCTTGCCAGCCTATCCCCACACCCGCGCGACTGACCTAGTTGAGCCGCAATTTGGCGACAATGTTGCTGACCCCTATCGCTGGCTCGAAAATGACGTGCGCGTCGATTCCGAAGTGCGTGACTGGGTCAGCGGTCAGAATAAGGTGACACAGGCCTATCTTGACACCCTACCCGGTCGCGATACTTTTGCCGCGCGGATGAAGACGCTCTTCAATTTCGAGCGGTACGGCGTGCCGCGCAAAGCCGGACGGCGCTATTTCTACACCCGCAATGATGGCTTGCAAAATCAATCGGTCCTTTACGTTCGTGATGGGCTTGACGGCACCGGTCGCGTCCTGATTGATCCCAACAAATGGGCGAAAGACGGTGCCACCGCGCTTGCCGAATGGGCACCGAGCGATGATGGCAATTTGCTGGTTTATGCGATCCAGGACGGTGGCACCGATTGGCGGACGTTGCGCATCATTGATGTCGCGCGCGGCGAGAGCCTTGATGATCAGATCAAGTGGGTCAAATTTTCATCGCTGGCGTGGAAGATCGACGGCAGCGGCTTTTTCTATTCGCGCTTTGCCGAGCCCAAGGAAGGCGCGGCGTTTCAATCGCTCAATGTCAATCAGACCGTATATTTCCACAAGCTTGGCACCGCACAGAGCGAAGACACCAAAGTCTTTGCAACCCCCGACCGGCCCAAACTTGGCCATAGCGCGCAAGTCACCGATGACGGCAAATATTTGCTGATTACCTCAGCCGAAGGCACTGATGATCGCTATGAACTGAGCGTTGCTGCGCTTGATGACAAGCCGATCACGTTCAAAAGGCTCGTCAAGGGGCTCGACTATGATTGGCAACTGGCAGGATCGGTCGGATCAACCTTCTTCTTTCGAACGAATATGGATGCACCGCGCAGTCGCCTCGTCACGCTAGACGTCGCTAAGCCGCGCGCGCGGCCCAAACAGATTGTGCCGCAAACCACAGACACGATGGTCGGCGCGTCATTGGTGGGTGAGCGGATGATCCTTGCTTATCTGGGCGATGCCAAATCGCAGGCTGAGTTGTGGACGCTTGATGGCAAGCTGATCTCACCGATCCAACTGCCCGATATCGGCACCGCCGCTGGCTTTGGCGGCAAGGGCGGCGATGACGAGACCTTCTTCAGCTTTTCAAGCTTTGCGACGCCGCCGACCATCTACCGTTTCAACACAGCAACGCAGAAGGCCGACATCTTTGCCTCATCAAAAGTCGCGTTCAACCCAGCCGACTATGAGACCGAACAAAAATTCTACTCATCGAAGGATGGCACGCGCGTGCCGATGTTCATTGTTAAGCGCAAGGACACGAAAGGCCCCGCGCCTGCTTTGCTCTATGGCTATGGCGGGTTCAACATTGCGGTTACACCCGGGTTTAGCGCCGCGCGACTCGCATGGATTGAACAAGGCGGTGTCCTCGCTATCGCCAATTTGCGCGGCGGCGGCGAATATGGGGCGAGCTGGCACGACGCCGGTCGATTAGCGCGCAAGCAGAATGTGTTTGATGATTTCATTGCCGCTGGCGAATTTCTGATCGAGCAAGGGATAACGGCGAAGGGCAAGCTTGCGATTCAGGGCGGATCGAATGGCGGCTTGCTGGTGGGCGCGGTTGTCAACCAGCGGCCTGATTTGTTCGCGGCGGCTTTGCCTGCGGTTGGCGTGATGGATATGTTACGCTTCAACCGCTTTACTGCGGGGCGCTACTGGGTCGATGATTATGGCGATCCGGGCAAGGCGGCAGATTTCAAAGTGTTGCGCGCATATTCGCCCTATCACAATATTCGCAGTGGGGCCGATTATCCCGCCATCCTGGTGACGACCGCCGACACCGATGACCGCGTCGTGCCGGGGCATAGCTTCAAATATACCGCCGCGCTTCAGGCCGCCAAAATTGGCGACAAGCCCCATCTGATCCGGATCGAAACGCGCGCGGGCCATGGATCGGGCAAGCCGACCGACAAGATCATCGCCGAAGCCGCCGACGAATGGGCCTTTATTGCGAAGTGGACGGGCATGACGGTGACGCCGAAGTGACCCCGATGCGCTTAGGCTGTTGCTATTATCCCGAACATTGGCCCGAGGCGATGTGGGCAGATGACGCCGCGCGGATGGTGGCAATGGGGCTTAGCCGCGTGCGGATTGGCGAATTTTCGTGGAGCCGGATTGAACCTGACCCCGGTCGCTATGACTGGAGCTGGCTCGACCGGGCGATTGATGGGCTCCACCACGCGGGCCTTGGCATCATCCTCGGTACGCCAACTGCGACGCCACCCAAATGGCTGGTCGATCAAATGCCCGACATGATCGCCATTGATGGCGAAGGCCGACCACGCGGTTTTGGATCGCGGCGGCATTATTGCTTTTCGCATGATGGCTACCGCGAGGCGGCCGCGCGGATCACGGCTGACATGGCTGAGCGTTATGGCAAACATCCCGGCATTGTTGCGTGGCAGACCGACAATGAATTTGGCTGTCATGATACGGTGCTCAGCTATTCGGTCGCCGCGCGCACTGCCTTCCGCACCTGGCTCGCCGCGCGGTACGGCGACATCGGTGCGCTCAATGCGGCGTGGGCCACTGTTTTCTGGAGCCAGGACTATCGGGCTTTTACCGAAATAGATCTACCGACGCTCACCGTAACCGAGCCCCATCCCGCGCACTGCCTCGATTTTCGTCGCTTCTCGTCGGATCAAGTTGTGCGGTTCAACCGAGTGCAGGCCGACATCATCCGCGCGGCCTCGCCGGGGCGCGATGTGGTGCATAATTTCATGGGCTTCTTCACCGAATTTGACCATCATGATGTCGGCGCGGACCTGGACGTGGCGACATGGGATAGTTACCCGCTCGGCTTCCTCGAACAATTCTGGTTTAGCGACGCCGAAAAGCATGCCTATGCGCAGAGCGGCCATCCCGATATCGCCGCGTTCCACCATGATCTTTACCGGGGATGCAGCGGCGGACGCTGGGCGGTGATGGAGCAACAGCCTGGCCCCGTAAATTGGGCGCGCTTCAATCCAGCCCCCTTGCCCGGCATGGTGCGGCTGTGGACGCTTGAGGCAATGGCGCACGGCGCTGAACTCGTCAGCTATTTCCGCTGGCGACAATTTCCGCATGCGCAGGAGCAAATGCATGCTGGGCTGCTGCGGCCCGATAGCGTTGATGATGTCGGCGCGGGTGAAGCGCGGGCGGCGGCGGATGACATGTCAGCGATTGGTGCGGTTGGTGCCCCGCCTAAATCGGTGGCGCTGATTTTCGCCTATGATGCCGATTGGGTGACGACGATCCAGCCGCAAGGCAATGGCGTTTCCGCGCTGCGGCTGGCGTTCGAATTCTATACCGCGCTGCGTGCCCAGGGACTTGATGTAGACATCGTCTCGCCGCGCGCCCCGCTTGATGGCTATGATTTGATCGTCATCCCCTGTTTAGCCATCGTTCCCGAAGCCTTGGTGGCGCAGCTCGCCGCGTCGACGGCAACGATCATCATTGGCCCGCGCAGTGGCAGTAAAACGGCACACTTTGCGATACCCGAAGCGCTCGCCCCCGGGCCGCTACAATCGTTGATCCCGCTTACCATAACGCGCGTTGAATCGCTGCGCCCCGGTCTGGAGCGGCACGGTGACGGCGTGACCGTGCGGCGCTGGCATGAACATGTCGAAACCGACCTCACGCCGCGCGCCACGCTCGATGACGGGCCCGGCATCTGGTTCACGCACGGCCGTGTCCATTATCTGGCCTGTTGGCCCGATCCCGCCGTGCTGGCGCGCGTGATTGGCGAAGCGGGGCTGCCGCTGCGATCACTCCCCGACAGCATCCGCACCAGACGCGCTGGCGACCATCTGTTCGCGTTCAACTTCGGCACTCAGCCCGCCGCCTTCGATCCGGGGCCGGGCTGGAAGCAGATAATTGGCGAAGATATCCTGCCACCCGCGGGCGTCGGCACATGGCGAAAAATCCTATAAATTTCCTATATGGAATTTTTCTCTTGACAGCGTCACGCTGTTTTGGCACATATCAACAGGCTGGAGAATTGCGATTCGGGGGTTGTTCTTCAGTGTGGTGGCACAAGCGGGTAGGGATCAGACTTGCGCCATCAAGGCATCGACCACAGCCTTTACTTTCTTCTGTCGCCACTGGGGTAAGGGCGCGACGAGCCAGTAAGTGGCCTCGGTTGCTATGGGTGGGCCTTCCATAGCGACGCGTTTGGCAGCGATGTCATGTTCTGCTAGCATTGCAGGAACGCAGGCTTTGCCAAAGCCACTTGCCGCTGCGTCAATCGCAAGGCCAGCATCAGCCACGCGCACGACAATGGGGCCTTCGTCGCTTTCACAGCCCGGCCAGGCAATCCGACCGGCGCCAGCACCGACGGTCACCCATGCGCCGGTGCCAAGCGCGACGCCTTCATGATCACCTGGCCCCTTGCCATAGCGGACGGCAAGATCAAGATTGGCTTCGGTGAAATCAAGGCTTTCATCCGCCGTTACGAGGACGAAGCGGAGATCGGGGTCACCCTTGCCGTAAGCCGCCAATCGAGTGCTCAGCCATTTGGCGGTAAAATCACGCGGGGCCGCGATGGTGAGCGACTTTGACGTTTGGCCGGCCTGCATCGCGCGGACTGCCTCTTCAAATTGCAGGAAGCCGGCGCGCAAAGCGTCCAAGCCGTTCTCCGCCTCGGGGGTCAGCTCAAGCCCCTTGGGGGTGCGGCGAAACAGCACTGTGCCCAGCGTATCTTCGAGCGCCCTGATCTGCTGGCCAACGGCAGCAGGGGTGACCGCCAGTTCATCGGCTGCGCGGGTGAAGCTAAGATGGCGCGCCGCCGCGTCGAAGACCCGCAGACCGTTTAACGGTAAATGCGTGCGCTTCACCCTTCGACGACGGGTGCGTTAAGAACGAAGGTGGGGACGACGACGTCAAAATGCGATCCGTCGGCGCCGATCATTTGAAACCAGCCGAGCATCGATCCGTAAGGCGTGGCAAGCGGACAACCCGAAACATAGTCAAACGATGTGCCCGGCTTGATCACAGGTTGTTCGCCAACGACGCCTTCGCCTTCGACGATGTTGAGGGTTCCGCGTGAATCGGTGATTTCCCATCGGCGCGAAATGAGTTGCGCTGCCATGTCCGATCCGTTTTCGATCCGGATATGATAGGCCCAGAACCAGCGATTACGCTTCGGCTCAGACTGTTCGGGCAAGAAATTGACGACCACGCGGACGGTTATCCCGCGTGTGGTTTCGGCGTACGGGAACAGCGCGTTCATCGTCCAGCGGTCGCTTGTCATAGCCCTGCCGCCTTTAGCGCGGAATCGAGGTCAGCGATAATGTCATGGGGGTCTTCAAGCCCAACATTGATACGGATCATACCTTCGCCCACGCCCATAGCTTCGCGCGCTTCGGGACCAACGCTGTGATGCGTTGTCGACGCGGGATGCGTCATCAGCGTGCGTGAGTCGCCAATATTGTTCGAAATGTCGATCAGTTCAAGCGCATTGAGCAACGCATAGGCTTGTTTGCGACCGCCATCGAGGCTGAAAGAGAAAATCGGCCCGCACGCATCCATTTGCCGCGCTGCAAGGTTATGCTGCGGATGGCTTGGCAGGCCGGGATGCAGCATAGTCGGAACGCGGCCTTCAAGAAATGTCCCGACGATAAGCGCATTCTCCGATTGGCGGCGGATGCGCAAGTCAAGCGTCTCAAGCCCCTTCAACACCACCCATGCGTTAAAGGGTGAGAGGTTGGGGCCCGTGTTACGTTGAAACGGGGCCAGCTTGTCATTGATGAAGGTGTGGCTGCCCGCGACCGCCCCTGCTAGCACGCGCCCCTGCCCGTCCATCATCTTGGTTGCGCTATACGCCACCACATCCGCGCCAAATTCGAGCGGGCGTTGAAGTGCGGCAGTGGTGAAGGCATTATCGACCACGGTCGTGATACCTTGATCGCGCGCGAGGCCGCAGACATAAGTCATATCGACGATATCCATCGTCGGATTGGCGGGGGTTTCGAAGAAAAAGACCTTGGTATTGGGCCTGATCGCGGCCTTCCACTCATCATTGTTGCGGCTATCGATTGTTGTCGTCTCGATCCCGAATTTGGGAAGCAGATTATCGGTCAACCAGCGGCATGAGCCAAAGGCCGCGCGCGCCGCGACGACATGATCGCCCTGTTGCAATTGGCACAACAAAGCCGCGGTCATTGCGGCCATCCCCGTCGCTTGGCACCGCGCCGCCTCGGCCCCTTCCATCAGGGCAATCCGCTGTTCGAGCATTTCGACCGTGGGGTTTTGCAGCCGCGAATAGGTCATCCCCTCGGCTTCCCCCGCAAAGCGCGCGGCGACGGTTTCGGCATCGTCGTAAGTGTAGCCCGAAGTGAGGAACAGCGCCTCGCTTGTCTCCCCATGTTCGCTCCGCCACGTCCCCCCGCGCACAGCCTGCGTGGCAGTACGCCATTTCGAGGTGATATCGCGGTCTTGGCCAGTGGTTTTTTTCATGGATCTGCTTTGGCGCTCGAGAGGGGGTGGGGTCAAGGGTCGCTGCCACTGATTGAACCAATTAAGTCGTTCTGCTTTACCAGTACAGAGCGTCGATGCGCACCGAACATATGGCAAAGGAAGCGGGCATCAAGCAAAGCACACTCTCAGCGATTGTTTTGCTTACGCCTTGCCAAACCGAAGCGGCACACCCTTGCTCTTCAAAAGCAAGAATTCTGCACAGACGGATATCACAGCCGCGTAAAATACTGCCGCCGTCCAAACTGACTCACCCCGATGGGAACTGTTCTGTAGGCGGTTGTCGACCAGTTTTCAGTCGTTCTGCAATTTTTTTGCATCGCCGAAACCGGTCGTTCACTTGAAAAAGTGCATGGGCTTTGCCGCCAACATGGTTCCTCGCTGACAAGTTTCCGGTCAAGAACCGCTCGCGAAATATTTGGTTGCATTCTCACGCAATGGAATACATAAGCATTTCACTGCATCTGTACGCAGTGAAAATTCTGGGAGGCCCGCGTGTCGAAATCCAACGCCGAATCTGCTGAAAGCTACTATCTTCTGGGTGAAACACTGCGCCCGTTGCTCACAAACGCCATGGGGTCTTCATTCGAGGTTTTCGATACCACCGGAACTCCGGGCGGTGGCCCGCCGCCGCACACCCACCCATGGGAAGAAGCCTATTTTGTGCTTTCCGGCGAAATGGACGTCCATATCGACGGCGCAACCACTCACCTTGCAGCGGGAGACATCACACATGTTCCGGCTGGCGTAGCTCACGGTTACACTACGCTCGACGAAACCCACTTCTTGACGATAGTAACAAAGGGCAATGCATCCAAATTCTTCAAGCAGGTGTCGACTGAAATCGAGATGAGTCCTCCCGATATTGAAGGCATCTTGCGCGTGGGTGAAGTGCATGGAGCTACCTTTCTGGCATGACGT
This sequence comes from Sphingomonadaceae bacterium, assembly GCA_046153565.1. Classification (GTDB taxonomy): domain Bacteria; phylum Pseudomonadota; class Alphaproteobacteria; order Sphingomonadales; family Sphingomonadaceae; genus Aquisediminimonas. Next base: position 16,904 of record JBJXDU010000054.1, read on the forward strand.
CACGCCGATACGAAAGTCCGAAGCGCGACGCAAAAGCGCGAGCTACGCGTGCCGCTATCCTAGAAGCCTTCGCTGCGCAGTTCTCCGACCCTGAATGCGACCGGCTCTCGCCGAGTCTGGCAGCGAAACGCGCGGGCGTGTCGTTGCGTGCGGTGCATTTCCATTTCCCAAATGAGGAAAGCCAGACCAAGGCGCTTGGGGAGTGGCTCGATGCCGAGCTGTACCCGGAGGGCGTTGTGCTGTGCTCCGGACCGGACGATCTGGTTCGGTATTTTCGCTACATTCATGGTCTTGCATTGAAACATCCGCTTAGTCGCGTCCTGATCGGCCAAGCTATGTCACCGGGCCGAAGCGTCTGGCGGGCCGTACGCGAGCGACGCCGCACAGAGCGACTTGAGGCCATACGGCAGGCTGTGAACGCAATCGGCGCTCCGCCCCAGGCGACAGAGGAAGCAACCGCAATGCTGCTCAGCCTGTCAGGTTCCGATGCATCTTGGCCGCTGCACGATCACGGACTCGAAATTGAGCGCATACCAGCCGTAATCGCGAACACCGTCGAGCTGATTGTCGCGCAACTTCGCGCTGAGGTCGGGAAATAGCGGCGAGGAAGCCGGATTTCTAAAACTCTGCATCAGCCAAATCCGAGGCGGACGGAAAATGTCTGCTTGTCAGATTTTGTGAGTAAGACCGGACAGTCCGCACACCCCAACTATTCAGTCATTCGCCATTCATCGTAATCGGGAATCCGTTCGTAGGTGATTACCCCCTAAAGTGCTGCCAACACTGCATCGCCCATTTGCGTCGTGCTCATTGCCCCCCCCAAATCAGGC
>JBJXDU010000055.1:0-22687 GCA_046153565.1 Sphingomonadaceae bacterium
ACCCTGCGTGGCCACCATCCTGCAAAAAGGAAGGCGCAGGGCAAACATTCCCCAGCGGAAGTCCCTTCCGCTGCCCACCCCCACTTCACTCAGCGCACAGTTGCGCTGTTTAATTGAACAGTGTTGAGTTATTGCACTTGAACCTCCCCGCTTTTTTGCGGGTGGGGGCAATTCTATCTCACGCGAAGCCGCAAAGGCGCTTGACCATCACGGATACTCTAAGTCTCGCTTAGCGTTTTGGCGCGAGATGATAACCATGCTGCGAAACGTATCAGCGCGCCTCACCTTCATTTTGCCCGAAGGGTTTTGTATAGCCGTGCGTTACACGATCGTGACACAAGCTATCCTATCGTCTTCGCCCGCCCGCTCCGCACTCATCGTTGCGGTGCTGGCGCTTGCTCTTGTCGGTTGTGGCGGAGGGTCGACGCCGGGCGGAGCGACGCCTCCCCCTGCCGCCATGCCCCCGCCGTCACCAACCCCGCCGCCGCCGCCGCCGCCGAATAGTATCGAACGTAAAATCGTGCCTTCGCTCACTAATCAGGCGATTACCGGCAGCACGTCCCCCCATATTGCGATCAACCCCAATCCAGCGGTGGCGGCAAAGGGGCGGCTGTTCGTCATGCTGCCCGGCACGATAGCGGTGCCGCGCACTTATCAGCTGATTGTGCGCACTGGTCCGCCGCGTGGTTATCATGCGATCGGGCTGAATTAACCAAATGACGATGCGATTGGCTCGCTTTGCGCGGCTTCGGCTGATCCCGATTGTCACGGCAAGGCGCGCCGCGAAGTGATTACGGGCGAGGATGTAAGCCCCTTAGTCAGCGTCAATGCCGCCAATTCGATTACGGGGCGGCTTGTGTCGCTGCTCACATATCTCAACAGCAATTTTCCAACCGAAGGCTGGGGGCAGTATCTGACCAATGGTCAGCCGCGCTGGGATTTGATCACGGTTGCGGGCCATTCGCAGGGCGGCGGGCATGCGGGCTATCTCGCCAAGCTGGTGAGCCTCGACCGCGCCGTCACGCCGCTTGACCCGCAAGGGATGCCGCTATTTCGTCCGGTCTGGATTTTCCTTGGTTTTCCTTGATCTGGCTTATTGCGGTGGCCCTGCCCTAGACTCTAATCATCGAAGCCGACAAATATCGCCGCTTCGTCAACTGACTTGCGCGTTGACACGACGGCGTTGGCGGGGAAGCTTTCGTCAGGCCAGCCGAGTGCTATGCTTTTCATGATGATCTGATCGTCGGCAATCCCGGCATGTTCGCGAACGACGGGCGATTGCATGATGCCCTGGCTATTGATCACCGCGCCCAATCCGCGCGACCAGGCGGCATTGACGAGCGCAGTTGCCACCGCACCGCAGTCGAACGGCGTATCATCACTGCCATCAAGGATGCGGTCATAGGTAACAATCACGCAGACCGGGGCATCAAATTGACGGAAGCCGCGCAGCACCCAATCTTGACGCATCTCCGCGTCATCGCGCGCGATCCCCATCGCCGAAAAGAGTTGTTTGGCAACCCCCACTTGCCGGTCACGGTGCGCGCCCGCAAATGCTTGGCCCGTGCGAAACTCACGCGATTGCGGCACACCGGCGATCATCCGCTCTGTATTGCCCGCGCGAATGCGATCAAGCGGTTCGCCGCTGACCACATAAAAGTTCCACGGCTGCGTATTCATTGAAGACGGCGCCCGCATCGCCAGCGCCAGAATTTCCTCAATCAGCGCACGAGGCACTGGGTCAGGCTTATACCCCCGGATGCTCCGGCGACCTATAATCACATCATCAAATAGCATAAACGCGCCTTCCTCATCCCGGCCATCCGGGCCTTGCCGATCAGGTGCGCTATCGGAAGTGAGCAATGATTGCTAGCGTTCCCCTAACCTAACGTCTCTGCCAGCAGAGTATTAGCCCTTGGCCCATCCCAATTCATGCCGCCGATGACGCGCCACACTTCTTTGCCATTTTTATCATAGAGGACGGTCGTCGGCACCATGCCCGTTGCAAAGGCGAAGCCTAAGTCGCCCTTTTTGTCGAGATAGGGCTCAAGCAGTTTGAAGCTTGTCTTGGCCCAGAAATCGTCGACGAATTGACGCCCCTGAATATCCTGGCTGATCACCATCACTTGCAACCGCTCGGCCTCGCGCTCGGCGAGCTTGTCGAGCGTGGGCATTTCGGCGACGCACGGTCCGCACCATGTGGCCCACAGATTGACGAGCATGGGCCGCCCGCGGAAATCGCCAAGCGTCACTTGATCACCATTGGGCGCTTCGAACGCGACGATGGGCATCGCTTCGCCTTTGTGGCTGATATCGAGTGTTCCGGTCTGTTCGGGTTCGGTCGGGGCGGGGTCGGCGGGCTTGGTTGCTTGCGTCTTGGTTGCTTGCGGTGCGGGGTCAGATTGCTTATCGCAGCCCCCGACGATCATCGTAGCAGCAAGGACAGGCAAAATTAGCGAGCGCACAGGCAATTCCAATTCAATGTGGGGCGGGCGCTTCGATGAAGGGCCAGCGTCGGTGATGCGTGAGATAAATGCATCGATCCCGTTCGACAAGCGATTGTGGCAAGAAGATATTGAAGCGTCAAAGGCGCACGTGTCGATGCTGGGCGCACGGTCGATTCTGACCACCGCAGACGTGGCCGAGATTAGCGCAGGCCTCGACGCGGTGGCGGCGGAATTTGGTGCAAGCGGTGTCCCGGTTGATCTGGCGCTTGAGGATATTCACATGGCGGTCGAAAGCCGCTTGGCAGCACTGATTGGCCCGGTTGCGGGGCGGCTGCACACGGCGCGGTCGCGCAATGATCAAGTCGCAACCGATTTCAAACTTTGGGTGCGCGGGAGCATCGATGCGGTCGATGCCGGGCTGGCAGCCCTTCAAGTGGCACTTGTCGCGCGCGCGGAGGAGCATGCCAGCGCGGTGATGCCGGGCTTCACCCATCTGCAAAGTGCGCAGCCGGTGACGCTTGGGCATCATCTAATGGCCTATTATGAAATGATCGCGCGTGATCGTTCGCGCTTCGCCGATGCCCGTGTGCGGCTTAATCTTTGTCCACTTGGCAGCGCGGCGCTGGCGGGCACAGGCTTTCCGATTGACCGCGCCGCGACCGCCGCCGCGCTAGGCTTTGACGGCCCCACCGCCAATTCGCTCGACAGCGTTTCCGACCGCGATTTTGCCATCGAATTTCTAACCGCAAGTGCCCAGTGCGCGCTGCATCTGTCGCGCTTGGCCGAAGAATTTGTGATCTGGGCGAGCCAGCCGTTCGGCTTCATTGCGCTCCCCGATGCTTGGTCGACAGGCAGTTCGATCATGCCGCAAAAGCGTAACCCCGATGCAGCGGAGCTGGTGCGCGGGCATAGCGGGCGGATTATCGGGTGTTTGACATCGTTGATGATCACGATGAAGGGGCTGCCGCTCGCTTATTCAAAAGATATGCAGGATGATAAGCCGCCGGTGTTCGAAGCCTTCGACCTGTTGGCGCTCAGCATTGCGGCGATGACGGGGATGGTGGAAAGCACGACCTTCCGCACAGACCGGATGCGCGGCCTTGCGCAAAGCGGCTTTGCGACCGCGACCGATTTGGCTGATTGGTTAGTGCGTGAAGCCAATGTGCCATTTCGCGAGGCGCATCATATTACAGGCCGCGCGGTCAAGCTTGCGGAAGAGCAGGGCTGTGGGTTGCCAGAACTCTCGCTCACGGCGCTGCAGGCGATTGATCCGCGGATCAGTGCGGGGGTTTTTGACGTCCTGTCGGTTGATGCCTCGGTTGCCAGCCGCACAAGCCATGGCGGAACCGCGCCGTCTGAAGTAAGCAAGCGCATCGCGCAGGCCAAGGAGGCTTTATGAAGATCAAATTGCTCATCCCGCTGACGCTCTTGGCGCTTGCCGGCTGCGGCGAGCGCGTAGCGTTGACGCCGAATACAGGGGGGGCATTGCCGGTCAAGCCAGCAATGGCCGCAAAGCAGCCGGTCGCCGCTGATCTGACGACTGCGACAACGCAGGCACGGCCCGAACGCAGCGACGAGCAGCTCAATCGCACTGAACGTGAACGGCAAGACGACAAGTTCGATCTTCCCCCTGGCGCGTAAATAATGGATCATTTTGAGATAAGAGACGGCGTGATGCACGCCGAGGATGTGCCGCTGCCCCTTATTGCTGACGCGGTCGAAACGCCGGTCTATGTCTATTCTGCGGCCACGATTGAGCGCCATGCCCGCGTGTTTCTGACGGCGGTGGCCGGGTGCGGCAATGGCCCACCCCATGTTGCCTATGCGGTGAAGGCCAATCCTAACGGCGCTGTGCTCTCGCTGCTCGCGCGGATTGGGCTTGGTGCTGACGTGGTGTCCGAAGGCGAACTCCGCCGTGCGCTTGCGGCCGGGGTGCCGCCGGAAAAGGTGATTTTTTCGGGCGTGGGGAAAACGGCGCGCGAAATGGCTTATGCGCTGTCAGTCGGCGTTGGACAATTCAACGTTGAGTCGGAGCCCGAGCTTGACATGCTCTCAGCCGTGGCGACGGCGGCAGGTATTACGGCAACGATTGCGATCCGAATTAATCCCGATGTCGACGCGGGCACGCATGCCAAAATCTCAACTGGCAAATCTGAGAACAAGTTTGGCATTGCCTATGACCGTGCCGCGCATGCCTATGCGCTGGCGGCGTCGCTGCCCGGGATAAGGGTGCGCGGGGTTGCACTCCACATTGGCAGCCAACTGACCGATCTCGCCCCGCTAGAGGCGGCATTTCGCAAAACCGGGGTACTGATTGCGGCACTGCGCAGTGCTGGTCATGTGGTAACCCATGTTGATCTCGGCGGCGGGCTCGGCGTCCCCTATGATCCAGCGCAGCCGCTTCCGCCCAGCCCTGATGCTTATGGTGCCATGATCCGCGCGGTGACCGCTAACTGGGATGTTGCCCTCGCGTTCGAACCCGGCCGGTTGATCGTTGCCAATGCAGGCGTGCTGCTAACCCGTGTCATCCGGGTTAAGCCAAGCGTGACCAACACGCCGTTTGTGATCGTTGATGCAGCGATGAACGATTTGCTGAGGCCGAGCCTTTACGATGCGTGGCACGATATCCGCAGCGTCGCGCCACGGGGTGAGCCAATCCAGGCGACGATTGTTGGCCCCGTCTGCGAAACCGGCGATACATTTGCCACCGCTCGTCAGATTGACGTGGTCGAAGCGGGCGACTTGGTCGTTCTCGCCACCGCTGGCGCTTATGCTGCAACGATGGCGAGCACCTATAACAGTCGCGCGCTCACCCCTGAAGTGATGGTGTCAGGCGATAAATGGGCCATCGTGCGCGCGCGGCCGCCGATTGAAGCGCTGATTGCAGGGGATATTGTGCCTGATTGGTTGTCGTCGGGTCGCGCTATTTAGGGCCGAACATACGATCGACTGACGCCCGGTCAGGATGCTTTGGCGTGCAACTGCGATAGATGTCGGCAACCTTCGCCATATCGGCTTCATAGTCGCCCGTGGGATAGATTGCCGGGCCAAGGCCGCCGCGCTTCTTGGCATAGTCCATCAGGCCGCACACGATTGGCACTCCGGCGCCCATGGCAATATGGTAAAATCCGGTCTTCCACTTCTCGACCTTGCCGCGCGTGCCTTCGGGCGCGATGGTGAGCATGAACGTATCGCGGCGCGCAAATTCGGCGATCATCTGATCGACCATATTGTGCGAGCTAGACCGATTGACGGGCACGCCGCCAAGTTCTTTCATCACCCCGGCAAAGGGCCAGCGGAACAAGGATTCCTTGCCCATGAAACTGAGCGGCAGATCAAGCTTGTCGGCTAGTCCAAGGAAATAGGGGAAATCCCAATTGCTTGTGTGCGGCGCGGCGATGATCACAAATTTGCGTTCAGCGGGGATCATGCGCTCTTCGCTCCAGCCTTGTCGCGCATACCAGGCGCGGATGGCGGCGCGGAAGGCGCGCGCGGCGAAGGATTGGTGCGAATAGTCGATCATGGGCCACTGCTCTCTGATGCCGATTGCCGCTCGCTAACCTAATCCAGCCACCGTGCAATGGAGTCGGGCTTAAAAAATCGCAAAAATGAAAGTTTCGACCAGTCGGCTTTTCGAGGCGATGAGCCGAAACCCTCGCATTTGCGTGCACGGCGGGGTGAGCAGCACACAGGCCAACCCGAGCCTGCACAGGGGCGATATCGAAAGTGGCTTGCGCTATAGTTACGCTGCGCAGTTGCCAACGCGCTGCGCCGTTTGAACCAAGGAGTATCTGTCATGAATAAGCTGCATTTTGCGGCGCTCGTCATTGCGTCTTCGCTTCCCGCGATAGGCATGGCGAACACGCCGCCTGTAACTTCCCCTGCCGATGCGACGGCTGCGTCAACGCCGTCCACAACATCCGCCCCGCACGCCAGGATCGAACAAATCGTTTCGACCGACTTCCCAACTTACGATGCTGACAAATCGGGGGAGCTCAATAAGTCTGAGTTCACCGCATGGATGGTGGCCGCCAAATCGCAATCTGGCGCGGCCGTACCTGACAAACAGTGGCTCACCGACGCCTTTACCAAGGCCGATACAGACAATAACAAGAGCGTGAGTGCTGCGGAACTCACAAGCTTCCTGTCTGCCTGATCACCGATGATATCGTCACGGTGGTTGACGAGCGTCCCGGCAGGGCGGGATGCTCGTTTTTTGTTGGATACACGCATTTTTCCTGCTCTACTGCTGGTCGCGCCTAACCAAGCGCAGACCTCAATAATGGATCAGGAGTTGACCGATGGCTCATAGCTTTGAAATCTATAAGGATAAATCAGAACAGTTCCGCGTTCGGTTTAAATATAATTCGGAAATCATGTTCTCGACGCAGGGCTATGCGACCAAGGCATCGGCGCAAAACGCAATTGAGTCGATCAAGAAGAATGGCCCGGGCGCACCAACCCAAGATAATAGCTAAATCAAGCATAGGGGCAGACGCGCTTGCCTCTGCCCCTTTCAATGCCTGAACGATGGTCTGCTTATCGGGCAGCCGTAACCACAGGTGCTTTCGCGTTGGCCGCAGCGATCTTTGGTTCAACGGCGGCTTGTGCCTGACTGATGGCAAGGACCACGCAGCGGTCAAAGGCAATGTTTGCGTTCAAATCACGGTGACCGTCGCTGTCACCGCATACCATGCGCGCGGCGCGGCGGATGCGGCCGTTTAATTGCTTGATGCCATCAGCAGTCGTCAGGTTGATATCAGCGGTACGAATAGAGATGCTGGGCAGTGCATCATCAGCGGCAAAGGCAGGCGTGCTGACAACCGTGAACAGCGTTGCTGCGGTTACAGTAGCGATGGCGAGGGTAGCGAACTTGATCATGATGGGTCTCCGTTTGGGTCACGACGGACAATTCCGTGCGGTGATGAACCCAGATACTGAACCACCGTCAGTCAAAGCGCCGGAGGCGCGTCAAACATTCGTCAAAACGACAAGCCGATGATTTTTTTGTGGATTGACGCCGACTAAACGGCGTTGCCTATAGGAGGAAGGTGCCGACGGGTTCGGGCTTTGGGGACAGGGGGCGTCAATCATGGCTGATGGAGCGGGCCAAACATCCGTCGCTCATATCCGGTTGATGGGGCTGTTTCGCCTGTCCGATGGTGGCGGCGTCCCCGTTTCTGTGACCAGCCGCCGGGCGCGCGCGCTCATCGGTTACCTGTCTTTGGCCCCAAACCACAGCGCTACCCGTGAGCGCCTGTGCGGTTTGCTATGGAGTGACCGCGGTGATGCCCAAGCGCGGTCAAGCCTTCGCCAATGCTTGCTCGAAATCAAAACGGCGACGGCCCCGTTTGCGATTGACGTGCTGACCGCCCGGCGCGACGAGATTGAACTCAATCATTGTGAGAGCGACTGTGCGGCGCTTGACGCTGCGCTTGACGGTGACGATCCCGACATTGTCGTCGCGCAGCTGAGCGCGCTTGGCACCGCGCAGTTGCTTGAAGATCAAGATATTGGGGGGCTTTACGGGGAATGGCTTGATCAAACCCGCACGCGCTTTGACCAGATGCTCGGCGCACATATCCTCTCTCACATCGAAAGGAGCCACGCGCGCGACGATTTTGCCGCTGTAACGGCGGTCGCCGACGCTTATTTGCAGCGTGATCCGCTTGATGAGCGGATAGTGGCCGCTGCAATCCGGGCTGATATCGCACTCGGCGCGCGTGCGTCAGCGCAGCGACGATTCCGACAGCTGAAGACGGCCTTAGCCAGCGAATTGGGGGTTGATCCCAGCGCGGTAGTGCAGGCGGCGCTTGAAGGGGACGAATCACTTCCGTCCCCGCATTTGCCCCGCATGGCCGCCGAAACGACCGACCCTTTGCTCGCCGTGCTCGCTTTCGACAATCTGTCATCCGATCCCGAAATGGACTTTTTCTCAGACGGCGTTTCAGAAGAAATTCTCCAGCGATTGTCGCGGGCATCGCCGCTTAAGGTCATTGCGCGATCATCGAGTTTTCAGTTCCGGGGCGCGGATAAGGTGACAGCGAATGTCGCCGCCCGGCTCGGGGTCACACATGTGCTCGATGGCTCGGTGCGGCGCGGCGGCGTCCGGGTCAGGATTACAGCGGCGCTGATTGAATGCCATACCCAGATAACATTATGGTCGGGCCGGTTCGATCATGACCTCGATGATCCCTTTGCGGTTCAGGATGAAATCGCCGCCGCAGTCGCGTTGGGCCTTAATCAGTTATTTGCGCCATCATCGCCGCCCCTACGGATCGACAGCGTCGCGCATGATCACTATTTGCGCGCGCGCAGCCTCGCCGCGCTGCCACCCCGTGTTGATGACTGTTTGAACCATCTCGCGCTCGCGGTCGAACGGGTGCCGGATTATGCCGCCGCATGGTCAAGCCTGGCGATGGCGCGCGCGGTCAAGGCGCGGTGGATGACGCCAGCCGATGAATTTGCGCACGAGCGAGACGCCGCGATGCTCGCCGCTGCGCGCGCGACCACGCTTGATCCCAGTGCTGGGTTGCCGCTGGGGGCGCTCAGCCTGATCGAACCCGATGGCAATTTTCCAGCGCGTGAAGCTTTGCTTGACCGTGCGCTTGCGCTGGCCCCGCTTGACCCGGAAATCCTCAAACAAGCGGCGGACTTTGCCAGTTCGGTGGGGCGGCTGGAGGAATGCTATCATTATGCCGACCGCGCGGCTGAAATTGACCCGCTCAACCCGTTAATCGCGGGTAACCGGGCGCAGGCCTTGCTTGATCTTGGTCAGTCAACCGAAGAGGGGTTTGCGATCTATGATGAGTTACGCGGCCGCTACCCCGATTTGGATTGGTTGATCGCGATGCCGATGATCGTCGCCGCGAACATGGGTGACCGGGATCGGGCGGCGCGGCTATTGGCGCTCCCTCCGGGCACGAGCCGCGAATATCAAATGGCGCGCCGCACGGTAGAGCTCATCATGGGGCCACGCGAAGCCCTGATAGCGCATGCCCGCGCGACGGTCGAAAAGCAGTTAAGTCGAAACGGCCGCGTTGAAATCCGCACCATCATGTTCATGCACAATGTTGGGATGACTGACGAAGCGTTCGATGCCTGGCGCTATTCCGATTATGATTATCGCAAGGGCCACCGCCCTGATCAGATGTTGCTGACCGGCATGATATTTGGCGTCACCAACGGGGCCATGCGCCGCGATCCGCGCTTTCTCGATATCTGCGACGGGCTGGGCCTGTGCGCTTATTGGGTCGCGACGGATCGCTGGCCGGACTGCGTGGCCGAAGTTGCCTCTTGTTATGACTTCAAGGCCGAGGCTACGGCGCGCGTCGCCCGCTCAAATGGGTAGCGTAACGTCACATCTTATGTGGTTAATAAACCCGCGCCTTGGGCTTGATATACTCAACCTCATCGGTGAGCGTATACTCATGCACCGCGCGGTAATCGATTTTGACGCCGCCCTTGTCATCAACCCACAGCAAAGTGTGCTTCATCCAGGTCGCATCATCGCGGTTGGGATGATCCTCGTGCATGTGCGCGCCGCGCGATTCGTGGCGGTTGGCCGCGCCGTGGACGGTGCACGCGGCCTGCGGGAGCATATTGTCAAGCTCAAGCGTTTCGATGAGGTCAGTGTTCCACACAAGGCTGCGGTCAGTGACGCGAACGTCAGCGAGGCTCGCCACTACTTCGTCAATCGCGACTTTGCCTTCATCGAGCAGCGCGGTATCGCGGAACACGGCGGCATGCTTTTGCATCGTGCGCTGCATCTTCGCCCGGATCGCGGCAGTGGGCGTGTTGCCGCTCGCGTTGCGGAAACGGTCAACGCGGGCGATGGCCTTGTCGGCTGAGCCTTCGGGCAGGGGCTTATGCGCAGTGCCGGGCTTGATGATTTCAGCCAAGCGCTTGCCTGTCGCCCGACCAAAGACGACCAGATCGATCAGCGAATTCGAACCGAGGCGATTCGCCCCGTGGACGCTAACGCACGCCGCTTCGCCCACCGAGAACAGTCCGGGGACCACGCTGTCAGGATTGCCATCCTTCAGCGTCACGACTTCGCCGTGATAATTGCAAGGGATGCCGCCCATATTATAATGGACGGTCGGCGCAACGGGGAGCGGCTGGCGCGTCAGATCAACGCCGGCGAAGACCTTGCCCGTTTCGGTGATGCCGGGGAGGCGTTCAGCAAGCACTTTGGGATCGATATGATCTAAGTGAAGGTGGATATGATCCTTATGTTCGCCAACGCCGCGGCCTTCACGGATTTCGAGCGCCATGCAGCGCGAAACGACATCGCGCGACGCCAGATCCTTGGCCGAAGGGGCATAGCGCTCCATGAAGCGCTCGCCTTCGCTATTGGTCAGATAACCGCCTTCTCCGCGCGCGCCTTCCGTGATCAGCACGCCCGCGCCGTAAATGCCGGTCGGGTGAAACTGGACGAACTCCATATCCTGCATCGGCAGGCCTGCGCGCAATACCATGCCGCCGCCGTCACCCGTGCAGGTATGTGCTGACGTTGCCGAGAAATAGCAACGACCATAGCCGCCGGTTGCAAGCACAACCGAATGGCTGCGGAAGCGGTGGATGCTGCCATCCTCCATGCACATCGCAATCACGCCGCGGCATTCGGGGCCGTTTGGCCCATCTTCCATGATCAGATCGAGCGCAAAATATTCGATGAAGAAATCGGCGTCATATTTAAGGCTCTGTTGATAGAGCGCATGAAGCATCGCATGGCCCGTGCGGTCTGCGGCACAAGCGGTGCGCTGAACCGGTGGCCCCGCACCCATATTCTGCATATGGCCGCCAAAGGGGCGCTGATAAATAGTGCCATCATCGTTGCGGCTAAACGGCACACCGGCATGTTCGAGTTCGTAAACCGCGGCGGGCGCTTCACGCACCATATATTCGATCGCGTCCTGGTCGCCTAGCCAATCGCTGCCCTTGACCGTATCATACATATGCCAGGTCCAGTGATCGGGCGAATTATTGCCAAGGCTTGCCGCAATCCCGCCTTGGGCGGCCACTGTATGGCTGCGCGTCGGGAAGACTTTGGTGATGCAGGCCGTTTTGAGGCCCGCTTCGGCCGCGCCCATTGTCGCGCGCAGGCCAGAGCCCCCCGCGCCCACGATAACCGCATCATAGCTGTGGTCGATAATCTTATAGCTGTCCGACATCAGACGCTGGCTCCTGTAAGCGCGATTTTAAGGATGGCGTAAAGGCAGAATGCGCCCGCGCCAAAGGTCCAGAGATGAAGCATGCCCATTGCAATAATCCGCATGCCACCGTGAATATAATCTTCAATCACCACCTGCATACCCAGACGAAAGTGCCAGAAAACGTTGATGACCAGCAACGCCATCGGCACCGCCGCCAGCGGCGACGATAGCCAGCCGATCACGGCAGCGTGACCAAGCGATGGCAAGCGGACGAGCGAGAAGATGAACCACAAAACGAGCATGATATTGCCCGTGGCGGTCAGGCGCTGTGTCCACCAATGGCCCGATCCATGCTTGGCCGACCCAAGGCCGCGCACCGCGCCGAGACTTGTTCCCGTTCCCATGTCAAAGCCTCCCCAACAAGACGTAAAGCCAAAGCGTGGCGGTAAGCGTGGCCGAAATGACCAGCATCATCCACGCCCAATTGCGATTAGCCTTCAGTTCAAACCCAGCACCCAGATCCATGACGAAATGGCGCAAGCCCATGAAAAGATGGAAGAAGAAGGCAAAGGTAAGCCCGACGGCAAAGACATAACCAATCCAGCTATCGGCCCAATCAAGGAAGATGTCATACGCTTCCTTGCCGCTCGCCGCTGCGGTCAGCCACCAGACCAAGCCAATCACACCAACCGTCGCCAGGCCAACGCCCATCATACGATTGAAAATTGAGACGAACATATGAATGTTCATCCGCCAGATAGTAAGATGCGGCGATACCGGCCGCGCAGATGATCGCGCCATAAAGGCCCCCCATGGGTGACTAATGATTGTCGCGACCTTTACCGCAAAGTGTGACGTGCGCAACCGCCCGCGACGACTTTGTCTCTGGCATTTGGTTTAGCCAGTTGGGCAATGAGCGTCCACCCAATTTTACCGCTGTGGGGCAGCCACGCCGATGCAGGGCCGCTGCAGGCTTGTCTGTGAAATATATTCACCACCGATACGTCACATATCTGACGCCGCACGATCCTATCGGTCGGTGCGCAGAGTGTGCCCCTCCAAAGGCCTCCTGCTTGTTTTGCGTCATACACTCACGTTCGTATTATCAGGTTCACGTAAAGGGGTTATTCATGAAATCGCGGTTTCTCGTATCATGTGCCGTCACGGCATTTTTGTTCGGCGCCGGTCCGGCATTTGCAGCCGATCAGGGGGATCAAACGTCACCCACAGATGCCGCCAGCGATGCGCCGGTGATCGGCAATGATATCCTGGTCACCGCGCAGCGCCGCGAACAGAAGCTGCAAGATGTGCCTGCCACGATTCAGGCGTTCTCGGGCGAATCGCTTGACCGGCTCAACATTCGCAACCTTGATGATTTCGCCAAATATGTGCCGAACCTGACGCTTGCCACCAATGGCCCGGGTCAAGGCGGTGTGTTCATTCGCGGTCTGGCAGCCGGTTTTGCCGGTAACCAGTCAAGCGCGACCATCGGCACATTCCCCAACGTCGCCATCTATCTCGATGATCAGGCGCTGCAATTTCCCGGCCGCAACGTAGACATTTACCCGACCGACCTTGAGCGAATCGAAGTGCTTGAAGGGCCACAGGGCACATTGTTCGGCGGCGGGGCGCAAGCCGGTGCGGTGCGCTTCATCACCAACAAGCCCAAGCTTGACAAGTTTGAAGGGCGGGTTGACGGCAGCTACGGCTTCACCAGTGGCGGCGCGCCGAACTCATCGGTGTCGGCAACGCTCAATGTCCCCGTTATCACTGACCGGTTTGCGCTGCGCTTGACCGTTTATAATGATCGTCGCGGCGGTTATATCGATAACGTGACAAGCAATTTCACGCGGTCAAACAGTGACCCGGCGAACTTCTATTTCGGTATCCGGCCCAATACGCAGGGAATTTGCCCCAACGGATTGCCTGCCGCTGGCACCAATGCCTGCGCGCCAAATGCGCCGGTTGAAGATAATAGCCGAGTCGCTGGACGAGACGCCAATCCGGTAACTTATACCGGCGCGCGCTTGTCAGCGAAGGTGAAGCTTAACGATGATTGGGATGTTCTGCTCACCGAAAGTCTACAAAATCTCGACACGCAAGGCGTCTTTTTCCAATTTCCGATCGGGTCTGACTTTCAACCGCTGCGCAAGCTCGAAACCACTTTCTTCAATCCGACCTTCAGCCAAGATAAATTCAGCAACACCGCGCTTACCGTGAACGGGAAGGCGGGGCCGCTCAACTTGATTTACACCGGCGCCTACCTTGATCGCCGCATTTTCCAACAACAGGATTATACCAATTATTCACGCACCGGCGGCGGCACTTATTATGAATGCGCAGGGGCTACAGTGCGGGCCAATGGCGGCTTTGGTAATCCTGGCCAGCCAACCACTTGCTATTCAGCGCTTGGCTTTTGGAATGACCGAGTCCGTAACCGCGAAGTTACCAACGAATTCCGCGTGAGCACGCCCGACACGTGGCGCATTCGCGCAATTGGCGGCGTCTTTTTTGAAGATTTCAAGATTTTCGACAATCAGAACTTCAATTATAAATCGATCCCGTCCTGCAACGCGACGCGATTGGCAGCATCGCTCGCAGGCGGGCCAGCCTGTATCGCTAACGTCGGTCCTGCCGCTGGCTTTGCGCCGATTGATCCCACAACGCGAGGCGATTCGACGGCTTTTGGTCAGGATGTGCTGCGCGGTTACAAGCAATTTGCCGCGTTTGCCTCGGTCGATTTTGACATCATCCCCAAGGTGCTGACAATCACCGCAGGCACACGCTATTTCCGCTACAGCGGATTTCAGTTTGGTACGAACTATGTGACGAATGCAGCGTGCCTAAATGTGCTCAATGGTCAGTGCGGCCCTCGCTCACAAAGGACGATTAACGAACGCCGCGTCGATACAGGCTTTCGCAGTCGCGCTAACATAACCTGGCATTTCAACCCTAAGAGCATTGTCTACGCCACTTTCTCGCAAGGCTTCCGGCCGGGTGGTTTCAACCGGACAACGCAGCAAGTGGCTCCGTTCCCCGTGGCATCAACCGCAGCGGGTAACACCAACGGCTTTGTGGCTGGATCTCCTCAATATCAGCGCGAAATCAGCTTTGGCCCGGATACGCTCAACAGCTACGAAGTTGGTTTTAAAACCCAGCTATTTGACAATAAGTTGCAGCTCAATGTTTCGGCCTATGTGCAAGACTGGAAGCGTGTGCAGTTAGGCTTGTTCTTCCCGCCCATCCTTGGCAACTCAGCGTTCAACGTCAATGGCCCTGATTTCCGGGTTAAAGGCGTGGAAGTGCAATTCACTGCCCGGCCCATTCCCGGCCTGACCATCGACGGATCGGGTGCCTATAATGAAAGCAGGCAGACCAACTCACCGTCAACCTTCATCAGCAACATTCCAGCCAGCCCGACTTTTGGTCAACCGATTACGAATGTGTTCCAAAATGGCATTGGGTCGGTGCCGTTCGGCAATCCCTTTGGTCGTATCGGTGGCCCGCTCGCTTTGTCGCCCAACTTCCATGGCAGCGGGCGCATTCGTTATGATTGGGACGCTGGTTCGGTGAAGCCATTTGTGCAAGTTGGTGCCAATTATACTGGCTTCCAGTTTAACCTTCTCGCTGGGGCTGCATCGGGTGAGGGAGTGCTTATTCCGCGCACCGCTGCCCTGCGCTATCGCATCCCGGCTTATACGACGGTTGACGCCTCAATTGGCATCAGTGGCGAAAGATGGCGGGCTGAGCTGTATAGCACCAACTTGACCAACACCAATGCCAGCACCTTCACGTCATCGGGCCAATTCATTCGCGCCGAAGCGCCCGTGCGTCCGCGCACGTTCGGGTTGAAGGTTGGCTTTGACTATTAAGCGACTCGCCTTTGGGTAGGTGAAACGATAGGCGGATGGCAACATCCGCCTATTTTTGGTCATGACATGAACTCACTAACCGATACGGCGCACGGCACCGACCTTGAAACACAGATAGCGAAGCTGCGCGCGTGGCAACGGGGCGGCGATCACGATACCGCGCTTGCCCACGCCCTGGCACTTGTTCAGGATTATCCCGAAAACCGCGATGTCCTGCTAAGCGCCGCGCACAGCCTGCGCCATTTGCTGCGGATTGATGAGGCTATGGCGATGCTTGACCAGCTTGCGGCGCATCACCCGCAGTTCAGCCGCCTGCATGAAGAGCGCGGGCTCTGCTATGTCGCGCGCAAAGACGCGTCGCTAGCGATTGAGGCGCTGCTCCGTGCGGTCAATATCAACCCCGCGCTGCCAATGAGCTGGCGGATGCTTGAGGGCCTCTACAAGATGACCGGCGATGCGACCAACGCCGCCACCGCCGCGACCCATACCGCGACGCTCAAAACGCTCGCACCCGAAATCGTCACCGCCAATGCGCTGTTTTCCGATGGCGATTTGGGGCCCGCCGAAGCAATAATCCGCGCCTATCTGCTCCGCGCGGGCGATGATCCCGAAGCGATGCGGTTGCTCGCCAAAATCGGCGTGGCGCATGATGTGCTTGATGATGCCGAAACATTATTCGCGGCGATGCTCGAAATCGCACCCGACCATCACCGTGCGCGCTATGAATATGCCGATTGCCTGATCCGCCGCCACAAATATGTGGCCGCAAAAACCGAGGTTGACCAGCTAATCGCGCATGACGCAGACAATCTCGATTATCGCACATTGCAAGCGACCGTCGCGGTTCATCTGGGCGATCATCCAGCGGCAATTGCGCTTTACCGCCAGATGCTCACCGTCATCCCGGGCGCGAGCGACATCCATCTTTGGCTTGGCCATGCGCTCAAAACTGTCGGCGACGTGCCCGCAGCGATCAACGCTTACCGCGCCGCTGCCGCCGCCCGGCCAGATTTTGGTGATGCCTATTGGAGCCTTGCCAACCTCAAAACCTACCGCTTCGAACCCGCCGAAATCGACGCGATGCGCGCCGCCGAAGCGGCCCCCACCACCCTGAGTGTTGACCGTTATCATCTCTGCTTCGCGCTTGGCAAAGCGTATGAAGACAAGCGTGATTATGCGGAGTCATGGGTCTATTATGAACGCGGCAACGCGCTGAAACGCGCTGAAAGCGGCTATGCCCCCGCCGTGCTTGAAACCAATACGGCAGAACAAATCAAAACCTGCACCCCCGCTTTTTTCGCTAGCCGGGCGGGGTGGGGAGATCCCGCCGCCGACCCGATTTTCATCGTCGGCCTGCCGCGTGCCGGATCGACCTTGATCGAACAAATCCTCGCCTCGCATTCACAAGTCGAAGGCACGCAGGAGCTCCCCGATATTCAGGCGATTGTGCACGAATTGCAGGGCCGCGAAATGGATTTTGACACGCCGCGTTACCCCGGTGTTCTGGCCGATCTGACGCGCGGTGATGCCGCCGCCTTTGGCGCGCGCTACTTGGCCGATACGCGCGTCTACCGGACGAACAAGCGCTTCTTCATTGATAAAATGCCCAATAATTTCCGCCACATTGGCCTTATCCACTTGATCCTGCCGAATGCGAAAATCATCGATGCACGGCGCGAGCCAATGGCGTGCTGCTTTAGCAACGTGAAGCAGCTCTTCGCGCAGGGCCAAGAGTTTGCCTACAGCTTTGACGATATTGCGCGTTACTATCGCACTTATGTGGAGCTGATGGCGCATTGGGATAGCGTGTTGCCGGGCCGCGTGCTCCGCGTTCAGCATGAAGACGTGATTGATGATCTTGACGGCAGCGTGCGGCGCATCCTTGACTATTGCGGCCTTGCGTTTGAACCTGCTTGTGTCGAGTTTCACAAAAGCAAGCGCAGCGTCCGCACGCCGAGTGCTGAACAAGTCCGGCAACCAATCTTCCGCGATGGCCTCACCCAGTGGGAGAATTACCGCGAGCCGCTCGAACCTTTGCGCGCGGCGTTGGGGCTAGGCGCGATGCAGTAGCATCGTAACCGACAAGCAACGCCGCCAGAGGGCAGTTTATCCTGAGCGGCTGGCTTGCCAGCCAGTCGAAGGGCCGCACTCCTCGTCAGCGGATTTCTGAGAACGATCACGGTGTGCAAATGTGGTCGAATATGGGTCTAGGATGGTTTGGAACGCGCATAACAAATACTCGCTTCGCCAAAATCAATCAGCCGTTTGACTGACTCCCTTTAAACCCCATCGCAATCACATACCATTCGGACGATCCCTTGCGGCTCGCGGGGGGTTTGGCATGTTTGACGCTGGTGAAATTGCCCTTGAGGATCGCCACAAGCGCGCTATCGCCGCCGCCGGCGAGCGATTTGGCCACGAACGTGCCGCCGGGGCGCAGCACGGTTATCGCAAAATCAACAGCGGCTTCGACCAGCGCCATCGTGCGCAGATGGTCGGTTTGCGGATGGCCTACTGTATTGGCCGCCATATCCGATAGCACAATATCAGGCGCGCCACTTAAGTGATCCATCAACCAGACCGGCGCAGCATCATCCATGAAATCCATCTGGACGATATCAACGCCCTCAATCGGATCAACGGGGAGCAAATCGATCCCGACGATTTTCGCGCCCGGGCATTGCTTGCCCACCACTTGCGCCCAGCCGCCAGGGGCAATGCCCAGATCGACGACGCGTTTGACGCCTTTCAAGAAACCGAACTTCACGTCGAGCTCGATCAGCTTATACGCCGCGCGGCTGCGATATCCTTCGGCATGGGCGCGCTTGACATAGGGGTCGTTCAATTGGCGTTCGAGCCAGCGGTTTGACGATGTGGTGCGCCCGCGCGCGGTTTTGACACGGGTATGCCCGCCTGATCCGCCGCGGCTCATTGGCCCGCGCCCGATTGCATCAATTGGCGCAATATGCCTTCACGAATGCCGCGGTCGGCAATGCCGACGCGTTCGGCAGGCCAGATGTCGAGGATCGCATCAAGGATGGCACAGCCCGCAACGACAAGGTCGGCACGCTCATTGCCAATGCAGGGGAGCGTCGCGCGTTCGACCACCGACATATGCGATAGCCGCGCGCTGATCGCGCGCATCGCCTCGCTTGGTACCAGCAAGCCGTCAATCTGTTTGCGGTCATAGCTTGGCAATTGCAGGTAGACGCTCGCGAGCGTCGTCACAGTGCCGCTGGTGCCGAGTAACCTGAGGCCGTCAGCGCGCTTATCCTGCCGCGCGGCGAAACCGGCAAAGCTTGTCAACACCCGGTCACGCATCCGTGCATATGCGGCTAGCCGCGCCTCAAGGCTTGGTTCCTCAACCGCTTCGCATTCTGCAAGCGAGACGACGCCCCATGGCACGCTTAACCAATCGAGTGTGCGCGGCTCGGATGCGCTCGTATCAACCACGATCAGTTCGGTCGATCCGCCGCCTATGTCAAAAACGAGCGCGGGCCCGCTGCCGTCTTCAAGCAATTTGTGGCAGCCCATGACCGCCAGCCGCGCTTCTTCCTCCGCGCTGATCACGTCTAGCTTGATGCCGGTTTCTGCGAAGACGCGCGCGACAAATTCAGGGCCGTTGGCGGCGCGGCGGCACGCCTCGGTCGCGACTGACCGGGCAAGGTGAACTCCTCGGCGCTTGAGCTTTTCCGCGCAAATCGAGAGGGCAGCCACCGCGCGGTCCATCGCCACCTCGCTCAGCCGCCCGCTCGCACCCAGCCCTTCACCAAGCCGCACTATCCGCGAAAAAGCATCAATGATGAAAAAGCCATCGCCATCAGGCCGCGCGATCAGCATCCGGCAATTATTGGTACCCAGGTCAAGCGCTGCATAAGATTTGCGCATGGGGAAGCGAGCGCGGGTGCGCGCGGCTGAAACAGGGCCGCCCGCCTTGCGGGGCGATGGCGGCGGGGTGGCGGAAATCGATGCCATGCCCGTAAGTCTTTTCTATTCTCCGGTTCGGGGTATCCCGCCGGTACTTGGGCACAGCATTAGCAATATTAGCCAGCCCTCGCAAGATTGCCGCCGTTGACACGCAATGCGCGTGCTTCTAACTGGCAATCCGGCCTGCTGCCCCATCATCTAATGGTAAGATACCGGATTCTGATTCCGTTTATCGAGGTTCGAATCCTCGTGGGGCATCCAGCCTTTTGGCAGTGGCGACACAGATTAGCGCGCGCACGCAGTTGCGCGCGTAGTGAATGTTCCCCATATTGTGGACACAACAATGGGAGTTCTGAGCGTGTCGAGACAAATGACGCTAAATGTCCGCCTCAGTGGTTCGCTCGGCGACTTTGTAACCGCTAATGTCGGCGAAACTGGCGCTTACGAAAATGTCAACGAATATGTGCGTGATCTCATTCGCCGCGACAAGGAGCGCACCGAGCGTGAGGGGTTTGATCGCCTGAAGGCTGAGCTGATGCTGGCCTTCGCTGCGCCCGATAACAGCTATGTGGCGCTAAGTGCGGATGAACTGATTGTCCGTAATCAGGCACGCCAAAACACATGAGCGCCGTTCGGGTCCAGCGCGCCGCTGGCGACCGGATCGACGAAATCTATGTTTACACGCGCGAAAGGTGGGGTGAGGCACAGGCAGAGCTTTACATTCGCGGAATGTTCGCTCGTTTCGATGCGATCACCGCTCGCGCATTTCCCTGGCGCTCTATTCCAGCCGAATATGGGGTCAGTGGCTTCGTTTGCCGGTATGAACGGCACTTCATCTATCGGAAAATCTTGGGCGATGGTGCCGTTGGCATCGTGACGGTGTTGCACGAACAAATGCACCAAATTGAGCGGCTCAAAGACGATCTTGGCGCAGCGGCGCGCCCGTGACCATCGGCGCTTTAGTGCGCAGGATGGGCGTGGCGCTTGGCGCGCTGCTTTTGCTTTATTGTGGTGCGGCGCTGATCGGATCGCTGATCCCGCGCAACGCCGATTGGCAGGCACCGCCAGAGGGCATTACCATCTATATCGTCTCAAACGGCTATCATACTGGCTTGGTATTGCCCGTATCGGCGGCGGGTGAGGATTTGAGTTTGATCGTCCGCCCCACCGACTTGCCCGATCCGCGCGCGGCGGGCAATTATTTGCTGTTTGGGTGGGGAGACCGCGATTTCTATCTGAACACGCCCAGCCTTGCTGATCTGCGGCCGGGCACGGCTGTATCAGCGCTCGTCGGCAGCGGGCGAACGCTCGTCCATGTCGATCATCTGACTTCCCCTGACGAACTGGTTGATCCGCGCCGCATCCGGCTGACGCCCGTAGCCTATGTGCGGCTCATCCGCTTCATCCGTACCAGCATCCGCCGCGGTAGCGATGGCCATCCGGTCGCGATCGCTGGCTATGATGCGACCGACATCTTCTACGAAGCGCGCGGCCACTATAGCGCCCTCACCACCTGCAACGTCTGGACCAGTGACGCATTGGCGGCGGCAGGTGTGCGGACGGGGATGTGGACGCCGCTCAGTGCGGGGCTGATGTGGTGGTATTAGATGTGATGAAGTTAGCCTAATCCGCCTATCCTGAGTAGGGCATCCTAATATGATCCGACACTAACCCTGACCATGCGCGCTCGGTTGTTTGCGCACGAACGGATAGATGAACTGCGCGACAAAGCCCGGCGGCACCGCTTCGGGCACGCCGTAATCTTTGGGCCAGCGCCCCTCGGGCAGATGGAATGTGCCAAATAGCTTATCGATCCAGGGGAAATGGATCGCGAAGTTGACGTCAATCGCTTCCTCCTCAAGCCCGTGATGCCAGTGGTGGAAGCGCGGGGTCGCGAACCAGTGGCCGAGCCGGTCAAAATCGCCGCGCAGATTGGCATGCACCAGTGACGAGTGAACATAAACGAACAGCACATAGGCCTGCATTGCCGAGGGGCTGAAGCCGAAGGTCAAAAGCGGCAACGAGGTGACTCCGCGTAGTGCCACAATTTCAAAGAAGTGCATTCGCCCGCCGGCAAGCCAGTCCATCGCTTTGGTCGAATGATGCACGGCGTGAAACCCCCAGAGGAAGGGAATTTGGTGAAACAGACGGTGGAACCAATATTGGACTAAGTCAGTGAGGAAGAAAATCAGCGCCAGCTGGAGCAGCCACGGCATGCTGGCGACGCTGCTGCGGAACCAGTCCCAATCGCTCGTCTGCGCATTGATGACCGTTGACGGCGCGAGCGCGAGGAAGGTTGACGCCTGCACCATCATCGAACTGACGAGAAAATAGAAGAGATCTTCGCGCCATTCGGTGCGGAACAAACGTTGTTCGGGGCGGTGCGGCGCAAGGCGCTCAATCGGCGCAAACATGAAGCCAGTCACCACGAGGTTGACGATGAAGAAATCAAGCCCAAAGAAAATGCCAAACGTCTCTGCCTCGCGGGGCTGCACATTGGCCCCGCCGAGCAAGGCCGCCGCAATTCCGATGCCAAGCGCGGTAAAGCCAAGCACCTTGCGCGGTCGCAACATCAAGCTGAGCAGCGCGAGGGCGTATGAACCGAGCAATGTAAGATGAACCAGCGGCCGCAGCCCGCTCCACGACCGGATGTCCGCAATTTCGGGGAAGGCAAACAAATCTGGCCAACGCAGCGCGGCCACCATGCCGAGCGCCACCACCGCCATCAGCACCGCAAAGAAGCCAGAAAACCAGCCTGTGCCAAACCGCCGCACTTCAATCGGTGCCTCAAGATCACGCATCAGTTGCGTGAAAAAACCCAATCTCTGTGCCATGCTCTGCCCCCGCTTGGTTGTGGATCATGTGATGATAGCGATTAATGGTTAATCTATGTTTACGGTAGCTGCAAAGCGACATGTGCGCGCAACCGACAATAGTGAGTGGCGCCACTTAGCGCCTCCGCGCGAACCAAAAACTGGCATTTGCAGGACAAATATCACCATGATCTTATTTTGTTCTTGACATAACAAACCAAATGAGTGATGCAGGAGACCTGAGTCGAGAGGCTCAGGCGATGCCCCGGTTGTGGCCGGGGGTGGGCGCGGTGCAGGTCTTGGGGGGTGGCGTCATGAACCACCAGACGCCATGATAACTGGTCGCATCAGATCGTTTTGGTCGGTGGGGAGTGGTAAAGTGCCCCCGCACAGCGCCGGTTAGCTTTGGCGGCGCTCGTGAAAACGACCAATCCCAGCAAAGCGGAGAGGGCAAAAAGTCCCTGCGCGGC
>JBJXDU010000056.1:0-18599 GCA_046153565.1 Sphingomonadaceae bacterium
TGACCAAAGCCCTCTCAAACATCCGCATCCTCGATCTCTCGCGCGTGCTCGCTGGCCCGTGGGCAACGCAAATGCTCGGCGACTTGGGCGCGGAGGTCATCAAGATAGAACAGCCCGGCAAAGGCGATGACACTCGGGCTTGGGGGCCGCCGTGGCACGGAGAGGGCGATGAAGCGCTGTCGGCTTATTACCTGTCATGCAACCGCAACAAGCAGAGCGTGGCGATCGATATCACTACGGTGGCAGGTCAGGATGTGATCCGTGCGCTTGCGGCCCAATCCGACGTACTGGTGGAAAATTTCAAACTGGGCGGCCTTGCCAAATATGGCCTTGATTATGAAAGCCTGAAGGGAGCCAATCCGCGCCTCATATATTGTTCGGTAACCGGTTTTGGGCAGGATGGCCCGCGCGCAGCCCTTCCGGGCTATGATTTTATGATTCAGGGCATGTCAGGAATGATGAGCGTAACGGGCGATCCCGCGACTGGCCCTCAGAAATCGGGCGTGGCTTATGCCGACGTGATGACCGGGTTGCACGCCGCCATCGCGGTGCTTGCGGCGCTCAACCAGCGCCACGCGACGGGACGCGGCCAATATATTGATATTGCGATGTTTGACGTTGGTGTTTCAACGCTCGCCAATCAAGCGCTCAACTATCTGGTGTCAGGGCAACCGCCGGTTCTGATGGGCAATGCGCATATGAATGTCGTGCCGTATCAGGCCTTTGCAACGCTTGACGGGCATTTGATCCTGGCGGTGGGAAACGATGCGCAATTTGCCCGGTTCGGCGCACTCATTGGCAAAGCAGACTGGGGTGACGATCCGCTTTTTGCGACCAACAGCGCGCGGATTGCCAACCGCACTGCGCTGATCCCCGATATCGCTTATCATATGGCAACGCGCACCACCGCCGACTGGGTGGCTGCGCTCACCGACGCCGGTATCCCCCACGGCCCGATCAACCGGATTGATCAGGCGCTCGCCGACCCACAAGCGATCTTTCGCTCGCTTGTGACCGACGCAGGCGGCAGGCCAGGCATTGCCAGTCCGCTGCGATTGTCCGACTCACCCCCCGACGCGGGCAGCGCGCCACCGATATTGGGCGCGGATACGAAGGCTGTGCTGAAACGCTTGCTCGGGCTGGATGACGATCAGATCGCAGCGGTCAGCGGTCACGGCTTGTGACCGCCGCATAAAGCGCGATTGCCGCTGCGTTCGACACATTCAGACTTTCAACCAGATCAGAAATAGGCAGCCGCGCAAGCTCATCGCAGTGCGCTTCGGTATTCTGGCGCATACCTTCGCCTTCGGAGCCCAGCACCAGCGCGACCTTGACCGCGCCAATCGCCTCGCCCAGCGTCCGGTCGGTATCGCCTTTGAGGCCAATCCGCCAAAAGCCCGCGTCGCCAATCTCGTCAAGCGTCCGCGCCAGATTGACAACGCGCACCCATGGTACCGTCTCTAGCGCACCCGACGCCGCCCGCGCGAGAACGCCGGTTTCCGGCGGGGCATGCCGATCCTGCGTCACAATGCCGAGCGCGTTAAACGCGGCGGCCGACCGCAGGATCGCGCCGACATTGTGCGGATCAGTAACCTGATCAAGCACCAGCAGGGGACGGTGGTCGCCCTCCCCCGCCGCCAGCAAATCGCCGATCCAGATATCCTCGAGGGGCTCAACCTCGATCACAATGCCTTGATGCGGTGAATCCTTCGCAACCAATTTGGCCATGTCGGTCACTTCGGCAAAGGTAACCGGCACCCCGGGCGGCAAGACGATTTCGCCCAGCGCCTCACGCGTGCCCCAGATTTTGCGAACGATGCGGTTCGGGTTATCAAGCGCGGCATAGACCGCATGCTTGCCCCAAAATCGTGGCTTGCCGCCTTCGGCGACGCGTGGTTGTGGTCCTCTGCGCATCGCGGGCGCATGCCCTATAGTTTGCGCCCGATCAACTCTTTCATGATTTCGCTGGTGCCACCGAATATCCGCGTGACCCGCGCGCCGCGCCATTGGCGGGCGATGGGATATTCATTCATATACCCAGCACCACCGTGCAATTGCAGGCATTTATCAACAATCTCGCCCTGCAATTCAGTGTGCCACAATTTTGCGGCGGACGCTTCTTCAGCGGTCAATTCTCGTTTGAGATGCCGCGCAATTGCCCAATCAAGATGGGCCCAGCCGACTTGTAGCTTGGTCTTGAGATCAGCGAGAACGAAGCGCGTATTCTGGAAATCGATCACAGCCTGACCAAAGGCCTTGCGCTCTTTGACGAACGCAACCGTTTCATCAAACGCCTTTTGCGATGCCGCTTGCGCGCTGACCGCAATCGACAAGCGTTCCTGGGGAAGTTCGCTCATCAAATAGATAAAGCCCTTGCCTTCCTCACCCAGGCAATTGGTCATCGGCACGCGAACATCTTCAAAGAAAAGCTCAGACGTATCAGCGGCGTCGAGGCCCACCTTATCAAGATTGCGCCCGCGCGAAAATCCAGCGCGGTCAGCTTCGACCAGGATGATCGAAACCCCTTTCCACGCAGGCTGAATATCAGTGTCAGTCTTGCAGCAGACGAGGATCAGATCGGCATTCTGGCCATTCGTGATGTAAGTCTTCGCACCATTGATCACATAATGGTTGCCATCTTTCTTCGCTGTGGTGCGCAGTGCCTGCAAATCCGAACCTGTGCCGGGTTCAGTCATCGCAATGGCGGTCACGATTTCGCCCGAGACCATTTTGGGAAGCCACTCTGCTTTTTGCTCGGGCGAGCCATAGACAATCAGATAATTGGCAACGATATCCGATTGCAGCGAAAACCCGGTGGCCACGTCAGTGCCATAGCCAAATTCTTCGTCGATGATGGCGTTATAACCAAAATCGAGGCCAAGCCCGCCAAATTCTTCAGGCACCGTCGGGCATAGCAAGCCGAGTTCACCCGCTCTGGGCCAGAGCGATTTGGGAACCAGACCAGCTTCATCCCACGCCGCAACATGGGGATTGACCTCTTTGGCTACAAATTGGCGAACAGTGTCGCGAAAGGCTTCATGATCATCGGTATAGGCGGTGCGGGAGAGGCTATCGAGCGTCATGGCGTTCATCCTGTTGGTGAGCTGACCGGACGAAAGCCCAATCTTGACGCGAACGTCAAGCCGTTTGTGCGGCAATCTCGATCCGGCGCAACAAGCTGCTTAGCGATTGGCGGTCTTGGCTGGTGAATCCGGCCAACAGCTCCGCCTCCATTGCAAGCGCCATGGGGGCGATTTCGGCGTATAGTGATCGTCCATCGTCGGTTAGCGACAATTTGTGCGAGCGACCGTCATCCGGATTGTCGCTAGCATCGATCAGTCCGCGATCGATCAAGGCGGCTGCGGCGCGGCTTACCGCGATCTTGTCCATTCGGGTCGCCTCGCCGAGCGCAAGCGGCGTTAGCGTGCTTGCTTCGGCCAAGATCGCAATCAACCGCCACTCGGCAATCTTGAGCCCGAAGCGTTTCCGGTAACTTTGCGCGATCCGCGTGCTGACAGCGTTTGAGGCTACCGACAGGCGGTAGGGGATGAATTGATCAAGCTGAAGCGTTGACATAGCGTGGACAATAGACCTATTTAGTTTCAATTGAAACTATTTTTACGGAGTCGCAGGGTGAGTGACTTGTTCGAAAATCCAATCGGCCTTGATGGGTTCGAGTTCATCGAATTTTGCGCGCCTGCCAAGGGCGTGCTTGAACCAGTGTTCACGGCAATGGGCTTCACGCGCATTGCGCATCACCGCTCGAAAGATGTCGATCTCTGGCGGCAGGGCGCAATCAATCTGATCGCCAATTATGAGCCACGCAGCCATGCTGCCTATTTCGCTGCCGAGCATGGTCCATCAGCGTGCGGCATGGCGTTTCGCGTCAAAAATGCGCAGGCCGCTTATGCGGCAGCGATTGAACGCGGGGCCGAGCCAGTTGAAAGCCGCACCGGCATGATGGAGCTGCGCATCCCCGCAATCCGTGGCATTGGGGGTGCGCTTATCTATCTGGTTGATCGGTACGGTGATGACCTGTCGATTTATGACATTGATTTTGTCTATCTCGACGGCGTTGATCGCCATCCGGTGGGCGCTGGGTTCGCACTGATCGATCATCTGACGCACAATGTTTACGGCGGGCGGATGGCTTACTGGGCGGGTTGGTATGAGCGGATCTTCAACTTCCGCGAAATCCGCTATTTTGACATTAAGGGTGAATATACTGGTCTCACGTCAAAAGCGATGACCGCGCCTGACGGCAAAATCCGTATTCCGCTGAATGAAGAGGGCAAAGCGGGCGGCGGTCAGATTGAGGAATTTCTGCGCGATTATAATGGCGAGGGGATCCAGCATATTGCGTTTATCTGCGACGATTTGATCACTTGTCTTGACCGTCTGCGCGCGCATTGTGTGCCGTTGATGGCACCCCCACCTGCCACTTATTATGCGATGCTCGGTGAACGTTTGGCGGGACACGGCGAACCCGTCGGCGAATTGCAGGCACGCGGCATCCTGCTCGACGGCACCACAGAGGGCGATTCGCCACGCCTGCTGCTCCAGATTTTCGCACAACCGCAGATTGGCCCGGTCTTTTTCGAGTTCATCCAGCGCAAGGGCGATGAGGGCTTTGGTGAGGGCAATTTCAAGGCGCTGTTCGAAAGCATCGAACGCGATCAAGTCGCGCGCGGTGTGCTGGAGGTGGCGGCATGAGCCCCCCCTTCGCCGCCCCGCCCTTTTCTCTGGCCCGCATCCACCATGTCGCCTATCGCTGCAAGGACGCCAAGGTGACGGTCGATTGGTATGAACGCGTGCTGGGCATGACTTACACCAACGCTTTTGCCGAAGATCATGTGCCATCTACTGGTGACTATGATCCTTATATGCACATCTTCCTCGATTGCGGTGGCGGCAATGTGCTCGCCTTCTTTGAATTACCCAATCAACCCGAAATGAGCCGCGATCTGCAAACACCCGCATGGGTGCAGCATCTGGCGTTCGAAGTCGCCGACATCGACACTTTGCTTGCGGCCAAGGCGCATATCGAGGCGCAGGGCGTCGATGTTCTCGGGCCGACGTTCCACGGCATATTCCGGTCAATCTATTTCTTTGATCCCAATGGCCACCGGCTTGAGCTTGCATGCAACATCGGCACGCCTGAACAATATGCCGAACTCAACCGCGTCGCGCCGCTAATGCTTGCGGAATGGAACGAGACCAAGACCGCGCCCCGCCATGCCGATTGGTTGCACGTGGAGCGTTAAGGCACCTTGCTCGACTCCAACGCGGGCCGCCCGACCTTGGGCGTCGTGCCGGGCGGAATCCGCGCCTCAAGCTTTGCGAGCCATAGTCTCGCGCTCTCACCAATGAACAAGCGCGGCTTTGATGGCGTGAGGCCTTCGGCGAATTCCCATGAACTAATGAGTGCAGTCGCTGCTGCTGCGGCCTTCTCAAACGGCTGTCGTTTGCGCAGCTCATTGTTGATCAGCGCGTCGCCAAAGTAAGTCCAATCATTGCCGGGCGCGCAGCCAAATGAGGTGCGATCATCATCAGCTGCGGTGACGATCGCCGTATCGGGATGCGCCAGCGCACCGACAAACTGCCCCGAATAGCATGCCGATATCATCACGAGTCGCCGCTCAATCTTGAGTTCCGCCAGCAAAGCAGCCATGCGCTGAGGCGCGATCAGGCCATAGCCATTCTCCCCGTCGCGGTAAGCAAGGCCAACATCATGGCCACCGTGGCTGGTTGTGTAGAGGACCAGCGCATCCTCCTTCAGGTTCATCTTGGCCGCCACTGCCGCCAGCGATGCCGCGAGAAACGCTGGTGACCCATTGGGGGCCGTCGGCGATCCTGCCGAAAGCAATATCGTGCGCCCCACCGCATCATAACGCCGCGCCAAGACCTTTGCGGCTTCGGCGGCTTCGCGACCAAAGACCGGATCAGCATCTAACCCGACGACGACAAGATAAGCGTCGATGACCCCGGGCCGCTGCGGCTTGAGTGACAAAAGCGCGCTCGCTAACCGCTTTTGCTGCGACAATTCCCACGTCGCGCTGCGCCCCTGTTCCCAGCTGGCGCCCTGACCGGCACCTTCCTCTGGACTCTTATTTGATTGGCACGTGGCCGACCCGAGTAGAAGCGACGCAGCGACCAAGGCTGAGCTTACCACCAACTGCTTCACTGTGCGCTGCATCTGCGCCCCCCTGTTCATCTTATGACGACTATCCAACACGCAATGCTATGGAGGTCAAGCTGGTTGCGCAGGCGGCGGGTTCACGGCATGCTATGCGACGAGCTTGAGAGGCAAAAGAAAGGACCATCTATGAAACTGGCGTCACTAAAGGGCGGCCGCGACGGGCGACTGGTTGTCGTCAGCGACGATTTGGCCTGGTTCGCTTATGCGGGCCATATTGCGACCACATTGCGCGATGTGCTCGACAATTGGGACTTGCTGGCACCCAAGCTTGAATTATTGGCGACTGACCTCAATCACGGCGTGATACCGCGCGAACGCTTTCACGAGCGTGACGCCGCTTCTCCCTTGCCGCGCGCTTATCAATGGGCCGATGGATCAGCCTATGTGAACCATGTAGCGCTTGTCCGCCAAGCGCGGGGAAGCGACATGCCCGACAGTTTCTGGCACGATCCCCTCATCTATCAGGGCGGATCGGACGGCTTCCTTGGCCCCCGCGATGCCATTCCGCTCGGGGATGAGGCTTGGGGATGTGACATGGAGGCAGAGGTCGTCGTGGTCACAGGCGATGTGCCGCAAGGTGTCAGCGCCGACGAAGCCCGCGCGTGCATCCGTTTGATTGGCCTCACCAACGATGTATCCCTGCGCGGTCTCATCCCCGATGAACTCGCCAAGGGATTTGGCTTTTTCCAGTCAAAGCCTGCCAGCAGCTTCTCACCCGTATTCGTTACGCCTGACGCGCTAGGCAGCCGCTGGGACGGTGGCAAGCTACATGGTCCGCTCTGTGTTGATCTCAATGACATGCCGCTGGGTCGCGCCGATGCCGGTATCGATATGACCTTCGATTTCGGACAGCTGATCGCGCACGCGGCAAAGACGCGCACCCTTAGCGCCGGGACGATCATCGGATCAGGAACCGTGTCCAATCGCGGCAGCGACGGCGGCCCGGGCACAGCAATCAGCGAAGGCGGGGTCGGCTATAGCTGCCTTGCCGAGCTGCGCACCGTCGAAACCATCAACACAGGTACGCCCAAAACGCCCTTCCTCAAAGCGGGAGACCGCGTCCGCATCTGGATGAATGATGACAAGCATCATCCGATCTTTGGTGTGATCGAGCAGGTTGTTGCGTGCGTTTAGTCTTCCTTTGAAATCGTGACCCGCAACCCATCAAGCGCTTCGGTAAACTGGATTTGGCACGACAAACGTGATGTCGCGTCACGGTGATCCGAGCTGTCGAGCAAATCATTTTCATCTTCGCTCATTGGATTGATCATATCGGCAAAGGCGGGATCGACGTGAACATGGCACGTCGCGCATGAACAGCATCCGCCGCACAAAGCGAGCAATTCGTCGACGCCGCCATCGCGAATGATTTCCATAACCGACAGGCCTTTTTGCGCTGCCAGAGTTTTTTCGGTTCCATCACGCTGCACGACAATCAAATTCGCCATTTTTAATCCCTCACATAGTGGTCTAGCACGGTGCACGCGCGCTAACGCCAATCAAGGAAAGACACAATGGGATTATCCGCCGACCAAATTCGCGATGGGCTTGACGCGTTGGGCGTGATCGAACCCCGCTTTACCAAGGCGATTGCACAGGTTGGCTATCCCGAACCACGTATCCGCCCGCGCGGCTATCAAACGCTGCTGCGAACAATTGTCGGCCAGCAGGTAAGTTTCAAAGCCGCCGATGCGGTTTGGGCCAAGCTGGAGGCGCATCTTGGCACTATCGATGATCCGCAGGCCGTCATCCAATCCTCGTTTGATGATTTGCGCGGGTGCGGCCTATCGCGCCAAAAGCAAGGCTATGCGCGCAGCTTGGCCGAACTGGTCAGCAGTGGCGAACTCGTTTTCGATGCGCTGCCGACCGATGACGAAGAGGCAATCGCGTTGCTCACCAAGGTTAAGGGCATTGGCCGTTGGTCCGCCGAAATCTATCTGCTCTTCGCCGAAGGCCGCCCCGATATCTGGCCTGCCGGTGATCTGGCAGTGCAAATTGATGTTGGCAATATCATGCAGCTAAACGACCGTCCCAGCGAAAAGCAGGTGCGCGATATTGCAGAGGCGTGGCGGCCACACCGGGGTTGCGCAGCGATTTTTGCGTGGCATCACTATAAGACACCGGTGATTTAGCCAGTGATTTAGATCATGATGACATTTGACGGATTCAATCCATGTCCGTCTCTGTCGAGCGAAGTAGAGACATGCCTTCGAGCGCAGCCGAGAATAGTCTCGACTGCGCTCGACGAAGCCCCTCGACTTCGCTCGGGGTGGACGGGTCAACTTAATGCCATCATGCTCTAGAACGTGTCCCCAGAAGGCGGTGCTGCCGGGACGGCCGCAGGCGCGGGCGGCGCAGGTGTTTCAGCAAGGGCAGCCGCTTCAAGCAAATCCAGCGCACGATTTGTATCGATATAGCGGCGTGCCCGCGCGATCCAATCCGCCGCGCTCGCACTGCCCGGCATTTGCGCCACATCCTCAACGGCCACGTCAACGCGCCCGGCAGCGACCATTGATGATGCATGCGCAAAGCGATCAATGGGCGTGGACGAACGCGTGCCTGCTTGACGCACCACCACTAAACTACCCACTATTTGCTCGATGTTGCTCCACCAATCGTCGGCTTGTGCACCGCCAATCAGGCGCGGCTTAAGCGCTTCGAGATCGGTGCTTAATCGCAATAATGTTGCGGAATCTCGCGACGCGGCGATGATTACGTTCACGGCGCGCGGTTCGCTGTCGGCAAAGTGTGACGTCAGTTGCCCTTCAAGATAGCCAAGTGCAATGCCCCGGTCGATGGCACGGCGCGCGGCAAAGGCAATCAGCAAACGTTCAGCGCGCAGCGCATTTTGCGATGCCAGTGACGCCCCCCGGTCAATCCGCGCAAGCCGCGAATCTAGCGCGGCAATGCGGTCTTCAATATCGCCAGCAGGTGCCGCCGGTAGCGTAACGACAGGCGCGGGCGGCGCGACGACTATCGGTTGATCCGCAACACGCGGTTCCGGCGGCGCAGACGCATCGGCGATCAACAAGGAACGTGCGTCGCCCCATTGGCTAACCGTCCACGCCATCGCAATCAGGCCAACCACGAACGCGAGTGCCAACAATATCAGCATGTTTCGAAATCGGTGCGGTCGCGGTGATGGCGGTGGTGCCGCTATACCAATCGAATCGACTTTGAACGCACTTTTGTCATCCTGCATTGCAAAGGGCCTCTGCGATCTCAATCAGCGCTTCATCGCGCGGTTTGGCCGCAATCGCAAGCGCTTCCCATCCATCACCAGCGGCGCGCGCCGCTTGGTCGCTAATTGCGGCGAGCGCAATTGTCGAGCGGTCAACCTGCGCTTCGTCACACAGCGCCGCAAAACGAGCGGCTGCGCGCGGCGAATGGACCATCACCACCGGCGACTGAGCGAGCAACGAGGGCAACGGATCCGGCAAGGGTAGCGCATGTGCCGAATAAACGGTGCGCCGATCAATCTCAATTCCTGACACATCGACCGACCGAAAATCTTCCCCCGCCAAATGAAGCAAGCGCTGCGGCCCGAGGGTGGCAATACGCGCGAGCAACCGTGCAACATCGCCGTCTCCCGCAACCACTGACTCAAAGCCAGCCTCGCGCGCGGCGGTCGCAGTGGCTTCGCCCACGGCAAAAACAGGCATGAAACGCAGCGCAGCCAACCCCGTGCCGCCAAAGCGCACTGCATTGGCGCTGGTCAGCAATAGCCCAAAATAGTGATCGGGTTCGGGCACGTCCCATTTGACCTGCTGAATAGTAAAAAGGGGGCAATGCGACACATCAAGGCCGATGGCCTGAGCGCGCGCCACCGTCTCACACGCGCCGGGTTCAGGCCGCAGGACTAAGAGTGACTTCATCCAAATGCAGCGCGCACAGAAGTCGCCGCACGCGCCAGCATCGCGGCACCAAGGGCTGCTGCCGAAGCAACGTCACCGATCGCAAAGCGCGCTTCGCCCTGTTCCGATTGAGCACCGTCAACACTGTAAATCTCTGCGCGGAGCCAGATCATGTCGCCTTCGCGCACCGCAAGGGCGGCCACCGGTGACCGGCAATCGGCCGATAAAGCTGCCAGCAACGAGCGCTCCGCCACAACACAATCATATGTATTTCGGTCGCCAATAGCGTCAACAAGCGCCCTAACCGTGCTCCGGTACGTCAGCGTTTCGATGCCAACAGCGCCTTGCGACGGGGCAGGCAGCATAGTGTCAATATCCACCGCCGAACCAATATCGCCCAGCCCGAGCCGGTCAAGCCCGGCCGCCGCCAGCAGCGTCGCGTCTGCCTCCCCAGCGTCAAGCTTCGCAAGCCGCGTTGCGACATTACCGCGAAACAAGGTGATCTTAAGGTCGGGGCGGAGCCGCAGCAATTGCGCGGTTCGGCGCGGCGCACTGGTGCCTACACGCGCACCGTCAGGCAACAACGCAACCGAGGTACAGCCGATCAACCGGTCACGCACGTCAGCACGGGGCAACATGGCGGCAATGCTGAGCTCGGGCGGCCGCAGCGTTTCAACGTCTTTCATCGAATGGACAGCGATATCAATGTCACCAGCGCGCAGCGAAACATCGAGTTCCTTGGTCCACAGCGCCTTTCCGCCAACATCGGCAAGCGCCCGATCCAGGATGCGGTCGCCGCTGGCCACGACGGGCATGATCTCGACTGTCAGCCCGGGGTGCGCGGCCACCAGCGCGGCTTCAACCATATGTGCTTGCGCCATGGCAAGCGGCGATGCGCGCGTGCCGAGACGGATTGTGTCACTTACCATTGTCATCTTGGCGGTTGTGCTAGCGCGGGTTGCAGCTAGAGGGAAGAGCCATGGTGTTAATCCTTGGCATTGAATCAAGCTGCGATGAAACAGCGGCATCGATTGTCAGCAGTGATCGACGGATATTGTCGCACAGGCTGGCCGGGCAAGAGTCCGTGCACCGGCCTTTTGGCGGCGTCGTGCCTGAAAATGCGGCGCGCGCGCATGTTGAGGTGTTAGTGCCCTTGGTTGAAGCCGCCCTCGCGGATGCTGGCCTGCACTTGACCGACATGGACGCGATTGCGGCGACGGCAGGCCCCGGCCTTATTGGCGGCGTCATGGTTGGGCTCGTCACGGCAAAAGCGCTCGCCCATGCCAGCGGAAAGCCACTGATTGCGGTCAACCATTTGGAAGGGCATGCACTGTCCCCTCGCTTGTCCGATCCGACGCTCGCTTTTCCCTATTTGCTGCTGCTCGTTTCTGGCGGTCACTGCCAGTTGCTCGAAGTCAAAGGGGTCGGCAGTTATCGGCGATTGGCAACAACGATTGATGATGCGGCGGGCGAGGCATTTGATAAATCGGCAAAGCTGCTTGGCCTTGGCTTTCCCGGCGGGCCTGCGGTTGAGGCCGCGGCTGCGCGCGGGGACAAAAGCGCTGTCCCTCTCCCCCGTCCGCTGATGGGTAGCGCCGAGCCGCATTTTTCCTTTGCCGGTTTGAAAAGCGCGGTGTTGCGCGCGCGCGATGCCGGCATCCACGCAACCGACGACATTGCGGCTTCGTTTCAGCAAGCGGTGATCGATTGCCTGATTGACCGCACCGCGCGCGCGATTGAGGCGTGTGACGACGTGAAGAGCTTGGTCGTTGCGGGCGGTGTTGCGGCTAATTTGCAAATCCGCGCCGCGCTCGAAGCACTGGCGGCAAAGCATCATCTTGGTTTTGTCGCGCCGCCGTTATGGCTGTGCACCGATAATGCAGCGATGATTGCGTGGGCGGGGGCCGAACGATTTGCGGCGGGGTTAACCGACAGCCTCGATTGTGAGGCACGGCCGCGCTGGCCGCTTGACCCCCATGCCGAAAAGGCGCGCGGGGCGGGCGTGAAGGCATGAAGATTGGCGTTGTTGGCGGGGGCGCGTGGGGAACCGCATTAGCGCAAGTCTGCGCAAGCGGCGGTGAAGACGTGTTGCTCTGGGCGCGCGAGACGGCAGTTGTCGACGCAATCAACCATGACCATGAAAATCCCCTGTTCCTAGCCCGGGTCATGCTCTCTCCGCTCATCGAAGCCACAAGCAACCTCGCGGATTTGCGCGCGTGCGATCTGCTATTGATCGTCACACCTGCGCAGCATGTCCGGGCGACGCTTGCGGCTATGTCCGTTGGCGTCCGTCCGCTTATTCTATGTGCCAAGGGGATTGAAGCCGGTTCACAAAAATTTATGTCCGAGGTCGCCCGCACTATGTGCCCCGACGCGCCGATTGCGGTGTTGAGCGGGCCAACCTTTGCCCATGAAGTGGCAGCGGGCCTGCCAACCGCCGTTACGCTAGCCTGCGAAGATAGCGCGCTCGCGCGTGCGCTTGCGCTGCGAATCGCGCGCCCGCATTTTCGGCCCTATGTGTCAGCCGACGTGACTGGTGCAGAAATAGGCGGCGCGGTCAAAAATGTGCTCGCTATTGCCTGCGGCGTGGTTGCGGGGCGTGGTCTGGGTAGCAATGCCGCCGCCGCTTTGATTGCGCGTGGCTTTGCTGAGATGACGCGCTTTGGCCTTTGCAAAGGCGCAGCGGCTGAGACGCTCGGGGGCCTATCAGGGTTGGGTGATCTTGTGCTGACCTGCTCGTCACGCGCCTCCCGAAACTTCTCGCTAGGGGTTGGCCTTGGTGAAGGCCGCAGCGCTGCGACCCTGCTCAACAACACCACGACGATTGCCGAAGGCGCGTTCACAGCGACCGTCTTGCAAGCCGCAGCGCGCGCCTGCGGCGTAGACATGCCCGTTGTCGACGCGGTGTGCGACTTGCTGTCGGGCGACGCAGACGTTCAACATGTCGTCAGCGCCCTGTTATCACGCCCCTTGACCGCTGAAGCTTAGCCGTGACGGCGCAATCCTGCTAGCATCGCTGGCATATTACCGGTTTCCTCGACAATATAAGTGAGGAGCGCCTTTTCAAACTCGTCAGTTTGCGGATCGATCGCAAATTGCTGCTTGAGCCAACCAGCGGCTTCGCTGCTGAACTGTTGTGCTGATTCGACCGCAAGCGTCTTGGCAAACGGATCATGCGTGACGGGAAACAGCGACTTGAAGGCCTCAACAATCGTGCCGCGGCCGATCATATCGATTGGCAACGTGCGGGTGAGAAAGCTGAACAAGTCGGGCGATTGTTGTTCAATCTCAAAGATTAACCGACGCGCCTCTTCAACCGAAAGCGGCAGATAGTCGCTATGCGTCATCAAATGATTTCCAACAGCTTGGATGAATAGCGGCTTCCAGCTTGGCGTGTTGATGCTTCGTGCCGTCTGGCTCTTTATCCGGAACAACAGATCAGCGTCAGTGCTGCTGACGATGACGGCCTCTTCGCCATTCCCCATGATCAGTCGACGCAACAATACTGATTCGGCTTCATCAACGCAGCCTTCGCGAACCCCCGCGCCGCGACGCGTTGGCCCTTCACCGGTCATGATCGTTGTTTCAAGCTCCGAAAGGGCAAACATCCGCAACCGGTCCGAGCCATTTTCGGCATTTTCGATGACAGTAACGAGCAGTTCGAGCTCACAGCGCGTTTTGATGCGGCCTTGCGGCGCAATCCGGTCGCGAAGCCATTCAGCGCCGCCGTCTTTTAGCAACCCGTGGGGCGCGACCTGATGCAGCAGATAATGCTCAACCGCTTCGACAAAGAAATCAGTCCAGACGGGCGAATCAATTTCGCAGCGCTTGAGCAGCATGAACAGCGAATCAATGGTGGTCGGCGCGAGCACATCGTCGGCCCAGACAAGCTCACGCAGGCGGTTAATGTCATTGTCTCTAACCGTCCCGGCCTGCACCAACCGTGCAAGCTCGCCACTCAATTCAACATCCATCGCGATCACCCATTAAAATTGCTGATCGGGCGATAACAGCAATGGTTTAACAGTCCGTTGATACTAAAAATCCCACGCGATTCCGTTATTTTCCCAATCACCGTAGCGAATAGGCTCCAGCCCTTTTGGTCCGCCTGTTTCCGCGGGCGGCTCCGCCAAGGGCGCTGGTTCAGGCACAGGCGGGCTTGGTGTCAGATAAGCGGGCGCTTTGATGTGCGAAGGGCGATCTTTGTTCATGACCAACTTATCGCCGTTTGGCAGGCCTTCGACAAGAGCGACTTAGGTCGCTACGGCGCATCAATGACAGATGTTACCGGTATGGCACCGCGCCTCGCAGCGCTAAAACTTCTCGATGCAGTGCTGAGGCGCGGGCTGCCGCTTGAAGCAGCCTTGAATGCCGCCACGCACGGCATTGACCGGCCCGCCGATCGGGCGTTGGCGCGTGCAATTGCCGCTGAAACGCTGCGCTGGCTGACTGATATTGATGCGATGATCGACGGCGCGACGCGTAATCGCCTTGCCGATGATGCCAAAGCGCGCTCGGTTATCCGCTTGGCGCTGGCGCAGGTGCTCGTGCTTGGCACGCCTGAACATGCCGCTGTCGCAACCGCACTGCCCCTTGTTGACGGCGGACCGCGGCGTTTGGTGCACGGCGTTTTGGGTACATTGTTGCGCAAGGGTGAAACGCTGCCTGCGCTGCCGACATTGCCCGACGTGGTGCTCGCGCGCTGGCACGGTGCGTGGGGTGACGCGATGATCGAGCAGGCACAACACGCCATCGCGGCACCACCGCCGGTTGATGTGACACTCAAAGACCCCGCCAGCACGGACGCATGGGCCAAGCGCCTGAGCGGTACGTCGCTTGCATCAGGCCATGTCAGGCTTGATCGCGGTACGGCGATTCATGATCTGGCTGGTTATGATCAAGGCGAATGGTGGGTACAAAACATTGCGGCCTCTCTGCCCGCGCGGTTGCTGGGTGCGGGCGACGGTCGCGCGGTGCTTGATCTTTGTGCCGCCCCTGGCGGGAAGACGATGCAGTTGGCGGCCGCCGGATGGGATGTAACCGCAATCGATTCGGACCGGGCGCGGCTGGTGCGGTTGGACGATAATCTGACGCGGACTAGCCTAACGGCCAAAATTGTTCAGGCCGATGTGATGACATGGTCGCCGCCACAGCCCGTTGCCGCCATCCTGCTTGACGCGCCGTGCAGTTCGACGGGCATTTTCGCGCGTCATCCGGATGTGCTTTACCGCGTGCGGCCCAAAGACATTGCCGAAATGGCGGCAATACAAGCCGCGATGATCGCCCGCATTGCCGACTGGCTTGAACCTAGTGGCACGCTGATTTACGCGACATGCTCGCTTGAGCCCGAAGAAGGCGAAGCGCATATCGCCGCTGCACGCGGTGCCGGTCTCGTGATAAATCCGGTTACGTCGCAAGAACTTATCGCCGGGATTACGCCCCATAGTGACGGCTGGGTGCGCGTGCTGCCACACAATCATGCTGACGGCTTTTTCATTGCTCGTTTTACGCGGGCCTGAACTGTCTTGCCGGTAGCCGATTCGCGGTCTAGGACGACCTGAGCATGTCCCATTCCATCTTGATCGCTCCCTCAATATTGTCAGCTGACTTTGCGCGCCTTGGCGAAGAAGTACGCGCGATTGATGAAGCGGGTGCCGATTGGATCCATGTCGATGTTATGGACGGGCATTTCGTTCCCAACATCACAATCGGGCCGATGGTTGTGAAAGCACTGCGCCCACATACTGCCAAGCCGCTCGATGTGCATTTGATGATCACGCCGGTTGATCCCATGCTTGATGCTTTTGCTGAAGCCGGATCAGATATCATCACCATTCATCAAGAGGCAGGCCCGCACCTCCACCGCACCGTCCAACGGATCAAAGCGCTGGGCAAGCAGGCAGGCGTTTCGCTCAATCCTGCAACGCCCGCCAAGATGCTTGACTATATCCTTGAGGAGATTGACCTCGTGCTCGTGATGAGTGTCAATCCCGGTTTTGGTGGTCAGAGCTTTATCGACAGCCAGTTGCGCAAAATCGAAGCCATTGCCAAGATGATCGAGAAAAGCGGCAAAGCCATTCATTTGCAGGTTGATGGCGGCATTGGCCACAACAATGCGGCGCAGATAATTGCCGCTGGCGCAGATGTTCTGGTAGCGGGCACCGCCACATTTGCAGGCGGCCCGAGTGCCTATGCCGCGAATATTCAACGGCTAAGAGGCTAAATTGGTCACCGTAGCGACCGACGATGATACCGATCCGGCAATTGCAGAAGGCCAGACGATCGTTGAGGGCAAGCGTCTGGTAAAAGTGCGTAACGACGTCGGACTGTCACTGAGCGAACGGATCGCCAATCAATTCTACCGGTTGACATGGCGCACGCCGCTTCACGGGCTGCGGCTGCGCGGACGCCATCCGCTCAAACTGCTCGCCGTCCCAAAAGATGCGTTTGCAGGCGACAAGGCCCTTGGCAGCGCGCTGCTCGATGGGGCGCTACACTGGCGCGGCGAGCGCGTCGCGATTGCTGACCTTAGTTTTACAGAAACCAATTGGTCACGCGGCTTTAGCGATCATGTCCACAGCTTCGTTTGGCTCCGTAATCTGGATGCCGCTGCGCCGCGCGCTCAGGCAGCGCCGGTCGCTGAGGCTATCATGCGCAAATGGCTTGCCGCGCACGGTGAGAAGGTGACCGAACCGGCATGGCGGTCAGACTTGTGGGGACAGCGCATCCTCAATCTGGCAGCACATGCCCCGCTAATATTGTCGAGCCAAGACCTGGTTTACCGGTCTAGCGTGCTCAATGCCCTCGCGCGGGGGGCACGGCACCTAGATCAAACGGCTGATCGCGCGGTGTTCGGTTTACAAAGGATCAGCGCGTGGATTGGCATTGTCGCCGCTGGCTTGTTGATTGCGGGCGGCAAACCGCGCCAAGCCTTTGGCGAAGCGGGCCTTGCCAAAGCACTGGTCAGCGGCATTGGCAGCGACGGCGGCATTATCTGCCGCACCCCGCACAATCAAGCCGAGTTGGTTATTCTGCTGTCGATGCTGCGCAACGTTTATGATGCGCGGCAGATCATGCCGCCTGGCTTTCTGATTGATGCCCTCATGCGCGCAGTGCCTGCTTTGCTGGCGGTGACGCTTGGCGATGGCGGCCTATCGAGCTGGCAGGGCAGCGCGCCTGCGCCAGCCGGCACGGTTGAAGCGATCATTGCAGGTAGCCAAATTCGCGCCCGCCCCCTGCGGCAACCCCGCGACTGGGGCTATCACCGCTTAGCAGCTGATCAAACAGTGATGGTTGTCGATGCAGCCCCGCCGCCGGTCAGCCGCGTGATGGGCGGGGGGTGCGCTTCGACGCTCGCGTTCGAAGTGTCTGACGGCGTCCACCGGCTGGTCATCAATTGCGGCGGCGCCAATGCGGGCGGCATCCATTTGCCCGCTTCACTTGCCGAAGGATTGCGCACCACCGCCGCGCATTCGACGCTGATCATTGCCGACAGCAATTCAACCGCAATCCATGCCGATGGGACGCTGGGCAAAGGTGTGACCGAAGTCGCGCTTGACCGGCAGGAAAATGAAGGCAGCAGCCGGATCGAAGCAACGCATGACGGCTATGCCAAACGTTTCGGCCTCACCCACCGCCGCACGATCAACATGTCAGCCGATGGCCGCGAGATTCGCGGTGAGGATGTGCTTTTGCCTGCTGAAAAGAAGCGCAAACGCGCCACCTTCCCCTTCGCGATCCGCTTTCATCTTGGACCCGATGTTGAACCGACACCGACCGCCGATTCGATGGGCGCGCTGCTGCGGATTGATGGCGGTGCGCTGTGGCAATTCCGCGCGCGTGGCGGTGCGCTCCAGATTGATGAGAGTTTGTGGATTGACGGCGAAGGCCGGGTTCATTCGTCAACGCAGCTCGTCGTGCTCGGTGAAGTGCCGCCGGGCGGTGCCACCATCGGCTGGGCGTTCAAGCGCGCCGGGTAATTCAAAGGATAATGATGACAGACGTTACGATTCGCCGTGCCCTCCTCTCGGTGTCGGACAAAAGCGGGCTTATCGAGCTCGGCACTGCGCTTGCGGCACGTGGCGTTGAGCTCGTATCGACCGGCGGCACTGCCAAGGCGCTGCGCGATGCGGGCCTCCCCGTTCGCGATATTGATGATCTCACAGGTTTCCCTGAAATGATGGATGGGCGGGTGAAAACGCTCCATCCCAAGGTCCACGGTGGCTTGCTCGCCGTGCGCGACAATCCTGATCATCTGGCCGCGATGACGGCGCACGATATTAGCGCTATCGATCTTGTGGTCGTTAATCTCTATCCCTTCGCCGCGACCGTGGCGCGGGGTGCCGACCGCGACGAGATCATCGAGAATATCGACATTGGCGGGCCGAGCATGATCCGCTCAGCCGCCAAAAATCATGCGAGCGTTGCGATTGTTACCGATCCAGCCGATTATGCGATGGTGGCGGGTGGCACCACGTCGATTGAGCAGCGGCGCAGACTCGCTGCCAAAGCCTATGCCGCCACCGCCGCTTATGATTCGGTAATTG
>JBJXDU010000057.1:0-67718 GCA_046153565.1 Sphingomonadaceae bacterium
TAATGTTGCGAATTGGGGGCAAGATGTCCGAATTCTTGTCGATACCCCCAAAACGACCACCCTCACACTGCTACCCGCTCAATCACCCCCGGCACCACTCGCCGCACACGCTCAAGCCAAGCTAAACGGTCGTCCCAGCCGGTCGTGCCGCCGTTAACGAGCCTCGTGACAGCGGCGAAGTCTCCGTGGTCGCAGAGCGGGTTGGCGCGTTTCCATTGCCAGAAACCGAGCGCGACGCGGAGCGCATGGTCGGGATGCGCGGCGAGATCTGGATTGTCTTCAAGCGGCAGGCCGCAGAGCGCGCCAACTGCGCGGTAGCCGCCGCGTCCGGTGAGTTGCATATAGCCGCGCCCCCGAAAGCGATATCCGTCGCCGCTGGCTTCCGCGCCATTGCCATTGCGCCCCGCATAGACATGGTTTGCCAGCGCCTCGGGCCGCCCGGCAAAGGGTAAGGCCGCACCTTCGGTTGGAAATCGGCGCGGCTACACCTGCATCAAGCGCTTGGCACTGTAACCCAGCGCTTCCCGTTCAACGCTTAGCCCGCGCGATTCGTGCCCAATCTGCGCGAGGAAAAAGTGTAGCCGAAACAGCGACAACAGCATCCCAAACGCCGCGAACAGACCCGCGTGCACCGCCGCAAAGCGATCGAGGTGGATGCGCGGTGCTTGCGGAAACAATGTCTCAATCTCGCCATTCGTCAACATTCTCACTATCCCCTATTCCCAGCTACGTGAGAACAAATATAGAACAATAAGATCAATGTCAAGCGCGACCGAACCGATTTCTCCTACACCCCTCCCCGCTACACCACCCCGTAAGCGAGCATCGCATCCGCAACCTTTTTGAAGCCCGCAATATTTGCGCCCTTCACATAATCGCAGTGGCCATCTTTGTCGGTGCCATATTCAAGGCAGCGGCTGTGGATGCCCGCCATAATGTCGAGCAGCAGCTTTTGCAGTTCCTCTTCCTTCCACGAAATGCGCGCCGAATTCTGACTCATTTCAAGGCCTGACACCGCAACACCGCCAGCGTTGGCGGCTTTGCCCGGCGCGAAGAGGATTTTAGCCTTTTTGAAGACATGCACGCCGTCAAGATCGGTTGGCATATTCGCGCCTTCGGATACCGCCATGCAGCCATTTTTAATCAGCATTTCGGCGTCCGCACCTAGCAACTCGTTCTGCGTTGCGCACGGCAGCGCCACGTCGCAGGGGACGCCCCACGGCGTTTTGCCCGGCACGTAGCTAGCGCCCTTAAATTCGTCGCAATATTCCGAAATGCGGCCACGGCGCTTGTTTTTGAGATCTTTGACCCAGTCGATCTTTTCCTGGTTGATACCGTCAGGGTCGTGGATGAAGCCCGCACTATCGCTGAGTGTCAGCACTTTGCCGCCGAGCTGCGTGACCTTTTCGGCAGCATGCGTCGCAACATTGCCTGATCCGCTAATGACCGCAGTCTTGCCCTCAAGCGCATCGCCTTTGGTCGCCAGCATATTCTGGAGGAAATAAGTCGCGCCGTAGCCCGTCGCCTCGGTGCGGATCAGCGACCCACCA
Organism: Sphingomonadaceae bacterium; assembly: GCA_046153565.1. Classification (GTDB taxonomy): domain Bacteria; phylum Pseudomonadota; class Alphaproteobacteria; order Sphingomonadales; family Sphingomonadaceae; genus Aquisediminimonas. The sequence goes on from JBJXDU010000057.1 coordinate 1,551, forward strand.
TATTCAAGGCCCTTGCCCGTCAGCACGCCCGTAAACTCATTGGTGATCCGCTTATATTGGCCAAACATATAGCCAATTTCGCGCCCGCCCACGCCAATGTCGCCTGCTGGCACATCAACATCTGCGCCGATATGGCGATAAAGCTCGGTCATCAGCGATTGGCAGAAGCGCATCACTTCGCCGTCGCTCTTGCCCTTGGGGTTGAAATTTGATCCGCCTTTGCCGCCGCCCATCGGCAGGCCTGTCAGCGCATTTTTGAAGGTCTGTTCAAAGGCAAGGAATTTGAGCACGCTTTCGGTGACCGATGGGTGAAAGCGGATGCCGCCCTTATAGGGGCCAATTGCATTATTATTCTGGACGCGCCAGCCGCGCTGAACGCGGATATTGCCGGCATCATCCTGCCAGCAGACGCGGAACGAAATGACACGATCGGGTTCGGCAATCCGGCGCAGGATTTGCGCCTTATGATATTGTTCCTTGTCGGCCATGAAATCGTAAATGTCCTCGGCGACTTCGGTCACCGCTTGGACGAATTCGGGCTGGCCCGGATTACGCTTTTTGACGCCTTCGACAAAAGTATTGAGATCGACGTGATCGGAAACGGCCATGGCACTTCCCCCTCTTCAAGGATTGGATTGGCGCGGCCCTTCTGATGTGTCAGCTGTCGAATCGCAGCCGTTCTCAGGAGTTAATCAATAGCAGCTTATTGTGTGAACGAAAGTCGGTTCAGACATCAGCGCTAGGCGCTTGCCGAGACTATCGCTTCAATCGCCGCGCTCACGACTGCAATATCGGCCATGCCGTCGATCCGGTGCACGAGCCCGCGCTCATCATAGATGGGCAGGATTGGCGCTGTCTTACCACGATATTCGGCCATGCGCGTGCGCACTGATTCCTCATTATCATCGGCGCGGCGCTTGAATTCAGTGCCGCCACATGTGTCGCAAACGCCCGCCACTTTGGGCTGATTGAACTTGTCATGATAACCCGCATTGCACGCGGCGCACGTGTAACGCCCAGTGATCCGTTCAACCAAAGCCTCTTCGTCAACGACTAACTCAATGACATGAGTGAGCGTCCTGCCCCGTTCCGCCATGAGGTTATCAAGCAATTCGGCTTGCCGCGCGGTGCGGGGATAGCCATCAAAGATCACGCCAACATCAGCGCTGAGCCCATCGAGATGCTCGCCCAGAATGTCAGCCATTAGCTCATCGGGAAAAAGCTTGCCGGCCTTCATAATCTCATCGGCCATTTTGCCAATCTCGGTGCCCGCTTTGACTGCGGCGCGCAGGATATCGCCTGTCGACAATTGCACCATGTGATGATCGGCGACCAGCCGCGCAGCCTGTGTGCCTTTGCCCGCGCCCGGAGGCCCCAGCAGAATGATGTTTATTGGCATCCGTCCCCCTACCGACATTATGGCGTGGCCTATCTAGCCTTTCCGCCCTTTAGCTTAGCTTTCTTGATCAAATCGCCATATTGGTGCGCGAGCAAATGGCTTTGAATTTGTGTCACTGTGTCAATCGTTACGTTCACCACAATGAGGAGGCTAGTGCCGCCCAGATAGAAGGGGATGCCCGCCGCCGCGACGAGATATTCAGGCACCAAACAGATAAAGGTCAGATAGGCCGCCCCCAGCACCGTAATCCGCGTCAGCACATAATCGAGATAGATTTCAGTATTCTTGCCGGGACGAATGCCAGGGATGAAGCCACCATGACGCTTCAGATTGTCCGCTGTTTCCTCGGGGTTGAATACCACCGCCGTGTAGAAAAAGCAGAAGAAGATAATCCCCGCTGCATAGAGCGCCATATAAAGCGGCGATCCATGTTGCAGCGTGCTGGTGACCGTGATGACCAGATCACCCCACCAGCTTTCGCCCTGCGCTTGTTTGCCCGCAAACTGCACGATCGTCAGCGGCATTAGCAACAGTGACGAGGCAAAGATCGGCGGAATAACGTTAGCGGTGTTGATCTTGAGCGGCAGGAAGCTCTTGTCCGACTGCTGCATGCCGCGCGCGGTCTGGCGCTTTGGATATTGGATCAACACGCGCCGCTGCGCCCGCTCCATGAAGCAAATGAAAGCAACAAGGCCAATCACAAGTAAGGGCACGCCCGCAATCAAATATGGCCCCATCGTTCCCGTGCGTCCGCCTTCAAACAGATTGATCAGCGCCACGGGAAGCTGCGAAACGATCCCCGCCATGATGATCAGCGAGATACCATTGCCAATGCCGCGCGTCGTAATCTGTTCACCCAGCCACATCAAGAACATCGTCCCGCCAAGCAATGCAATAACGCAGGCAACGCGGAACAGGATTCCCGGTTCAATAACCGCCGATTGGCCCGTGCCCGCACCCCAATTCTCAAGCCCGACCGAGATGAAATAGCCTTGCATGATAGTGAGGCAAACTGTGCCGTACCGCGTATATTGGTTGAGCTTCTTGCGCCCGCTTTCGCCCTCTTTCTTGATCGCGGCAAGCGTTGGCGACAGCGAGCTTGCCAGCTGCACAACGATTGAGGCAGTGATGTAAGGCATCACGCCAAGCGCGATGAGGCTCATCCGCTGGAGCGCGCCGCCCGAAAACATGTTGAAGAAATCAAGCACGCCGCCCTTGGTCGTGTTGAACTGCGCTTGCAACGCGATCGGATCAATCCCAGGCAGTGGCACATGGCTGAGCAAGCGAAAAACGATCAGCGCGCCAATCGTAAACCAGATGCGCTTTTTAAGGTCAGTCGCCTGTGCAAAATTTTGCAGCGAGAGGCCTGCACTCATTTGATCAGCGGTGGATGCCATGAACGATACGACCTTACTGTAAAAACCTACGGCGGGACATGCAATTTAGCACCCCCGCCGCTTCATATAGTGTGTCACCGGCGCTTGTCTAACCCCGACGCAATCATTCTCGCCGAACCGAACTTATTTGCGGATTTTGACGGTGTTCTTTTTGGCAGCAGCCTTTTCAGCCGCAGGAACAACGTGGATCACTTCGACACTGCCGCCAGCCGCCTCTACCGCTGCTTTGGCGCCTGCGGACACGCCGGCCACGAGGAAGCTGAGCTTTGCCGTGAGCGTACCCTTACCAAGCAAGCGGACGCCATCCTTGCCACCGCGCGCGAGGCCAGCCGCCTTGAGCGCGGCATGATCGACCACGCCGTCGAACACGGTGCCAGCGTCAATCAGCTTTTGGATCGCGCCAATATTCACTTCAGCGCAATCGCGCGCGAATATGTTGTTAAAGCCACGCTTTGGCAGGCGCATGTGAAGCGGCATCTGACCGCCTTCAAAGCCGTTGATCGAAACGCCAGACCGGCTGGTCTGGCCCTTTTGGCCGCGACCCGATGTCTTGCCCTTGCCCGAACCAATGCCCCGGCCCACGCGCATGCGTGATTTACGGGCACCATCATTGTCACGGATTTCATTCAGTTTCATGTCTTGCACTCGCTTTCGCTTTGTTCGCGCTGCTCCGAAATCGGAGCCAGTTAACAAATCCGCTTATCCTGAGTAGAGACTGAGCGAAGTCGAAGGCTCGTATCGAAGGACAACCCTTCGATATGCCATTTCGACAAGCTCAATGGCTACTCAGGGTAGGCGGTTTTTCGATTAATCCACCACCTCAACCATGTGACGAACCTTGCGGATCATCCCGCGCACTTCAGGACTATCTTCTAGTTCCGAAACGCGGTGCATTTTGTTGAGCTTCAACCCGATGAGCGTTGACCGCTGAGTCGACACACGGCGGATCGGTGAACCAGTCTGCTTGATCTTGATAGTGGCCATATCGCTTACTCCACAACCGCTTCGGCAGCAGCTTCGGCTTCAACCGGAGCAGCGCCACCGCGACCCAGAAGGTCGGCGATTTTCTTGCCACGGCGCTGTGCCACTGATTTCGGGCTAGTTTGCTCACCAAGCGCCTCAAAGGTTGCCCGGATCATGTTATAGGGGTTCGACGTCCCGTTTGACTTGGTCACAACGTCTGCCACGCCCAAGCTTTCGAAGATAGCGCGCATCGGGCCACCGGCGATAATGCCGGTGCCGGGAGGCGCCGAACGAACCTGCACCAAACCCGCACCAAAATGGCCCTTGCCATCATGATGGAGTGTGCGGCCTTCCTTCAAAGGTACGCGCACCATCGCCTTTTTGGCAGCGGCGGTTCCCTTTTGGATCGCTTCAGGCACTTCGCGTGCCTTGCCTTTACCAAAACCGACGCGGCCCTTGCCATCGCCAACGACCACGAGTGCGGCAAAGCCAAAGCGCTTACCGCCCTTAACTGTTTTCGAAACCCGGTTGATGTGAACCAGTTTCTCGATCAGCTCTTCGCCAGCCTCTTCGGCGGGGCCACCGCGCTTGTCATCACGACGACCACGATTGCCATCACGACCACCACGACCACGATCACCGCCGCCAGGGCCGGCACCGCGTCCACCGCGTGGGCCACGTGACCGTGCTTCGCCTTCAGGGGCTGCTGCACCGGCTACAATTTCAGTTTCATCAGCCATTTATTAAAACTCCAATCCGCCTTCGCGGGCCCCATCTGCAAGCGCCTTCACACGCCCATGGAACAAAAAGCCCCCGCGATCGAATACGACTTTGGTCACGCCCGCTTTAATCGCACGTTCGGCAATCACCTTGCCAATCGCCGCTGCGGCATCAACGGTTGCGCCTGTGCTGCCCCGCGCATCCTTTTCAAGGCTCGACGCGGCGACGAGCGTGCGGCCCGCTTCGTCGTCGATAACCTGGGCATAGATATGCTTGCCAGACCGGTGGATCGTCAAACGCGGACGAAGCCCACGCTTGGCGAATAGTGCGGTGCGAACGCGGCGACGCCGTTTCGCAAAGAGTGATAGCTTTGCCATTACTTCTTCTTACCTTCTTTGCGGAAGATGAACTCGCCGCGATATTTGATGCCCTTGCCCTTGTAAGGCTCCGGCTTGCGCCAGCGGCGGATTTCGGCGGCCAGCTGCCCAACTTTTTGCGCGTCCATGCCGCTGATTTCGACCGTGGTCTGATCTGGCGTCTTGACTTCAATGCCTTCAGGCACCGCGACGTCGACATCATGGCTGTAGCCGAGTTGCAACTTCAGGTTGCGCCCCTGCGAATTGGCCCGGTAACCAACGCCGGTGATTTCCAGGACCTTGCTGAAACCAGTGGTAACACCAGTGACAAGGTTTTGGATCATCGTCCGCTGCATGCCCCAAAAGGCGCGCGCGCGCTTGGTATCATTGGCCGGCGTCACAGTGATCATGCCGTCTTCAAGCGTGTAGATCACTTCGCTCTGCATCGGCAAAGTGAGCGTGCCCTTCGGCCCTTTAACCGAGAGGATCGCGCCTTCGATGCTCGCTGACACGCCCGCAGGGAATGCGACTGGCTTTTTACCTGTGCGGCTCATTAGAAGACCTCCGCTAGCACTTCGCCGCCAACATTCTGCTCACGCGCTTCCGCGTCAGAAAGAACGCCGCGCGGCGTTGAAACGATGGTGATGCCCAGGCCATTGCGCACGCGGGGCAGCTCTTGGCTCCCCGAATAAACGCGGCGGCCCGGCTTTGACACGCGGGCGACATGCTTGATCGCAGGCTGCCCTTCGAAATATTTAAGCTCAATGCGAATGCCGCCATGCCCGGCAAGTTCTTCTTCGGAATAGCCACGGATGTAGCCTTCGCGCTGAAGCACGTCGAGAACGCGGGCACGCAGCTTTGACGCTGGTGTCATGACGCTATCCTTCTTGGCCTGTTGGCCATTGCGGATGCGGGTGAGCATATCGCCCAGTGGATCGGTAAATGCCATAGTCTGTTACCCTTACCAGCTCGACTTCGTAACGCCGGGGATCAAGCCTTTGTTGGCAAGATCACGCAGCATGATACGGCAGAGACGGAATTTGCGATAATAAGCGCGCGGACGCCCGGTGAGTTCGCAACGATTGCGAATCCGCGTTGGGTTCGCATTACGCGGAATTTCAGCCATCTTAAGACGCGCGATCATCCGCTCGCCATCATCAATGGTGCCATCGTTCGCAATTGCCTTAAGACGCGCATAACGGCCAGCATATTGCTTGACCATCTTCTTGCGCTTCTCATTCTTGTTGATTGAGCTCAGTTTCGCCATGGTTATGCCGCCTGCTTTTCTTGGGCTTCTTCGATTGGGAAAGGAAAGCCGAACAAACGAAGCAATTCGCGGGCTTCTTCGTCGGTATTGGCTGTGGTCGTCACAATCACATCCATCCCGCGGATTTTTTCGATCTTGTCATAGCTGATTTCGGGAAAAATCAGCTGTTCCTTAAGGCCCATCGCATAATTGCCACGACCGTCGAACGACTTGGGGTTGAGCCCCCGAAAATCGCGAACACGCGGCAGCGCGATTGTGATCAGGCGATCAAGGAATTCATACATTCGCTCACGGCGCAGCGTGACCTTGCAGCCAATCGGCATGCCTTCGCGCAGCTTGAACTGGGCGATTGACGTCTTTGCCTTGGTGACAACCGGCTTTTGGCCGGCAATCAATTCCATTTCGGCGACCGCAATATCGACCTTTTTCTTATCCTGCGTCGCTTCGCCCACGCCCATGTTGAGGACGATCTTGCCAAGCTTGGGGACTTGCATACGGTTTTTGTAGCCGAACTTCTCAGTCATCGCTGCGACGATCTTATCGTCGTAAAGCGCCTGCATCCGGGCCTTGTAAACGTCAGCCATTGATCACTTCTCCGGACTTGACCGCAACACGGACTTTCTTGCCGTCGCGGGTCTCAAAACGGACGCGCGTTGGCTTGCCCGTCTTTGGATCTTCGATAGCAACCTTTGAGACATGAAGCGGCGCTTCACGACGCTCAAGGCCGCCTTGCGGATTTTGCTGCGTCGCCTTTTTGTGGCGCGTCGCAATGTTCACGCCCGAAACAACAACCTTGCTGTCCTTGGGCATCGACATCACGACTTCGCCGTGCATGCCCTTGTCCTTGCCCGACAGGACAACAACCTTGTCACCCTTTTTGATTTTCAGAGACGACATTACAGCACCTCCGGCGCAAGGCTGATGATCTTCATATAGTTTTTCGCACGCAGCTCACGAACCACGGGGCCAAAAATACGCGTGCCAATCGGCTCTTCATTCTTGTTGACGAGCACTGCGGCGTTCGTATCAAAACGGATTGTCGACCCATCGGGACGATTAATATCCTTGGCCGTGCGAACGATGACTGCGCGGTGCACGTCGCCCTTCTTAACTTTGCCACGGGGAGCGGCTTCCTTGATCGACACGACGATCACATCGCCAACGCTCGCAAAGCGACGCTTCGATCCGCCGAGCACCTTGATGCACTGAACGCGCTTGGCACCCGAATTATCGGCGACTTCCAAATTGGATTGCATTTGAATCATGGATTATGCCTCCACAGCAGCAGCGGCTGCCGTTTCAAGAGCAGCAACGGGAACACCCGATGCCTTGTCAAGCACGCGCCACGACTTCAGCTTCGAAATCGGCGCGCATTCTTCGATCCGCACGGTTTCGCCTTCTTTGAAGACATTGCCTTCATCATGGGCATGATATTTCTTCGAACGACGGATGATCTTGCCGTACAGAGGGTGCTTCACCTTCCGCTCGACCTTCACAACCACTGTCTTTTCGGTCTTGTCTGAAACGACAACGCCGGTGAGCACGCGCTTTGGCATGGTCTAATCCTTACTTCGTCGCAGCCGGAGCGTTGGCACGCGCCGTCTGGAGGGTCTTGATCCGCGCAATATCGCGACGGACAACACGCACGCGCGCCGGCTTTTCCAGCTGGTTGGTCGCGGCCTGAAAGCGCAAGTTAAACTGCTCGCGCTTGAGTTCACCAAGCTGGGTCACCAGCTCGTCATCGGTTTTGACCGAAAGTTCAGCAATCTTGGTCATCAGTGCGCTCCCAAGTGCGATGTGTCACCAAGGCGGGCAACAACCTTCACCTTGATTGGCAGCTTCATCGCGGCGCGCTGAAACGCGACTGCGGCGAGAGGCCCTGGAACACCATCGAGTTCAAATAAAATCTTGCCTGGCTTAACGCGGGCTGCCCAATATTCAGGCGATCCCTTACCCTTACCCATGCGGACTTCGGCGGGCTTTGCCGAGACTGGCACATCTGGGAATACGCGGATCCACAAACGACCCTGACGGCGAATGTGACGCGTAATCGCACGACGAGCCGCTTCAATCTGGCGCGCGGTCAAACGATCTGGTTCCATTGCTTTCAGGCCATAAGACCCAAAGTTCAGATCAGTCCCGCCCTTGGCATCGCCATGGATACGTCCCTTGAACGCCTTGCGGAATTTGGTTTTTTTCGGTTGCAGCATGTCTTTATCCCTTAACGCGCTGGACGGACGCCGGAGGTTTGCGCCTCTAGCATCAACCGGTCAGTTGCCATTGGATCATGGCCAAGGATTTCGCCCTTGAAGATCCACACTTTGATACCGCACACGCCGTAAGCCGTATGTGCCGACGCTTCGGCATAATCGACATTGGCGCGCAGCGTGTGAAGCGGCACGCGGCCTTCGCGGTACCATTCGGTGCGCGCGATTTCAGCACCGCCCAAACGACCGCCGCAATTGATCCGGATGCCCTCAGCGCCCAGACGCATTGCAGACTGCACCGCACGTTTCATCGCGCGACGGAATGCGATCCGACGCTCAAGCTGATCAGCGATCCCCTGCGCCACCAGCCGCGAGTCAACCTCTGGCTTGCGGATTTCGACGATGTTGAGCGACACGTCGCTTGATGTCATCGCGCCAATCGTCTTGCGCAGCTTTTCGATATCGCCGCCCTTTTTCCCGATGATCACACCGGGGCGCGCCGCATAGATCGAAATCCGACACAATTTGGCAGGACGCTCAATCACCACCTTCGAAATTGCGGCTTGCGCCATATTCTTGATGATGAAGTTGCGGATCTTCAGATCTTCGAGCAGCAACCGACCATAATCCTGACCTTCGGCGAACCAACGGCTGTCCCATGTACGGTTGATCTGGAGGCGCAGACCGATTGGATTAGATTTTTGACCCATGTCTATGCTTCCTCTTGCACTTCGCGAACGACGATGCGCAGCTTGCTAAATGGCTTGACGATCTGGCTTGAACGACCGCGAGCGCGCGTTGCGAAACGCTTCATCGAGATCGACTTGCCCACACTGGCTTCAGCAACAACAAGCGCGTCAACATCCAGATTATGGTTGTTTTCTGCGTTCGCGATGGCTGACGCCAGAATCTTGCGGGCCTCAACGGCCATCCCGCGCTTCGAAAAGGTCAGGATGTTGAGCGCGTCGCTTACTTTGCGGCCACGGATAAGCGCTGCCACAAGGTTGAGCTTCTGCGCCGAACCACGGATTGTGGTGCCGACCGCAAGCGCCTCATTATCGGCAACGCGGCGAGGATTTGCAGCCTTTGACATTAGCGCTTGCCCTTCTTGTCGGCAGCGTGACCGGGGAAGTAACGCGTGGGCGCAAATTCACCGAGCTTCATGCCAACCATATCTTCGCTCACCGAAACGGGAACGAACTTGCGACCGTTGTAGACGTTAAACACGAGGCCAACGAATTGCGGCAGGATTGTCGAGCGGCGCGACCATGTCTTAATCGGCGCACGATTGCTTGTTTCCTGGGCTGTTTCTGCTTTCTTGAGCAGATGAAGGTCAACAAAGGGACCTTTCCATACGGAGCGAGCCATGATTACCTCTTCTTCTTCGCGTGACGTGACCGGATGATCATCTTGTCAGTCGATTTGTTCGAACGAGTGCGCGCACCCTTGGTTGGCTTGCCCCACGGTGTCACAGGATGGCGACCACCCGATGTCCGGCCTTCACCACCGCCGTGCGGGTGATCGACAGGGTTCTTTGCCACACCGCGTGTCAGCGGACGAATGCCCTTCCACCGGTTCCGGCCAGCCTTGGCCAAATTGGTGTTGGCATTATCAGGGTTTGACACGGCACCAACGGTCGCCATGCAATTGCCGTGAATGTAACGCTGCTCGCCTGAATTAAGGCGAACGATCACCATACCGCGATCACGGCCAACGACCTGCACATAAGTGCCTGCCGAACGCGCAATCTGGCCGCCCTTGCCGGGCTTCATTTCCACATTGTGGACAATGGTGCCGACGGGCATTTGGCTAAGCTCCATCGCATTGCCGGGCTTAACGTCAGTCTTTTTACCAGCGACGATCTTATCACCGGGGGCCAGACGCTGTGGCGCGATGATATAATTCTGCTCACCATCGGGATAGCTGACGAGCGCAATGAACGCGGTGCGGTTGGGATCATATTCAAGCCGCTCAACGGTGGCTTCAACATCCCACTTGCGACGCTTGAAATCAATGAAACGATAACGCTGCTTGTGACCGCCAGCGATACCGCGTGACGTGACATGGCCCTTATTATTACGGCCACCGGTCTTGCGCTTGCCTTCGGTTAGCGCCTTGATGGGGCCACCCTTATGCAGGCTTGACCGATCAACGAGGATCAGGCCACGGCGTGCCGGGCTGGTCGGGTTATAATGCTTAAGTGCCATGGCTTAAATTCCCGTGGTCACATCGATTGACTGGCCTTCAGCCAGACGCACGATTGCCTTTTTGAAGTCGGACTTGGTATATTCCTTGCCCTTCCACTTTTTGGTCTTGCCCTTTTGGACGATGGTGTTGACCTTCTCGACCTTGACCGAGAAAAGTGCCTCAACCGCAGCCTTGATTTCAGGCTTGGTTGCATCATTTGCCACTTTGAACACGACGGCGTTATTTTCGCTCATCATCGTTGCTTTTTCGGTGATGTGCGGGCCGCGGATCACGTCATAGTGACGGATCGCAATCGCGCTTTCGGATTTTTTAGCCATTGAACCGTGCCTCCAGCTTTTCGACTGCCGCGCGGGTCAGAACCAGCGTTTCGTGCTTGAGAATGTCATACACATTCGCGCCAACCGCAGGCATCACGTTGATGCCGTAAAGGTTCGACGAAGCGAGCGCGAAGCTGGTTTCAACCATATCGCCGTCGATGACGAGCGCGGTCTTGCCAAAACCAAGCTTGGCAAGACTAGCGACCAAAGTCTTGGTCTTGCCCGCTTCAACCGCGAGAGTGTCCATGACGACAATCTGGCCAGCGGCCGCCTTTGATGACAAAGCCATCTTCAGCCCCAGCGCGCGAACCTTCTTGTTGAGCGATGGGTTGAAGTCACGGAGACGTGCGCCGTGAGCCTTACCACCACCGATGAAGTTTGGCGCGCGACGATTGCCGTGACGGGCGGTACCGCCGCCCTTTTGATTGCCGAACTTCTTACCAGTGCGGGCGACGTCTGCACGTTCGCGCGTTGGACGAGCCGTGCCGCGACGCTTTTCAAGCTGCCATGTCACCACGCGGTGAAGGATATCGGCGCGCGGCTCTAGGCCGAAAACGTCATCAGCAAGCTCAATATCGCCAGACTTTTTCGCGTCGAGGGTTTGAACGGTGAGTTTCATGTTCAGCCCTCCTGAGTTTCTGTTGCAGTTGTTTCAACAACATCTGCTGGGGTTTCGGCAGGCGCTTCAACCGGCGCTGCACTTGATTTGATGCTGGCAGGATAAGGTGCGTCAGCATGGCGTGCGACCTTGACCGCATCCTTGACCATCAGCCACGTGCCCTTTGATCCGGGAACCGAGCCCTTCACGAATAGGAGGCCGCGCTCGACATCGGTCGAGACGATTTCCAGATTTTGCTGGGTACGCTGCTTGTCACCCATATGTCCGGCCATTTTCTTGCCCTTGAACACTTTGCCGGGATCCTGACGCTGTCCTGTCGAACCAAGCGAACGGTGCGAGACCGAAACGCCGTGCGACGCGCGCAGACCACCAAAGTTCCAGCGCTTCATACCGCCGGCAAATCCCTTGCCCTGCGTATGGCCGCTAATGTCAACGAGCTGGCCGGCAACGAAGTGATCGGCGGACAGTGTCGCGCCAACTTCAACCAGCGCATCTTCCGAAACGCGAAACTCAACCATCTGCGCTTTTGGCTCAACTTCGGCCTTGCCGAAATGGCCACGCTCTGGTTTCGTCAAATTCTTGGCCTTGGCGGTCCCGGCACCGAGTTGCAGCGCGACATAGCCGTCGCGCGCTTCGGTACGCTGGGACACAACCTGGCAATCTTCAAGCGAAAGAATGGTAACGGGCACGTGACGCCCATCATCCTTGAACAGGCGAGTCATGCCCATCTTCTTCGCGATCACGCCAGTACGCATGATCAGTCTCCTTAACAAACAGAGGCACAGCAGAACCATTTCTGCTGTGCGTGAAGCCCATAATGTAGATAGTCGCCCCGTCCGGGCTGGCGTCCGCTAAGAATTAGCAAACTGAACGGGGGACGCAGGCCCGGATAAATCCGGCGGTATCCCTTTATTCAGACCGCCGAATCAACGGCGGTCAAATCAAGAGCGTCGCCACTAGGCGAGTTTGATCTCAACATCAACCCCTGCAGCGAGGTCTAATTTCATCAATGCGTCGACTGTTTGCGGCGTCGGCTGAACAATGTCGAGCAAACGCTTGTACGTACGCACTTCAAACTGCTCACGCGATTTCTTATCGACGTGCGGACCGCGGTTAACGCAGAACTTTTCGATACGAGTTGGCAACGGTATCGGGCCACGGATTTGCGCGCCAGTGCGCTTTGCTGTGTCTGCGATATCGCCAGTTGCCTGGTCGAGCACGCGGTGATCAAAAGCCTTGAGGCGAATACGAATATTCTGCGTTTCCATAGTCCATTACCGATGCGAAAGAGCCATGCCCCCTCTTGTGAAGGGGCTTATATAAATAGCAAACGCCCGACTCTCATCGCTGAGGATCGGGCGTTGCACGTTGCTTTATTACTTAGTGACGTTCGCCACAACCCCTGAACCAACCGTACGGCCACCTTCACGGATCGAGAAGCGCAGGCCCTGCTCCATCGCGATGGGTGCGATGAGTTTGACACCGAGCTGAACGTTATCGCCTGGCATCACCATTTCGGTGCCTTCAGGAAGAACGACTTCGCCGGTTACGTCGGTCGTGCGGAAGTAGAATTGCGGACGATAGTTCGCAAAGAATGGCGTGTGACGGCCGCCTTCTTCCTTCGACAATACGTAAACTTCCGAGGTGAATTCAGTGTGTGGCTTGATCGAGCCGGGCTTGCAAAGAACCTGACCACGCTCAACTTCTTCACGGCCAACGCCGCGAACCAGCGCGCCGATGTTGTCGCCAGCTTGGCCCTGATCGAGCAGCTTGCGGAACATTTCAACGCCAGTCACAACCGTCTTGCGTGTGTCCTTGAGGCCAACGATTTCAACTTCTTCGCCAACCTTCACGATGCCCTGCTCAACGCGGCCCGTCACAACCGTACCGCGACCCGAGATCGAGAACACGTCTTCGATTGGCATCAGGAATGGCAAATCAAGCGGACGCGCCGGTTGCGGGATGAACGAGTCAACTGCCGCCATCAACTTAAGCACGGCTTCACGGCCAAGCACTGGATCACTGTCATTGAGCGCACAAGTCGCCGAACCCTGAATCACAGGAATGTTGTCGCCATCAAAGTCGTACTTCGAGAGAAGCTCGCGGATTTCCATTTCAACAAGCTCAAGGATTTCGGCATCGTCAACCAGGTCGCACTTGTTCATGAACACGACAAGCTGAGGCACGCCAACCTGACGAGCGAGCAGGATGTGCTCGCGCGTTTGTGGCATTGGGCCGTCAGTTGCCGACACAACGAGGATGCCGCCATCCATCTGCGCCGCGCCAGTGATCATGTTCTTCACATAGTCAGCATGGCCTGGGCAATCGACGTGGGCATAGTGGCGATCGGCAGTCTCATATTCAACGTGTGCAGTTGAAATCGTGATACCGCGTGCGCGCTCTTCAGGTGCCTTGTCGATATTGTCATAGCTGGTGAACGTAGCGCCACCGGTTTCAGCAAGAACCTTGGTGATAGCTGCCGTCAGCGATGTTTTGCCATGGTCAACGTGACCGATGGTGCCGATGTTGCAGTGCGGTTTAGTCCGCTCAAACTTTGCCTTTGCCATTTCGTATCTACCTTCTTTTCAAATCAATTTTTAGCGCGCCCAAAAAGTGCGAAGGCGCGCCCTTAGCGATAAATTTCAGCTTATGCTAGCTTTGCCTTCACCTCTTCGGCAACATTTGATGGCACTTCGTCATAATGCGAGAAATGCATCGAATATTGCGCCCGACCTTGCGTGAACGAACGAAGCTGATTCACATATCCAAACATGTTGGCCAGCGGCACCATAACTTCAACCGTTTGCGCATTGCCGCGCGTATCAGTGCCCTGAATCTGGCCCCGACGTGAATTCATGTCACCGATAACGTCACCCAGATAATCCTCTGGGGTAACGACTTCGACCTTCATCACGGGCTCAAGCAAGGTGATCCCCGCCTTTTGCGCGGCTTCACGCATCGCAGCACGACCAGCAATTTCGAACGCAAGCGCCGACGAATCGACGTCATGATAAGCGCCGTCATAAAGCGTGATCACAAAATCGATGATCGGGAAGCCGATGAGCGACCCCGTTGCTGCGGTCTCGCGCATGCCCTTTTCAACGCTCGGAATATATTCCTTAGGGATGTTACCGCCCTTGACTTCATCGTTGAAAATGATGCCCGAGCCACGCTCGCCGGGTTCCACCGTGAACTTGACGCGACCGAACTGGCCCGATCCACCCGACTGCTTCTTGTGCGTATAATCGACGTCGACCTTCTTCTTCAAATACTCACGGTAAGCCACCTGCGGCGCGCCGACATTGGCTTCAACCTTGAATTCGCGGCGCATACGGTCAACAAGGATTTCGAGGTGAAGTTCACCCATCCCCTTAATGATCGTCTGGCCTGATTCAGCGTCCGATGTCACGCGGAACGACGGATCTTCGCGGGCAAGGCGGTTGAGCGCGATGCCCATCTTTTCCTGGTCAGCCTTGGTCTTGGGTTCAACCGCAACCTCGATGACGGGATCAGGGAATTCCATCCGCTCAAGGATGATCGGCGCATTTTGCGCGCACAAAGTATCGCCCGTTGTCGTATCCTTGAGACCTGCCAGCGCAACGATATCCCCTGCATAGGCAACTTGGATATCTTCGCGGTCATTGGCATGCATCAGGAGCATACGGCCAACCTTTTCCTTCTTGTCCTTGACCGAATTGGTCACCGACGAAGCGGTCTCAAGCTTGCCCGAATAGATGCGCGCAAACGTCAGCGTGCCGACGAAGGGATCGTTCATGATCTTGAACGCAAGTGCCGAGAAGGGCGCGTCATCCGAAGGCGCGCGCGTATCAGGCGTTTCGCCGTCAAGCTTCAGGCCTTCAACGTCGGGAATGTCGAGCGGCGATGGCAGATAATCGACCACCGAATCAAGCAAAGGCTGAACACCCTTATTCTTGAACGCCGAACCGCACAGAACGGGCACGAAAGCGAATGCCAGCGTGCCCTTGCGGATCAGCGCCTTAAGCGTTGCCGTGTCAGGCTCGTTGCCTTCAAGATAGGCTTCCATCGCATCATCATCTTGCTCAACCGCCATTTCGATGAGCTCTGAGCGCGCCTTGGCGGCGGCATCTTTGAGGTCATCCGGAATGTCGGTGACTTCAAACTTCGCGCCAAGCGATTCTTCAAGCCAGATGATCGCATTATTGTTCACCAGATCGACGAGACCCTTAAAGCCGCCTTCAATCCCGATTGGCAAATAAAGCACCGCAGGGCGCGCGCCGAGGCGATCCTTGATCATCTCCACACAGCGTTCGAAATTTGCACCAGTACGGTCAAGCTTGTTGACGAAACACATCCGGGGCACGTTATATTTATCGGCCTGACGCCAAACGGTTTCAGACTGTGGCTCAACACCCGCCACACCGTCAAAACACGCTACCGCACCGTCGAGCACGCGAAGCGAACGCTCAACTTCAATCGTGAAGTCAACGTGGCCGGGCGTATCGATGATGTTGATGCGGTGATCATTCCAGAAGCATGTCGTCGCAGCGCTGGTGATCGTGATCCCCCGCTCCTGCTCTTGCTCCATCCAGTCCATCGTCGCCGTGCCTTCATGCACTTCGCCGATCTTGTATGACTTACCGGTATAATAAAGGATACGCTCGGTCGTCGTGGTCTTACCCGCGTCGATATGCGCCATAATGCCGATATTGCGATACATGTTGAGTGGATGGCTGCGTGCCATGATCTTTACTCCGGAAAGCGTGGTTTAAAGGCTATCGCCGATAGCCCCCTTGGTCTTCTGTTACCAGCGGTAATGGCTGAACGCGCGGTTGGCTTCGGCCATCCGGTGCGTATCTTCACGCTTCTTGACCGCATTGCCGCGATTGTTCGATGCGTCAAGCAATTCGCCCGAAAGGCGAGCCGCCATCGTATTCTCGCTGCGCTTGCGCGCCGCCGAGATCAACCAGCGAATGGCCAAAGCCTGAGCGCGTTCGGCGCGAACTTCGACGGGAACCTGATAGGTCGCCCCGCCAACGCGCCTGCTGCGCACTTCGATACCGGGCTTGATATTGTTGAGCGCATCATGAAAGATCTGCAAAGGATCCTTCTTTGCACGCGTTTCAACGGTTTCAAGCGCACCGTAAACAATGCCTTCTGCGGTGGATTTTTTACCATCCAGCATCACTGAATTCATGAATTTCGACAAAACCTGATCACCAAATTTGGGATCGGGGAGAATAACCCGTTTTTCGGGGCGACGACGACGTGCCATATATATTTCCTCTTAAACTTCAGGCGACTTTGTGGGTCGGCTTACTTCGGACGCCCCCTATTTGGGTCGTTTCGCGCCGTATTTTGAGCGAGATTGCTTGCGATTCTTCACACCCTGTGTGTCGAGCACACCGCGCAGAACGTGATAACGAACACCCGGCAAATCGCGAACGCGGCCGCCGCGGATCAGAACAACGCTATGTTCCTGAAGGTTGTGGCCTTCACCGGGGATGTAGCTGATCACTTCGCGCTTGTTGGTCAGACGGATCTTGGCCACCTTGCGAAGCGCTGAGTTCGGCTTCTTTGGCGTTGTTGTATAAACGCGCGTGCACACGCCGCGCTTTTGCGGGTTGGCTTCCATTGCTGGCACTTTGGACTTCGCAATCTGCGGGTCCCGGCCCTTGCGGACCAATTGATTAATCGTTGGCATGAAGCCCTTCACCTTTTTCAGTTACTATGTCTGTCGCCAACGGCGGGTTCGGCATATACCGAAAACACAAAAAGCCCCCCACAGTCGCGAACGACCTCTGGAGACTTCACCAGCACAAACAATGTTCAAGCTCTATTTAATGTCCGATTCTGCCGGGGCTTTGCGACGCTTTAACGCCATATCCTCCCGTCGAACGAGTGGGCCCTTAACCGCACTGCCACCGCGCGTCAATGGGGCGACGGTGATTTTCACCGCGAACTGATCCCGTATCGGTGCGCCAGCGCGACCCCGATCAGCGCAATGCCCGCACCCCATAGCCATCCGCCCAGCACATCAGTGGGAAAATGAACGCCAAGTAGAATCCGGGTCATCCCCACCACCCCTGCGCACATTATGGCAAGCGCGATCCGCACCCCCGGCCGCCGCCCGGGAATGAGCAGCGCCGCCGTCAGGCATAGCGCCATCGCCCCGGCCGCATGGCCGCTGGGGAATGACAAATCACTCACCTGATCAAGCGCCGGCACCATAGTGGGCCGCGCACGGGCAAAGGCTTCTTTGAGCAAGCTCGACGTCACACCAGCAAAAGGCACAATCATGATCACGGCGAGCGCGGCCCCGAATCGACGATCCCAGCCCAGCCACGCCGCAAGCCCAAGCGTGATCCATGTGCGCGGCGAAACATTGCCAACCCCGCTGATGAACCGCGCCGCCGCAATCGCCGTGTCTGAAGCGCCGTCATCACGCAAAGCCAGTGACAGGAATAGCGCCCGATCAATCGCCGCCGTCGCGCCAAGCGCCACCGCAAAGCCAAGCGCGATCACGCCGAGCAGGAGCAGCAGCCCAAGGTTAAGCCGCCATCCAAGCAAACCGAATGCGTTCACGGTCCTGCTTTCACCAATTCGCCGCCCTTGATCACCGCGTCAACTCGTTCGAGCGTGCGGACATCGGACAGCGGGTCACCCGATACAATCACAAGGTCACCGAAACGCCCGACGGCGATTGTGCCGACGTCAGCAGTTTTGCCAAGCGCCTGCGCCGCATTTCGCGTTGCCGATTGGATCGCTTGAAGCGGGGTCATCCCCCATTCGACCATCTTGGCAAATTGCCGCGCATTCACGCCGTGCGGGCAGATTGACGCGTCGGTACCAAAGATCATCGGCACACCCAATTGCACCCCGCGCTTGAAGGTCTGGCGCTGTTTGAGGCCAATTTCAGCTTCTTTATCAAGGCTTTCCTGCTCGGTGCCATTGCTGGTGCCATCGGCGAGGATGCAGTCATCATCATAGATATCCATCGAAAACCACGTCTTGCGCGCCGCCGCCAGCGTGAGCGTAGCTTCGCTCGCTAGGCTGGCATGCTCTATTGTATCAATCCCGGCGAGGATCGCCGTCTTGATCCCCTCATCACCGTGCGCGTGCGCCGCGACTTTGAGGCCGAGCATGTGCGCCTCATCGGCAATCGCTTTCATTTCTTCCAAGGTCAATTGCTGACCGCCGACCGAGTCCCCCGATGAAAAGACCCCGCCGGTCGCACAGATTTTGATCACTTCGGCGCCGTATTTGTGGAGCCAGCGCACCTTTGCGCGGGCTTCATCTGGCGAATTGATCGTCGAAGGCGGAGCCGCTTTATCAAATGATGCGGGCAGATCGTTGACATCGCAGTGCCCGCCCGTCGCGCCAATCGCCCACGTCGCGGGAATGATGCGCGGCCCCGGCACCCAGCCACCGTCAATCGCTTGCTTCAAGCCAACATCCTGAAAATCATTCGCACCAACGTTGCGCACCGTTGTGAAGCCCGCATCGAGCGTCTTCTTCGCATTGGGCACTGAAACCGCGCCCCAGAAACTATCCGCATATTTGAACACCCGGTACCCGCCGATTTCGGAAAGCCCTGTCAAGTGAACATGCATATCGATCAGCCCGGGCAAAATTGTCTTGCCGGGAAAGGCGTAGAGCTTGCCAGTAGCGGTGGGCGTGGTCGTGCCGTTTTCAACGATAGAAGTGATCCGACCGTTGGTGATGGTGATGACGGGGTTAGCGATGATGCGTCCGCCGTCCACGTCAATCATCCGCGCGGCGGTGACGGTGACGATATCAACCGCTTTGGGCGTCTGTGCCCACACCGATTCGCGCCCCACAAAAATCAATAACATCAGACACAAAGCCAACCGAGCCACGGCCATAACGCCTCCTTTGGGGGCACCATTACCCCCTTTCGTTCTCGACTCATGACAGGCCGAGAGCCTGTAGGACAGCAAAAAGTTTGGGTAGGGTTATTGGCCTAAAAATGAAGCGCCCGCCCGTAAGCACTCAGCACAGACTCATGCATCATCTCGGACAAGGTCGGGTGCGGGAAGACGGTGTGCATAAAGTCAGCCTCGACCAGTTCGGCCGTCTTGCCAATTGAATAGCCCTGAATTAACTCAGTGACTTCAGCGCCAATCATGTGCGCGCCGAGCAGTTCGCCGGTGGCGGCGTCGAACACCGTTTTGATAAAGCCTTCGGCCTCGCCCAGCGCAATCGCTTTGCCATTGCCGATGAACGGGAATTTGCCGACCTTTACGCTGTAGCCAGCTTCCTTGGCTTTCGCTTCGGTCAGGCCAACACTCGCAATTTGGGGGTGGCAATAAGTGCAGCCCGGAATGTTAAGCGGGTTCATCGCATGCGGATGCCCCCCCGCAATCGCTTCTGCCGCGATCACGCCTTCATGGCTGGCCTTATGCGCAAGCCATGGCCCTTGCGTCACGTCGCCAATCGCATAGACGCCGGGCACGTTGGTGCGGCACATCGCGTCGGCCTTCAGATGACCGCGCGCATCCTTTTCAAGGCCCAGCGTCTCAACCCCGATATCATCAAGATTGGGAACAATCCCAACCGCAACGATGACATGGCTATACTCCTCGGTTGTTACCGTGCCGTCCGCGGCCTTGATCTCGGCGCTAATACCCTTGCCCGTATCAGTGATTTTCTGGACGCCGGTCGACGCGCGGATGTGCATCCCTTGCTTTTTGAGCGCGGCGGCGAGGAAGGCGCTGACCTCTTCATCTTCAACCGGCACGATCCGGTCGAGCATTTCAACCACGGTCACGTGCGCGCCCATGTCATTATAGAAACTGGCAAATTCGATGCCGATGGCACCTGATCCGATGACGAGCAGCTTGCTTGGCATTTCAGGCGGCACCATGGCGTGACGATATGTCCAGATGCGCTTCCCGTCAGCCTTCGCAAACGGCAAATCACGCGCGCGGGCACCCGTGGCGATGATGATATTCTTGGCGGTCAGTTCTTCGGTTTTGTCATCTTTGGTGACAGTAAGCTTGCCCGGCGCCGTCAGTTTACCATCACCCATATGGACGGTGATTTTGTTCTTTTTCATCAAATGGCCAATGCCTTGATTAAGCTGCTTGGCGACGCCCCGCGAGCGTTTCACCACCGCGTCGATATCGGCAGTGATATTGTCGGCGGCGAGGCCATAATCCTTGGCATGCTGCATATAGTGGAAAATCTCGGCCGACCGCAGCAATGCCTTGGTCGGGATGCATCCCCAGTTGAGGCAAATCCCGCCGAGATTCTCGCGTTCAATGATCGCGACTGTGAGGCCAAGTTGGGCCGCGCGGATCGCGGAGACATAGCCACCGGGGCCGGAGCCTAGGACGATGAGGTCGTAGTTAGTCATTTTGTCTAATCCTTAGCATTTCCAAAGTGTATTCCGTTAACGAATTGAAGGACTCATCCAAAGTCGTCACCAATCCACTTGGTTCTAGAATCCAATTTATCGTATCCGTTGATATACCATTATTGAGACCGTTTATAGTTATGGGAATTGGGCGGCGATAGGCAATTTCGGTAATTAGCCAAGCAAGAATAGGTGCAGTTACCGGAACTTCGGCATCTGGCCGGAGATCCACTACATAAAAACCAGGCTGCGCAGCAATAATCGTCCCGCGCTGTTCCAAAATCGATTCGACAGCTTCAGCGTCGACCAGAAATGGCTCAACAACACCGTCGACCCAAACCTCATGCTCAAGGGATGCCTCAGGTTTTCCGCTGCCGACGGAATACTCAGTAGCGGGGCCAATGCGCACAATTTTTTTTATGTCGAACCGGGTTCCATAGCTATCCTCAAACATTTTCGTTCCTCAAAAACCCCTCTCCCCTTGCGGGAGAGGGAAATGCGAGCGGAGCGAGCGAGGGAGAGGGGGCGGGAGCACCGCAATATCCAGATTTAGCGCCGGTTGGCAGTGCATCCACGCTTGCTGCGCTTTGCTCTGTGCCCCCTCTCCCGACCCCTTCGGGGCCACCCTCTCCCGCTAGGGGAGAGGGACGATGGAGGGCGTGCCAGATGGCGTCTTCTACTGATCGGGTTTCCAGGAAAATATCGTTATTCCAGAAGCGAACCACCTCAAATCCTTGCCCCTTCAGATAGGCATCGCGCCGGACGTCATAGTCATTTTCTAGATGTTGCGATCCATCGGCTTCGACAATCACCCGTTGCTCAAAATTGACGAAATCGGCAATATACCAATCGATCACAACCTGCCGTTTGAACTTGTAACCAGCAAAACGCTTGTTGCGCAGAATTGACCAAAGTTTGCTTTCGGCCTCGGTTGGATTTGACCGCATCCATTTCGCGCGGGCGAGGAGTTCCTGCTTCGATGGCAATCCCCCTCTCCCGCTACGACTAAGCGACAAGTCGCTAAGTCTCGCACCCTCTCCCGCAAGGGGAGAGGGGTTAGGATGCGCCGTCTGCACCTAAGCCACCAACCCCAGCGGCGTCTCCACCAATTCCTTGAAAACCTTCATCAGCATTGCGCCATCCGCGCCATCAATCGCGCGGTGATCAAAGCTGCCCGTCGCGCACATCACTGTCGCAATGGCGAGCGCATCGTCCACCACATAAGGCCGATTCTCCCCTGCCCCAATCGCCATGATCATACCTTGCGGCGGATTGATGACAGCTTCAAACTGCTTGATGCCCATCATCCCCATATTGGAAAGGCTCGCAGTCCCGCCCTGATATTCATGCGGCTGAAGTTTGCCATCTTTCGCCTTGGCCGCGAGCGTAGCCATCTCGGTGGAAACGGTTGAAATGCTCTTGGACCCTGCATCGGTAATGATCGGCGTGATCAGGCCGTTCGGCACGCTCACCGCGACGCTGATGTCGGCGCGGCTATATTCGAGCATCATATCGCCCGCAAAGCTGACATTGCATTTTGGCACCTGCATCAGCGCGACGCCGAGCGCTTTGATCAGCATATCGTTGACGCTCAGCTTCACCCCGCGCGAAGCCAACCCTCCATTGAGTTCGCCGCGCAGTTTCAAGAGCGCATCAAGGCGGATATCAACCGTCAGATAGATGTGCGGCACTTGTTGTTTTGACTCAGTCAGGCGGCGCGCGATGGTTTTGCGCATGCCGCTCAACTTGACTGCTTGGTGCGGAATGCCGAAATCGGCGATTGGCGTCGGCGGCGTCACAGCTGGAGCAGACGACGATGGCGCAACGGTCGCCATCACTGGCGCAGGGGCCGCGCCCTCGGCCTTGCCAGCGCTCACGCCTTCAAGATCAGCCTTCACAATCCGGCCACCCGGGCCACTGCCCTTGATCTCGGCAAGATCGATACCTTGTGCCGCGGCGAGGCGCTTTGCCAGCGGGCTGGCGATGATTCGATCACCGTCTGACGCCTTTGCCATCGGAGCTGGAGCAGCGGCGGTCATTGTCATCGCAGGGGGCGAGGCCGTTGCCGTCGTTGGCGCTGCGGCTTTTGGTGCCGGCTTGGCGTCATCTCCCTCACCAGCGATCAGCGCAATCACGGTACCGACCTTGACGCCTTCGCTGCCCTCAACGACCAGAATTTCGGTAACAACACCTTCATCAACCGCTTCAAATTCCATCGTTGCTTTGTCGGTTTCAATCTCAGCCATCAAATCGCCCGATTTCACAACATCACCGACCTTGATCATCCATTTGGCGAGCGTCCCTTCCTCCATTGTGGGTGAAAGGGCGGGCATTTTAAGTTCAATAGGCATGGCGAGCGCTTCCCCAAAGTTAAGCCAAAACGTAGCGTATAATCCCCCCATCGACCAATTCACGCCGCACGGTCAAGCACAAGACTTGCGCGACTTTCAAATATCGCGCACCATTTGCCGGCCGAAGGGGATGGCGGCACAACATGCGCACTTATTTGGTGATTATCGATGAAACGCCCGAAGCTGAAATTGCCTTGCGCTTTGCAGCGCGGCGCGCGGCGAAAACGGGCAGCACGGTTGAGATATTGGCGCTGATCCCGCGGCAGGAATTTGTTGCCTGGGGCGGCGTTCAAGCAACGATTGAGCTGGAAGCGATTGAGCATGCCGAAGATTTGGTAACCAAGGCAGCAGGGTCGCTGGTTGATGAATTGGGGGCCTATCCAAAAATCCATGTCAAGCAAGGTGATCCCATCGCTATGATCCATGAAACACTGAACGCAAATGCCGAGATTGGTGCGCTGGTGCTTGGCGCGGCGGCGGTGGGCGCGCCCGGGCCGCTGGTTAGCCATTTTGCTGCCGATACCAGCGCACTGCCGTGCCCGCTCATGATTGTCCCGGGCTCGCTCTCGGTCGACGCGATAGATCGGCTCAGTTGATGCATCGTTTGATTGTCATCCCTCTGGCGGTCGGACTCATGGGTGCCGCTGCTGCGCCCTCACCTGACAATCTACGTGGGTCGGTTGAGCGACTGGTGAGCTTTGGCACGCGGCACACTTTGTCATCCGCGACTGATCCCAAACGCGGCATCGGGGCCGCGCGGGCGTGGGCAGCCAGAACGCTTGGCGATGCGAGCAAAAAATGCGGTAATTGCATCCAGGTGACCAGTGTCGAGCGGCGTTTTGACGGGCCACGGGCTCCCACTGGGGTCGTTGTTGTCAATGTGCTGGGCATTCAAAAGGGCAGCGACGATAGCAACGATGTCGTCATCGTTGCCGGGCATATCGATAGCCGAGTGAGCGATGTGATGGACGCAACCAGCGATGCCCCCGGCGCCAATGACGATGCATCTGGCGTTGCCTTGGTTCTTGAAGCGGCACGGTTGCTATCCGCCGAAAAACACCGCGCGACGATCATCTACGCGATATTAACGGGTGAGGAACAGGGCCTGTGGGGCGGCACATTGCTCGCCGAAACCGCCAAGGCGCGCGGCTGGAATGTGCTGGCAATGCTCAACAATGATATTGTCGGCAATACGCGCGGGCAGGATGGGCGGATCGTCGCTGACCGGGTGCGCGTATTTAGCGAAGCCATTCGCATTTCCGAAAATGACGCCGCTCAGCGGATGCGGCGTGGCAATGGCGGCGAAGATGATGGCCCGTCACGCGCGCTGGCCAAGGCGGTGAAGCGGATTGTGGGCGCGAAGCCAGCGCTGACCCCCTTTTTGGTGCGGCGGCCTGATCGCTTTTCGCGCGGTGGCGATCATCTGCCGATGCTTGAGGCTGGCTATCCCGCGATACGCTTTTCGGTGGGCGTGGAAAATTACAATGCTCAGCATCAGAATGTGCGCCGCGAACTCAATATCCCCTATGGCGACACAATCGAGTGGATGGATTTTGATTATCTGGCAAAGGTGACTGCGCTTAACGTTAGCGTGATGCGTGAGCTGGCGGCGGCACCGGCACCACCAAAAACGGTGACGTTAGAGGGCGCCGTCAGCAGCGATACCAAGATCAGTTGGCCGCCCGTGCCCGGTGCGAGCCGCTACCGAATCCGGTGGCGAACGGCAGAAGGTCAGGATTGGCAAGAGTCGATGGGCGTTTTTGCCACACAAACCAGCGTAACGTTGCCCGGCGTCATCGTCGATGATCACTTCTTTGGCGTATCATCGCTCGACAGCGCCGGCCACGAAAGCGTCGTCACCTTCGGGGGCGCGGCTGCCCGCTGATAAAGCAAAGGCCGGAACGCGGTTTGCGTCCCAGCCTTTGCCGCTCGATCATGTGCGAAGGTTTATGATCCGCATACACACTGCGACCGCATACGTGGCTTTGGTTTCCAATAGCGCTTTTTGGCCACATAACGCTTGCGCGGTGCCGACGCATAGGTGACCGTTTCAGTGACGTAGGTCTTAGTCGTCGTGACCGGCGCATATTCGGTCGTGATCACGGTTTCGGTTGGCTGGGCATAGCTGTACGCATAGGATGGAGCGCTGCGATAATAATAACGCTGACGCCCGCCGCGATAGTCACGGTTCTGCCAATGCGGTGCCGACCGGTCATAATCGCGATCACGGCGATCATAGTCACGACCATCATCATAGCCATAGTCCCGATCATAACCACGATCATCGCCGCGCCCTCTGCGCACTTTGGGGCCGCGTCCCGCATTATCAGCGCGGTCAATGGCTGCCCCCGCCAGTGCAGCAACACCGCCGCCGATCAGCGACCCAGCCAAGCGATTGCCGCGTCCGCCGATTACATTGCCAGCGACCGCGCCCACAGCGCCGCCGATGATCGCACCGCCAAGACCTTGATCGCGATCACGCGCACGCGGCTCGGGACCACGATTGTCAACGCTGGTACCGTCATCACGGTAGCCATAGCTATCCGAATAATCTTCAGCATCGCCGTCATAACGATCATAGCGATCCCAATCGACGTTACGGACGCTATCATAAACGCGTCCATTGCGATCAGTCAGGACCGCGTCGTCATAATAGCGCGACCAACCATAACCGCCGCGCGGTGTCGAAAAACCATAACGGGCATAGTTGCCGATAAAGAAACCGGGGTTGATCCAATAGCTTGGCAAAATGAACCCACGGGCAAGCGGGCGATAGGCAGGCCAGCCGCCCGGTGCGCGGTAGCCACCAAGCCAGCGGCCATTGGCACGTGGACCCCAATTGCGACCATTATTGTTAATCTGTCGCGACGCTGTCGGTGTGCTGAGCACCGACCTGTTGACTGAAGGCGTGGTAACCACTGGTGAGCCAATGCTTGGCCGCGGAAATTGTGCACCGGCCGATTCGGGTCCAGCCAAGGCAAGCGATGGGATAGTCGTCACGGCAAGCGCAACCCCAATCAAGCCAAAAGTTTTCATGATTAACACTCCCAGGTTAAATCGAAACAATCGCGACCTGACGTCGCCAATTTTCACGCTGGGCTTAACATTTTCGTAACCATGTGGAAACGGCAGAAGAAGGTTAAGACTGTCCCGTTATTGGGCATAGCCGGAAAGCGAGCATTGCAGCCAATTTTTCGAGCGCTTCAGCGTCTTGCACGTCAAAGCGAGCCAAGCGCGGGCTATCAAGATCAAGAACAGCGAGCAGGACATCGTTGTGGACGATCGGCACGACAAGTTCAGACTCGCTGGCAAAGTCGCAAGCAATATGCCCGGGAAAGGCATGCACATCCGCAACCAACTGCGTTTGGCGCGTTTGAGCCGCTGTGCCGCAGACGCCTTCACCCACTTTGATACGGATGCACGCCGCCTTGCCCTGAAAGGGCCCGAGCACCAGTTCACCGTCAACCATCCGATAAAATCCGGCCCAGTTGAGATCGGGAAGATATTCCCACAGCAACGCGGCGGCATTGGCCATGTTGGCAATCGCGTCCGGCTCGTCTTTGGTGATTGCGTCGATGGCAAGATGGAGGTCATGATAAAGATCAGCCTTGTTGCCCGCGCCTATATCAAATGCAAACATCACTCCGCCTCCACTTTGCCGCGTGCTTTTTTGACATCGCTGCGAATACTCTTGCCCGCCAGTCGCTTTTGCTTGGCGGTCTTTGACGGCTTGGTCTTAATCCGCCGCACCGGCACAAAATGCGCTTTTTCGATCAGCGCACGCAACCGCTCACGCGCATCCACGCGGTTTGCTTCTTGCGTGCGGAAGCTGCGCGCGGTCAACACGATCTCGCCCTCGACCGTCCATTTGCTGCCAGCCAGACTTTTGAGTCGGGTATAGACGCTCGGCAATAAGCGGAGCGCGAAGACATCAAGCCGGATTTGCACCGCCGTCGCCACCTTGTTGACATTCTGTCCACCTGGCCCGGTCGCGGCCAAAAATGTTTCGGTCAGCGCGCTTTCGGGCGGCATGAAGGGTTTGTCAGCCATCAGCCTTGCCAAGGATGGGGAACAAGTCAGCGGTAAAACCTGCCGCAGCAAACCGGTCGGGCGTCGGGGCTGTGGCTTCGGCGGGAGGTTTGCCAATGCGCGGCACCGACAGGAAGGCACTGTGGAGCAGCATTGGCTCCCCGGCTTTTCCGTAGAGCGGGTCTCCAACAATGGCGGCCCGAAGGCCGTAAATGGCATGTGCCCTGATTTGGTGAGTGCGCCCCGTTTCAGGAATGAATTCGATGAGCGCGCGTTCACCAACCACACCAAGCTTCACCCACCGCGTCGTCGATGGCTTGCCCTTTTTATGATCAACGATAATCCGCCAGCCGCTTTGTTCGGTGCTGAATTTGGCGAGCGGCAACTCAATCGTGCCGTCATCATCCTCTGGCACACCCGCCACAACAGCAATGTAGCGCTTCGACACGAGCTTTGCCTCAAATATCTGCTGAAACCGGGCATGCGCCTTTGGGTTTCGCGCCAGTAACAGGCATCCGCTCGTGTCACGGTCAAGCCGGTGGACCGCCGTTGGCCACCGCTTGAACCCAAATTTTAGGCCTTCGACATGATTTTCCAAGCTAAGCGAGCCATCGCGCGGGGGATCAACCGGCAAACCCTGCGGCTTGTCGATGATCATGGATTCACCGTCCATGAAGAGTATTAAGTCTGACAGGAGCATATGAAGGCTATTGGCATGACCGTATCGCTTCGTCCATGGTAGTCTGTCTATATTGTCTATTCGACGATATTCTGATCACGCAATGAGTGGGGGAGGCAGCTATGGCAGTGACAACCGAAACAGTGCTCACAACGCACCAATGGAATACAGGGCTTTTTTCCTTCTCAATCACCCGTCCGCCGACCTTTCGCTTTACGAGCGGTCAATTTGTCATGCTTGGGCTGATGGTCGACGGCAAACCGCTGCTGCGGGCTTATTCGGTCGTATCGCCGATGTGGGAGGAGCATCTTGAATTTCTGAGCATCATCGTGCCCGATGGTCCGCTGACGAGCCGGTTATACAAAATCGAGCCCGGCGACGAGATTCTGCTCGGCAGCAAGCCAACGGGGACGCTGACGCTCGATGCGCTCATCCCGGGAAAGCGCCTTCATATGATTGGCACGGGAACGGGCCTTGCCCCATGGATTTCGATCATTCGTGATCCTGATGTGTATGAACGGTTCGAACATGTCACCGTGCAACATACCGTCCGCCAGATCGAGGATTTGGCATATCGCGACATGCTCGAAGCAAGGTTGGCGCATGATCCGCTGGTCTCCGAAGAAGCGCAGCGGCAGCTGACCTACGATCAATCCGTCACCAAATGCCCGACGTGGACTCACGAAAATCGCCGGATAACAACGCGCATGTTGGCGGGCGATTACCCACTTGATCCCGAAATTGATCGCGTCATGCTGTGCGGCAGTATGGCCATGATCAAAGAAACCGGCGCGCATCTTGAATCGATCGGATTCATCGAAGGTGCCAATTCACACCCTGGCACCTATGTGCTCGAACGTGCCTTTGTGGGGTAAGGTGGCTTTAGTGTAACAACCAACCGCTCCGCGTCGAACTACAGCCATTGGTGATCCTCATAATGGCAAAAGGCGATGATGATGATGCGACAGTCTAAGTCTCGCGCGGCCCAATTGACAAAAGCTCGGTTCCGGCCGTTAGCGGCTTTGATCGGCGTTATCGTTGGCACCGGCCTCATCAGCCAGAACAGCCTGTCCGCGCCGTCTTCCGACTATTCCAGCGGACGCGATGTCTATGCTGCCTTGACCAAGCAGCATAGTGAGATCATCAAAATCGGCGACAGCCAAATTCACCTGGTCTTCGCGGATGGCGCGCGCGGCGTGAACCGCGGTAAAGTGCGCGCCTGGATCACGCGTAGCGCCCAAGCGGTATCAACCTATTTCGGTCGCTTTCCGGTGCGTGAAATGGGCATCGTGATTGTTGCGCAGGACGGGCGCGGCGTGGGCCACGGGGTCACATATGGCAGCGGCGTCGCCGTCACTCGGATCAACGTCGGCCGCGACGCCGACGATACCATATTTGCGCGCGATTGGGTGATGGTTCATGAAATGACGCACACCGCTTTGCCGCTTGTCGAAGAGAATAGCTGGTGGCTGCTCGAAGGAAGCGCGACTTATATTGAACCCATCGCCCGCGCGCAGGCGGGGCATATCAGCGCGTCGACAGTCTGGGCGGACAATTTGCGCGATATGCGCAAAGGGCTACCCAAAGCCGGCGATCGAGGCCTCGACAATATGGGAACATGGGGCCGTACCTATTGGGGCGGCGCGATCTACTTCCTTGTTGCCGACACAATGATCCGCGAACAAACGGGTAACCGCAAAGGCGTGCAAGATGCGCTGCGCGCCATCAACGAAAAAAGCGGCGGCAATACAGCCGAATGGCCAATTGCGCGCGTGGTTGCTGTCGGCGACGAAGCCACCGGCACGAACGTGATGACCACGCTCTATGAGGCGATGCGCGATGCGCCCGCACCGGTTGATCTAAACGCGCTCTTTTTGCGCCTTGGCGTATCCACCGATGGCGAGAGGCTCAGCCTAACCGACAAGGCCGAGCTTGCGGCTGTTCGCCGCGCGATTACGCAGGCCCCGTCAGTTCAAAAGTGATGCTCGATTATGCTGGCGTGTTTATGGCCGCCCCTCAACCATAACTAGCTCAGCGTCTTCAATTGCGACGAACTCATAGGTTTCGCCGCCATCAAGAGCGATACCATCACGCGCACCTGCCGCCACGCCGTTCACACGGATCTGGCCGCTGGCGGGAACAATATAGGCGATTCGTCCGACCTCTACGTCATAGCTGAGCGTTGCCCCCGCCTGCACAGTCGCGCCGAGCACGCGTGCATCGGCGTTGATGGGCAGGGCGCCCTCGTCGTCATATCCGCTCGCCAGCACCACCCAATCGCTAGCGCGGTCAGCCTTGGGAAACTGCTTCTCGCCCCAATGCGGATTGCCGCCAGGTGCGCGCGGATGCACCCAAATCTGGAAAAGCGTCGTTTCCTCGCTTTCGAGATTATATTCGCTATGCGTCACGCCGCTGCCCGCGCCCATCACTTGCACATCGCCCGCCGCTGTCCGCCCGACATTGCCGAGGCTATCCTTATGCGTGATCGCGCCGGTGCGCACATAAGTGATGATTTCCATATCGCGGTGGCTGTGCGGCGCAAAGCCACTGCCCGGCGCAATCGTATCGTCATTCCACACGCGGATCGGGCCCCAATTCATCCGCGCCGGATCATAATAATCGGCAAAACTGAAATGGTGATGCGCATCAAGCCAGCCATGGTTGGCCGCGCCGAGTGTTTCAAACGGTCGTATGTCAATCATTGATAGTCCCACGTCGGCGGGGCGTTATCGCCGGGATGCCAGCAATATGGGATAACCAAAGCGGCATTCAAGAGGGTCACAAATTGAGCAGAGCCGGATCGCCCCCTTGCGCGGTTATGTTGACCGACACGGCCCGCTCATTGGCATAGCGCAGCAGGGCATGCGGCCCGCCCGCCTTTGGCCCCGTGCCCGACAAACCTTCGCCGCCGAACGGCTGAACGCCAACCACAGCGCCTGTCATCGACCGGTTGACATAGACATTGCCCGCCGGAACCAAAGCCTGCACACCGGCGATAAACTTGTCGATGCGGCTATGGATGCCAAGCGTCAGGCCATATCGGCGCGCGGCAAGACCGACCGCGACGCGCGGCAGATCCGCAAGTTTGTAGCGCACGATATGCAAAATCGGGCCAAAAACTTCGCGCTCAAGGAAATCAGCAGCTGATATTTCGGCAAGCGTCGGCGCGAAGAAATGCCCATCTGTTGGGATATTGGCACAGCGGTGGAGCAGTTTGGCATCACGCACTAGCCGCTCGACATGGGCGTCAAGCATTGCCTTTGCTTCCGCATCAATCACAGGGCCGATGTCGGTCGCGAGATTAAGCGGATTGCCAATCACCAGCGCGTCCATCGCGCCCTTGATCGTCTCGATAATCTCGTCCGCACTTTCGACAGGCAAGAACAGGATACGCAGCGCCGAACAGCGTTGCCCTGCCGATCCGAAGGCCGACGCGATTACATCATCAACGACTTGCTCCTTGAGCGCCGTCGTATCAACGAACATGCCGTTCAGCCCGCCGGTCTCAGCGATCAGCGGGATGATCGGGCCAGGGCGAGCGGCGAGCGCGCGGTTGATGGCCCATGCTGTCTCGGTGCCGCCGGTGAAGGCCACGCCGTCAATGCCGGGATGCGCACAGAGTGCCGCGCCGATTGTCGCGCCCTCCCCCGGGGCAAGGCTGAGCAACGGCCTGGGAAGACCCGCCGCATGAAACAGCGCAACCGCTTGGGCCGCAATGAAGGGGGTCTGTTCAGCGGGCTTCGCGATCACCGCATTTCCGGCAGCCAGCGCGGCTGCAATCTGCCCGGTGAAAATCGCCAGCGGAAAATTCCACGGGCTGATGCAAGCAAACACGCCGCGCCCGCCAAGCATCAGCGTATTGGTTTCGCCGACTGCGCCCGTCAGAACCTCAGGCGACCCAAATTGCGTTTCGGCAAGTCCGGCATAATAGCGGCAGAAATCAATCGCCTCGCGCACTTCGGATACGCCGTCATTCAGCGTCTTGCCGGCTTCTGCGGCGAGGATGGCGATCAAAGCGTCCATATTGGCCTCAAGCGCACCTGCCATCGCGCGCAAAACGGTCGCGCGCTTGCCACCGCCGCGCGCATTCCATTCGCCCTGTGCCACGCGGGCGGCTACTATGGCGGCGTCCAGCGCTGGCGGTGTGATATCGGCAATGGGCTGCAACGGCACCGCTGCCACCGACGCTCGGACAGACGCGATGCTATAATCGCGCCCCACCGGATTTTCACGCGACGCACCGTAGATTTTGGAAGGTAGCGGAATTTTGGGGTGACGGTACGGCGACGCTTCAACTACGGTGAATGGATCAACTACGACCGTTTCGGGGGCTACGCGATCATCAAGCAGCAGATGGACAAAACTGGTATTCGCGCCATTTTCAAGCAAACGACGGACGAGATAGGGCAGCAATTCTTCATGCCCGCCGACAGGCGCATAAGCGCGCAGCCGCAGCGCGCCATAACGGTCTTGCGCGGCTCGATAAAGCGCCTCACCCATACCGTGGAGCCGCTGATGCTCGATCACAACGCCCTTTGCCGCCGCCAGCGTTCGTACCGCCGCCAATGTATGCGCATTATGCGTGGCAAATTGGGGATAGAGATATGGCGCGGCGTCGATCAAGGCTTTGGCGCAGACGAGATAGGAAAGGTCAGTCGCAGCCTTGGTAGTGAATACCGGATAATCAGGTCGCCCCATAATCTGCGCGCGCTTAATCTCGCTATCCCAATAAGCCCCCTTGACGAGCCTTACCATGATCCGCCGCTCAGTCTCGCGCGCGAGCGTGGCAAGCGCTTCGATCACTTGCAAGCCGCGCTTCTGATAGGCTTGCACGACAACGCCCAGCCCTTGCCACCCGCCAAGGTCGCCCTCGCGCGCTAATCGGTCGATCAGCTTGAGCGATATGGTCAGCCGGTCAGCCTCTTCGGCATCAATCGCAAAATTGAGATTATGACGCGCGGCGATGAGTGCCAGCCGCTTGACGCGCGGGTAAAGCTCGTCCCAGACCCGCGCCTCTTGAACGGCTTCATAGCGCGGGCACAGCGCGGATAGCTTGACCGACACGCCGTGGCCCAGCTCAGGCCCTGCCCCGCCACTCGCAGTCCCCACCGCCTCGATTGCATCAGCATAGATAGTCTCGTAACGCGCCGCATCGGCCGCCGTCCGCGCGCCTTCGCCCAGCATGTCGAATGAGCATAAATAGCCCTCTCGCTGCGCGCGTTTGAGCGCGGCTGCAATCGTGCGCCCCAGCACAAATTGTTCACCCATCATCCGCACCGCAGCGGCCACGGCTTCGCGGATCACCGGCTCACCAATCCGCGCGGTCAGGCGTTTCAAATAGCTGCCGACATCGCGCTTCGCCTCGTTATCAACCTCTACAAGCTTGCCAGTGAGCATCAACCCCCACGTCGACGCATTGACAAACAGACTGTCCGACTGCCCCAAATGGCTGCCCCAATCGGCCGCGCTGATCTTTTCTGCGATCAGCCGGTCGCGCGTTTCGGCGTCAGGCGTGCGCAGCAACGCTTCAGCAAGGCACATAAGCGCCAGACCTTCCTTGGTGCCGAGCGAAAATTCTTGCAGGAAACTCTCAACCACACCCTGCCTGCGCACCTGCAAACGGGCCTGCGCAACAAGCGCAATCGCATCCGCCCGCACCGCATCACGCGCGCCCAGATCAAGCGGGATGCCTTCAAGCAGCGCCGCTATCGCTTGATCTTCATCGGCATATTTGTGCGTATCAAGATGATCCCATTGGTTTATCATAACGCCCTTCAGTCTTGGCGGGCCGCGAGCCTAGCCAAAGCGGCGCGGATCGCCGTCGCCGGGTGCAAAGCGGATCAGCCGGCTATCGATTAGCGCTGCCTGCCGGTTAATGACCGCAAGCTTATAATCAGCATCGGTCACCATGGCGAGGAACGCCCCAGCATGCGGATAGAAGGCGAGGAACGCATCATCCCATTGCTTATCCTGCGGCCCGGTGAGCATCGACTCCATCGCGCCGCGCCACAAGATCATGCCGCCAAGGCGTTCGAAGATCGGCCCGCTGGTGCGACCATATTCGGCGTAAGCCTCACGCCCCGTCAGGCCCTTGTCAGCAAGGGCATGTCCTTTGGGATAGGCCGCCACATCGCGAAAGCGCAGCAGATTGAGCATGTTGATCGGCGTATCGCGCGGCAGCGCCTTGAACGCGTCAAAGCTTTCGCGCGTGGGATCGATATAGGTTTCAGGCATCAAGTTTTACGTCCTTATACCGCACGCGCAATTCGGTTTTGAGGATTTTGCCGGTCGCCGTATGGGGCAGGTCATCGGCGAAAATGACCTTGTCGGGCATCCACCATTTGGCGATCTTGTCCGACAAATAGGCCTTCACATCATCCTCGCTCAGCACGGCCCCTGATTTTTTGACGACGATCAATATCGGTCGTTCATCCCATTTGGGGTGATAAAGGCCAATCGCGCCCGCTTCGGCAACGCCGGGACAGCCGACCGCCGTATTTTCAAGCTCGACCGAGCTAATCCATTCACCACCCGATTTGATCACATCCTTGGTGCGATCGGTTAGCTGCAACGTGCCATTGGGATGGATCGTCGCGACATCTCCGGTATCGAACCAGCCATCATCAGCCGCCGCATCTTCGCCCGCCTGGAAATAGCGTTTGATTATCCACGGGCCGCGAATTTGCAGCCGCCCTGATGTGACGCCGTCACGGGGCAAAGTGACCGCATCATCGTTCAAATCCTGAACGCGCAATTCAACGCCAAAGGGCGGGCTGCCTTGCTTGCAGACATGGTCGACTTGCTCGTCAAAGCTAAGCTCTTCCCAATTGGCGGTTGGCGCGCCCATCGTGCCAATGGGTGAGGTTTCAGTCATCCCCCACGCATGGCCGACACGGATACCCGCCTTCATCAACCGCTCAACCATCGCGCGCGGGGCGGCCGATCCGCCGATGATCGCCAGCCGCAATTTGCCCAGATCAACACCGGTCGCATCAAGATGCGCGAACATGCCAAGCCAGACAGTAGGCACGCCCGCGGAGTGGGTCACGCCCTCGCGGATCATCAGCTCATGGAGCACCACCGGATCATTGACCGCTGAATAGACAAACTTCGCCCCCGCCGCAGCACCCGCCCATGGCAAGCCCCAGCTCGCCGCATGGAACATCGGCACGATGGGGAGCATCACTGACTGGGTTGAAAAATCAAACGCGGAAGGCTGCAACCCCGCCCAGGCGTGGAGCATCGTCGAGCGATGTTCATACAGCACGCCCTTCGGATTGCCCGTCGTGCCACTGGTATAACAGAGCATGCAGGGGTCACGCTCGTCGCCGTCATGCCAATTCGTCTCGCCGTCGAACCGCGCAATCCACTCCTCAAAGCCGCCGGGCGCGTCGTAGCAGATATACTGTTTGATGCTTGTCCACTGCGGCTTGAGCCGGTCGATGATCGGCTGGAACGCCGCGTCATAAAGCAGAACCTGATCCTCGGCATGGTTCGCAATGTAGATTAGCTGTTCATCAAACAGCCGCGGATTGATCGTATGCAGCACCCCGCCAACGCCCACCGCGCCGTACCAGCTGACCAAATGGCGACTATGGTTCATCGCAAAAGTGGCGATCCGGTCTCCCGGTTTGATCCCCGCCGCGCGCAGTGCCTGCGTCATTTTGAGCGCATCGCGGCGGATGCCCGCCCAATTGGTGCGCGTTTCACTACCATCGGCCCAGCGGCTGACAATCTCACGCGCACCATGTTCACGCGCCGCATGGTCAATCAAATGGGTAACGCGCATCTTCCAGTCTTGCATTCCACCGAACATTTCGTCTCCTCATGGCATCATTATTGCGCGCTCAGGCACGGTGAAGGCGTATGCTAAACCGGCTTTGTCGCAGATGGAAGGAAGTTGATAGCGGCAGCTTGAATTTTCGCGAACCGTGGGGTTTCGGTTTCGCTGACAGTTGCAATAACCCCTTAACTATGCTGCGGCGCAGGCCCGCGCTTTTGCGGCGCGAGCTTCAATCCCGTCCGCGTCTCCATATCGGTCAGCCAGTCTTTCGATCCAACCGGACGCCCAACGCTTTCGGCATTGCGCAATGCGGAATAGCTTACCGCCTCATCAAATTCCTCGGCCAGAAACGCCCGGAAATCCCCGATCCGGTCGAGCGCGGGGGCAACCGTAACAACGCCGTCATCCTCGCCTGCCAGATGGGCCCGCACGCTCGACCACGCCCAATCCTCCGCACGGTTCACCAGCCGCGCCCGCACCGGATTAAGCGCAACATAGCGAAAGGCGGCATACAGATGCGCCTCATCCATTGCCACCGAGCCATAGCGCCCCTGCCACAAATGCCCGGTGGTGCGCATCCGCGCATTGATAAAGCCGGTGTAGTCGCGGTGCACCCGCCGAAAAGTGCGCCACAGCCCGTCTTCGTCAGACGGCACAATGATGATGTGCACATGGTTGGGCATCAAGCAATATGACCAGATTTCGGCGCGCGCCTGACCGGCCGCATCTTTCAGCAAATCAAGATAGAGCTGATAGTCGCCATCCTCAAAGAATGTGCGCTCACGCCGATTGCCCCGCTGCGTCACATGATGCGGGATGCCGGGGATAACAACTCTGGGTAAGCGGGCCATGGGGAGACGGCTATATGAGTTTGGGGGTTATTGCAACTGTCACCGTAACCCGTGAATCTGAAAAACATGCTTGGCCAGATCAACCGCAACAGTGGTGACAGTCGATAAATCAGATGGTAACTTGCTGATGTGGATGGCTCCTGTGGTGGACTTTGACAATCACACCGTGGAGGTTCGCTAACCGCGAATCAACTCAACAGAGCGCCGTCCACAACATCACCGTAACTCCGTCACCGTAACTCCGTGGAGGTTCGCTAACCGCGAATCAACTCAACAGAGCACCGTCCACAACATCACCGTAACTCAAAGGCATTAAGATGGCTAATTTGTACAGCGCCCTCGGAACTGCCGAATAATTGCAGCCCGTCGTCTAATCCTAAGTCCTATCAACGCAAAACCTGCGAGCATCATTGCCCATGTCCCTGGTTCTGGGACCGCATTGGTGATTTCAATGCCATAAACATGCCTGATGCCGGTGACCGACTGAACGCCGGGTCCGCTCTGAATTCTGCTATTTGCGAAAGTCCCGTTCCCGTTTGAATCGATAAATATCGAATAGAATCCCGGAACGAACATTTCCGAAAATGCTCCCGCTAGGGGATCACCCAGTGGCCCACCAACAGTTCGACCTGCAGTTATAGGTCCCGAGATAAGGATCGTGGCAAGATTGTCTGTATCGAGTTCGTCGAGGCGGTAAATGACGTTAATCTGTGCTGGATTGGTCAACTCGAATCGGTACAAAAACCTGTACCCGTTGGAAAATGCCAACGCGTTGTTCCCTGCACTTGTTGCGCTAGCAAACAAATTGGCGACAGCTGTAAACGAAACAGATCCACTTGATCGAAATGCTGCCGTCGCAATAGCGGTGGCGCTCGCAGATGCATCAAGAGTTTGCGCAGCAGAAGGAGCGAAGGCCGATACTAAAGGTATTAAAAAGGGGCTATAATCTGAACCCGTGCTGTTGGTTTGTGAAATAGCACCTGACCTTGTACTAAAAGCTGCTGACGTTGACGACGTTCCAACAATAACATCGCCAAACATGACTGCTGCTGACGCGAGATCGGCACTTGCAACTGTAGCGATAAACGTAAGAGGGACAGAGAATCTTAATACTTTCAATGAATTATGCACATCAGCCTCCTTATCATTAGCATCTATGTTTTATTATACATACGATCCTAGATTTTAAGGACATTCAAAAAAATATGTCTTGCACGTCGTAGAAATTTTTCTAAATTTCACGCTAGGAATTTTGGTAGTAATGCAGGGGTAAAAAGCGTGAAGCTTGTGTTACAAAATATGGTGGACGGTCGGCCTAGTGTTCAAGATTTTGGAAACTTCATCAAAATATATACGGGGGCTACACTCAAGAAGATGCCTGACGTTTCCCAAGAATTTGGCTTGAGTGAGCATCGTATTAGGAATATAAAGTCTGGCGGAGTAAAAGAAATCAATAATAATGATATGTATGCTCTTAAACATTTGATTGACAATATAAGAGATATTGACTTATTAGAATTTCTCGC
This sequence comes from Sphingomonadaceae bacterium, assembly GCA_046153565.1. Taxonomy (GTDB): domain Bacteria; phylum Pseudomonadota; class Alphaproteobacteria; order Sphingomonadales; family Sphingomonadaceae; genus Aquisediminimonas. The sequence continues at coordinate 39,581 of JBJXDU010000057.1, forward strand.
GAAACTAAGTCCAAATATCGTTAAAATAAAATATAACGATGATTCACATAATGACGGAATGTCAATTTTATCTTACGGTCTCTATAAATGGTCGGAGATAAAAAATCAAGAAAAATCTGACATAAACAAAATGATGACGGGCTACTATTTCAAACGATTTATTTTAACTATTTGTGACGAAAATGGAGATTTTCTTAACTCACTTATGTATATAAAAAGAGCTAGTAAAGATAATAAATTTCTGCGATTTAAAACTTTCAGACCAATCGATTTTAGACGATGGGAGATTGTTGACGGATTTTTTTTTGATATTGAAGGTCTACTTTTTTCGTTCGGAAAATACAAAGGGGGCCGAGGGCTCCGAGCAACTCAGATGAACTATTCTTTTGAAAAGGAGGGCGTTGAGATAAAAGGAATAAGACTTTCATCAAGAAACAACAGACCGTATGCCTATCGACTTTTTGGGATTGAAATACCTATGTCAATCAAGTCGGCGTCCATCCGTGGGGTATGTGGAATGAGAAGCAAAGATGAAATGATATTAAGGTTTCCGAGTTTATATAGAAACTCAAGTGTATTTGAATATCTTTCGGCATATGAGAGATCGGAAAGTAGCATCATAGGAGGTATTTTACAGAAATAGTGCTAGTGCATGAAATAGGGCGGCATTTTATTAAACCCCAAAGAGTCCGTCTCATAATTATCCTGTTTAACCCCCTAACCCCCGGTGACAGTTGCAATAACCCCTAGACTTCCGTCGCAGCTTTGCTTGAACGAATACCCTCGATTTCCCGCCTTGACGACTCGAAAGTGTTTTTCTGTCACCGCCCTCACCCCACCAAAGCCAATCGTGGCCCATCCGCTGCACTAAGCGACACGGACACAATCCCCGGCACGGTTTCGATCCGCGCGGCGACTTCGCTATCGAGCGCGAAGTCGCGGCCGAGGCGGAGTTTGGCGTGGCCGCCGGTGATGGGCAGGTGCGCGATGATTTCGCCGCGGCCGCCGCGTGCGTCCGACAATCGCGCGGCGAGGAGCGCGAGCGCGCTGGCATCGGCCACTTCAATGTCAACCTTCAATCGCGTGCTACTCGCCAAGCCGTCGAACGGCTGGATACGCTTGAGCGTGACGCGCGGCACTTCCTCGCCCGCTTTGCGGTCAAGTTCGACGGTGAGGAGGCCGCAGGCACCGTTTTTGGCCGCTTCCTCAAGCTCTGCCGAAACTACATCATCAAAGCAGCTGACGATGAACTGTCCGCTCGCGTCCGATATCGTTGCCATTGCATAGCGCCGCCCCTTGGCCGACGTCCGCCACCGCACGTCCTCCACCAAGCCTGCCATCATCGCGCCACTGCGCGCGCCATCGACCGCGGCGGGATAAGCGCAGAGTTCGGCAAAGCTCCTCGCCTTATGCGCGTCGGCCAAGTGGCGATATCGATCAACCGGATGCGCGGAAAAATAGAAACCGAAAGCTTCTTTCTCCTTAGTCATCCGTTCTGCCATCGACCAGGGCGCGGTGGTGGGCAGTTGCACCGCGACCATCGCCGTGTCGTCGACGCCACCAAAAAGCCCCCCCTGCCCGCTCGTCCGTGCGGCCTCTGCCTGGCTAGCGACCGATAATATTGTCTCGACCGCGTCAAAGACCGTGCTACGTGATGGCGCAATGGCATCAAACGCCCCCGCCGCGCTCAGGCTTTCAAGCTGCCGCCGGTTGAGCAAGCGCCCGCCGATCCGGTCAGCAAAGTCATCGACCGAGGCGAAGGCACCACTTGCCGCACGTTCAGCGCACAATGTTTGCATCGCGCCTTCGCCGACGCCTTTGAGCGCACCAAGGCCGTAGCGCACGACCAGCCCGCCATTATCGGCCTCAACACTGAAATCAGCATAGCTGTGGTTGATATCGGGGGCCAAGCAGGTGACGCTCATCCGCCGCATATCATCGGCGAAAATGCTGAGCTTATCAGTGTTGCTAATGTCAAAACTCATCGAGGCGGCGAAAAAGTCTTGCGGGTAATGCGTCTTGAGCCAGCCGGTATGATAGGACAGCAAGGCATAGGCCGCAGCATGGCTTTTGTTAAAACCATAGCCCGCAAATTTATCGATCAAATCGAATAGTTCATTCGCCTTGGCCCGCTCAATTTGATTGCGCTCGATACAGCCAGTCACAAAAATTTCGCGCTGCGCATCCATTTCGGACTGGATCTTCTTACCCATCGCGCGCCGCAGCATATCCGCGCCGCCGAGCGTATAGCCTGCGAGGATCTGGGCAGCCTGCATCACTTGCTCTTGATAAACGAAAATGCCGTAGGTTTCGGACAGGATCGTTTCGAGCAGGGGATGCGGATATTCAATCGCTACGCGCCCATTCTTGCGGTCTCCAAACAAGCCGATATTGTCCATTGGTCCCGGACGATAGAGCGAGACAAGCGCGATGATGTCGCCGAAATTGCTTGGCCGCACCGATGCCAGCGTGCGCCGCATCCCTTCGGATTCAAGCTGGAACACCCCGACCGTATCACCGCGCTGGAGGAGCGCATAGACATCCGCATCATCCCAGCTCAGCGCCTCAAGGTCAGGGCGCGTGCCCGTCCGCGCCTCGATCATGTCGCAGGCTTTTTGGAGCACTGATAGCGTCTTCAATCCCAGAAAATCGAACTTCACCAGCCCAGCATTTTCGGCATATTTCATGTCAAACTGAGTGACGGGCATGTCAGAGCGCGGATCACGGTAAAGCGGCACCAATTGCCGCAAAGGGCGGTCACCAATCACTACGCCCGCCGCGTGCGTTGAGCTATGGCGTGGCAGGCCTTCCAATTGCATCGCCAAATCAAGCAAGCGTTTAACCTGCGCATCGCTTTTATATTCGGACGCCATTTCAGACACGCCGTTCAAGGCGCGCGACAGCGTCCAGGGGTCAGCAGGCAGGTTGGGGATCAACTTGGCAAGCCGATCAACCTGGCCGTAGCTCATTTGCAGCACACGCCCCGTATCCTTGAGCACAGCGCGCGCCTTCAACCGCCCGAAGGTGATGATCTGGGCGACCTGCTCACGCCCATATTTGGCCTGAACATAGCGGATCACATCCTCGCGCCGCGTTTCGCAGAAATCGATGTCAAAATCAGGCATCGACACGCGCTCAGGATTGAGGAAGCGTTCGAACAGCAAACCAAGCTTGATCGGATCAAGATCAGTGATGGTCAGCGACCAGGCGACCACCGACCCCGCGCCCGAACCGCGCCCCGGCCCGACCGGGATATTCTGTTCCTTTGCCCATTTGATAAAGTCTGCAACGATCAGGAAGTAGCCGGGAAAGCCCATGCCGATGATCACATCCAGTTCGAAATCGAGCCGCGCCCGGTACGCGTCTGGATCATCAACGGGCACCCGTGCCAGACGGTCAGCGAGCCCGGCATGCGCATCGACGCGCAGCTGCGCGGCTTCGCCGTCTACGTCACCAGCCAGGCTGGGCAGGATCGGTTTGCGCTTCGGAGCCATCACCGCGCAGCGCTGCGCCACGACCAGCGTATTCGCGAGCGCTTCGGGCAAATCAGCAAAAAGCAGCCGCATATCCTTGGCGGGCTTCATCCACGCATCGGGCGAGCTTTTGGCGCGGTCATCGCTATCGACATATGACGAGCTCGCGATGCAGAGCATCACATCATGCGCCTCGTGAAAATCGGCTTCAGCAAAGCAAGCCGGATTGGTGGCGACCAGCGGCAGACCCAAGCGGTGCGCGAGATTGATCAGTTCAGGCTCCGCCGCGCCCTCAACGGCGTCAAGTCGCCGCGATATTTCGACATACAGTCGCTCTGGAAACAATTGCAGCAAGCGATCCGCATAGCCATAAGCCGCATGCGCCTGCCCCTCATGAAGCAATTTGCCGAGCGCCCCTTCGCCGCCTGCGGTGAGCGCGATAAGGCCGTCAGTGTGCCCCTCAAGCTGGTCAAAGCTGACATGCGCTTGTTCCTCTATCGGGCGATCAAGATGCGCCGCCGACACGAGGTGGCAGAGATTTTGATACCCCCCCTCATCCTGCGCATAGAGCGCGAGCCAATCATAAGCCGGTGGCACAGCTTCGGGCCGGTCAGGGCGTGAGAGACAGAGCAATGTGCCGATAATCGGCTGAACGCCCGCACTGGCACACGCATCGGAAAAGGGCATCGCACCGTAAAGCCCGTTGCGATCAACAATCGCGGCTGCGGGAAAGCCCAATTCGCGGGAGCGTTTGGCAATATCCTTAGGGTCGATGGCCCCTTCGAGCATCGTATAAGCAGAAAAGATACGAAGCGGGACAAAGGGAGCATGTGGCATGGCTGCGAGCTTAGGGGGATGAGCGCGCGATGTGAACCGTCAGCTTATAAAGAGTTGGGGATAAAGCGCGTTTCGCGCAAAGCCGCTAATCAAGGGTGCCGCGGGGATTATGTCGCCACTATTCCCCAAAACAGAATTGCACTGCACCGACAGTCATAAGACGAGAAAGCCCCTTCCCTTCTTCCTTTTCCTTTGCGGCTTCGCGCGAGACGATTCTTCCCGATCTCAAAAAAGGGGTGTTCGCACAAAGCCGCTAATTAGGAGCTGAATGAGCATTGACGATGCGCCTGATTCCATCACGAAACTGTGCTGCACCAAAATTCATAAGAAGACCAAGCGGCAGGTTCATTAGTCGCAGATAGGTGACCACCTGTTTTGTGTGGATCGGGGCCAGCGACTCAACCGATTTTAGTTCGATCAACAATCTGCCATTGATCAACAAATCTGCCCGGAATCCGTCCGAAAATTCTATGTCGTCGATTTGAAAGGCAATTTGTTTTTGACGTTCGACAACCAAGCCCCGCTTGGTCAGTCGCTCAGCAAGAACAATTTCATAAACCGATTCGAAAAGGCCGGGGCCAACATCCTTGTGCAAATGATATCCACAGTCGACGGCGATAGATGCCAATGCTTCAACATCAACCAAGCCCCTTCCCTTCCCTTTGCGGCTTCGCGCGAAACGATTCTTCCTACAGCCAAAACAAAAATCAATCGCGCTCGATTAAACTGTCAGGATGCGGCGACTTAACGAAATAAGCATTTCGCGCAAAGCCACAAATGAGCAGCGAAATTGATATTGGCGATGCACCTCATCCCATCACGGAACGTAGCTGTGCCGACAGTCATAAGACGAGAAAGCCCTTTCGCTATCTTCTTTTCCCTTGGCGACTTGGCGCGAAACGATCTTGCTAACCTTGTGGCGGAAAATCGCCCCGCGCCGCCAGCTCGACAATCTGACCAATGTTAAACGTGCCCACCGCCCCTGCATCGATCACAACGCGAGCGCGGTCTTGCGCATCCATCGCCATCACTTTCGCTACCAGCGCAGCCAGCGATCCCGATCCCACGTCTCGGAATTCATAGAACATTTCGGAGCCCGCGTCATCGCGCGCTAAAAGCTTGGCCGGGACGGTCCAATCAATTGCGCTCACAGCAGGCGGTCAATATCGGATTTGAGGCTTTCAGGCTTTTCGGTGGGCGCGTGGCGCGAGACCACCTTGCCGGTTTTATCGATCAGAAATTTGGTGAAATTCCATTTGACTGACTCAAGCCCCAGCAGGCCGGGCTTGGCCTTCTTGAGATGTTTGAAGAGCGGGTCCGCCCCGTCACCATTGACCTCAACCTTGGCCATGACTGGAAACGTGACATCATAGTTTAATGAACAGAAATTGGCGATCTCAGCCGCATCACCCGGTTCTTGCCCGCCGAACTGATTGCACGGAAAACCAATGATCGCAACCTTGTCTCCATAATCGCGGTGGAGTTTTTCAAGCCCCTCATATTGCGGCGTGAAGCCGCATTTGGACGCTGTATTGACGATCAGGATCGGCTTGCCCGCAAAGTCAGAAAGCGGCTGTTCACTGCCATCGGGCTTTTTGACGGTAAAATCATGAACGTTCATAGCGCCTCCCACTGATTAAGCCGCGTCGCCCGTCATTTCCTTGGTCTTCGCCGAATAGACGCGCACAGGTTCCTTGGTGCCCGCGACAACATCCTTGTCGACGACAACTTCGTCAACGCCGTCCATCGTGGGCAAATCGAACATCGTATCGAGCAAAATAGCCTCAAGGATTGACCGCAAGCCACGCGCGCCGGTTTTGCGCTCAATGCCTTTCTTCGCCACAGCGGTGAGCGCGTCATCGGTGAAGCTTAAGTCAACATCTTCCATATCGAACAATTTGCGATATTGCTTCACCAGCGCATTTTTGGGCTCAGTCAAAATTTTGACCAGCGCATCGACATCAAGATCTTCAAGCGTTGCAATGACCGGCAAACGGCCAACAAATTCGGGGATCAGGCCAAATTTGAGCAGATCTTCGGGCTCGCCCTTTTTCAGGATTTCGCCAGTGCGGCGTTCGTCAGGATTGGAGACATTGGCGCCAAAGCCAATTGATTTGCCTTGCAACCGGTCCGAAATGATCTTTTCAAGCCCCGAGAAAGCCCCGCCACAGATGAACAGGATGTTGGTCGTATCAACTTGCAAAAATTCCTGCTGCGGATGCTTGCGCCCGCCTTGCGGTGGCACGCTTGCGGTGGTGCCTTCCATTAGCTTGAGCAGAGCCTGCTGCACGCCTTCACCGCTTACGTCGCGGGTGATCGACGGGTTTTCCGCCTTGCGGCTGATCTTATCGATTTCGTCGATATAGACGATCCCGCGTTGTGCACGCTCAACGTTATAGTCCGAAGCTTGAAGCAATTTGAGGATGATATTCTCGACATCCTCACCAACATAGCCCGCCTCAGTCAGCGTCGTCGCATCAGCCATGGTAAACGGCACATCGAGAATCCGCGCGAGTGTCTGCGCAAGCAACGTCTTACCGCACCCGGTTGGGCCAACGAGCAAAATGTTCGATTTGGCGAGTTCAACGTCAGCACCCTTTGCGCCGTGGTTCAAGCGTTTGTAGTGATTGTGCACCGCAACCGAGAGGACGCGTTTGGCGCGCCGCTGACCGATCACATAATCGTCGAGAACGTCGCAAATCTCTTGCGGGGTCGGAACACCGCCATCCTTCTTGCTAACGAGGCTGCCTTTGGTCTCCTCGCGGATGATATCGTTGCACAAATCAACGCATTCATCGCAGATGAAGACCGTCGGCCCCGCAATCAGCTTTCGCACTTCGTGCTGCGATTTTCCGCAGAAGGAGCAATAGAGCGTGCTCTTCGCATCAGTGCCGCTTAGCTTAGTCATTCATATCTTCCCGAAATCCATTGCCACTATGTTACAGTCAGAATTTTTAGCGGCAATGGCTTAAATGCGACTTAAAGCGCTCAAGCGTCCTCGGCCGGTTCGGGGCGTTTGTCAAAAACCTCGTCAACGAGGCCAAATTCCTTGGCTTCCTCGGCAGTCATGAAGTTATCACGCTCCATCGCTTTTTCGATCAAGCCAATCTCTTTGCCGGTATATTTGGCGTAAAGCGCATTCATGTTCGCGCGAATCCGCAAAATTTCTTGGGCTTGCAGCGCGATGTCAGACGCCTGCCCCTGCGCGCCGCCCGATGGTTGATGGATCATCACACGCGAATTGGTTAGCGCCATCCGCATGCCCGGCTCACCTGCTGATAACAAAAAGCTGCCCATCGACGCGCATTGGCCGACACACACGGTACCGACCTTAGGACGAATATAGCGCATCGTATCGTGGATCGCCATACCAGCCGTCACGACGCCGCCGGGCGAATTGATATACATCCAGATATCGCGCTTTGGATTTTCCGATTCGAGAAACAGCAGCTGAGCGGTAATCACCGACGCCATATTATCTTCAACGCCGCCCGTGACGAAAATGATCCGTTCACGCAGCAACCGCGAGAAGATGTCAAAACTACGTTCACCGCGCGTCGATTGCTCGATCACCATCGGGATCAAGGCATTATCAATCGAGGAAGCGGAATAAGGATTATGCATGAAGGAAAGCGCCTGTTGTTTTGAGTGATGCCTATGTCGTGGCCCAAGGGCTGCGCGTCAAGGGGGTGGATCGATCAAGGCCGTGTTTGATGGCATCGCCCACCCAGCAGGAATTTTTGGACTTGTGCTTTACCAATTATCAAGGCGATCCCGCTATGGTCGAAGCTCATAGGGAGGCGATCATGGAAGAATTTCTGGCAGGTTCGTTTAAGACAATTTTTGATCATATCAATTTTGACGGGGTAAAGGCCGAGGTTGATCTGGTCGGTCTCGATCGTTTTATCGAAGATTGCGCGCGTTATGCGGGTATTACCGGCGCGGTTACGGGGATTGGCGGCGCTGCGACGTTCATGGTGGGCGTTCCCGCCTCGATTGCCAACAATGTGGCCCAGCAGTTTCGCGTCACGCTCGCCTATCTCCACACGCAAGACCCCGATGCGCCGGCTCCGGCATTTGACGATTTCATGAAGATTGTTGGCCGTTCACTGGGCCTCGACATCAGCGCCAGTGCCAGCAACACGATCATGATCACCATCGCACACACAATTTTGGCGCGACTGGGCGCAGCGGGCGCGGGTGCGCTGTTCCCGATCATCGGTGCGGTCATCGGCGGCAGCCTGAGCTACAACTTCATCTGGGGTATTGGAAAAAGCCTCAAAGCGATGGACATGGCCAAAACGACACCACCCGCCAAGCCAAGCAAAGGCCGTGCAAAAGCGGCTGCTTAATGGTTAATGTCGCCGCGCTGACCCGGCGCTGGATAACTCAAATAAGCCAAACGACGCACCTCGCGCCGACCGCGCACGACCGTATCGAGGATCAATCCGCATAAGCCGTTAAGCGCGGCGAGGATCATCAGGCCGGTGACCAAGATTGCGGTCGGGAGGCGCGGCACTAGGCCCGTCTGCCAATAAGTGATGATGAGCGGCACCGCCAACAGGATCGACAGTGCGGCCAACCCTAAACCGATCACACCAAAAAAGACCAAGGGCCGCTCATAACGGAACAGCAAAAGAATCGTGTTCAAAATCCGGAAGCCATCGCGGTAAGTATTGAGCTTAGATTCCGAGCCCTCGGGCCGCGCAGCATAAGCCGTGACCATCTCGGCAACGGGCATACGCAGTTCAAGCGCGTGGACACTGATTTCGGTTTCAATCTCAAACCCCGATGACAGCACGGGGAAACTCTTCACGAAACGCCTGGAAAAAACGCGGTAGCCCGACAATATGTCGCTGAAACTGCGGCCAAACAGCCGTGCGAGCATGCCTGTTAGCATCGCATTACCAAAGCGGTGGCCACGCCGGTAGGCCGCCTCAACCTCGGATCGCCGCGCCCCGACCACCATATCGAGCGTCTCATCAACCAAACGCGCGACCATCGCAGGAGCAGCAGCGGCCTCATAGGTCGCATCGCCATCAGCCATCACATAGATGTCAGCCTCGATATCAGCGAACATCCGGCGCACGACATTGCCTTTGCCCTGCACCCGCTCGCTGCGCACGACCGCGCCTGCCGCGCGCGCTACCGAAACGGTGCGGTCAACGCTGTTGTTGTCATAGACATAGACGGTCGCGCCGGGCAGCGCGGCGTGGAAATCGGCTATCGTCTGCGCAATCGCCGCTTCCTCGTTGTAACACGGCAGGAGAACGGCGATGCGCGGTTCGGATAGCGTCAATCGTCAGCCTTTTTTGCCTTGGCCTTCTTGGCAGGCTTCGGCTCGGCGTCACTGGCCTCGTCGTCAGCTTTAGGGGCTGCCTTCTTCTTGCCCGCTGGCTTGGCGGGGGCCTCTTCAGCATCGGCAGGGGCGGCCTTCTTGGCGGCGGCCTTCTTTGGCTTGGGTGCTTCGTCGGCATGATCATGGCCACAGCCCGGACCATGGACATGACCGCCGGGTTCATCGCTTTCGGCTTCAATCGAAGCCTCGAGTTCGGAACGCGTCACGTTGCGATCGGTAATTTCGGCCTTGGCAAAGAGGAAATCGACAACCTTATCTTCATAAAGCGGCGCGCGTAGCTGGGCGGCTGCCATTGGCTCTTGCTGAATATATTGCACGAAACGTTCGCGATCCTTGGGATCATATTCCTGCGCCGCTTGGCTGATCAGCCGGTTCATTTCAGCGGCAGTGATCTCGATGCCATTATTCTGGCCAATTTCTGACAATAACAAGCCAAGACGCACGCGGCGTACAGCGATGGCATGATAATCTGCCTTGTCCGCCTCCATTTCGGCAAGCGCGGCCGCTGGATCGGGCTCATGGCTCGCTTCATGTTCAAGCTGTTTCCAGATCTGGTCAAATTCGGCTTCGACCATTGATGGCGGCACTTCGAAATCATGGCTAGCAGCCAATTGATCGAGCAAGCGACGCTTCATATGCGTGCGCGTCAGCTGATTATGCTCTTGTTCGATATTGACTTTGAGAAGCCCACGCAATTGCTCAAGCCCTTCAAGGCCGAGCGATTTGGCGAAATCTTCGTCCGCAACCGCTGCTTTCGGTATGCGGATTTCGTTGATCACCAGATCAAAGGTTGCGGGTTTGCCTTTTAGATAATCGACCGAATAATCTTCCGGGAAAGTGACGGTGATCGTCTTCTCATCACCCACTTTGAGGCCAATCATTTGGTCTTCAAACCCTGGGATCAATCGGCCCGAGCCAATTTCAATCGACGCGCCTTCGGCCTTGCCGCCATCGAACGGCTCGCCGTCGATTTTGCCAAGGAAATCGAGCACGACGAGATCACCAGTCGCCGCCTTGCGCGATTTGGGTGCATCCTCAAACGACTTGTTCTGGCTGGCGAGGCGGTTAACCGCCTCATCAACCGCAGCCTCATCGGCCTCAACAACAAGTCGCTCAAGCTTCAGGCCATCAATGTGCGGCGCGGGCACGTCGGGGAGGACTTCAAGCGCGATTTTGATCGCGGCTTCCTTGCCCGCTTCATAGCCGTCAACCAGCTCAACCGATGGCTGCATCGCCGGGCGGAGTTTGTGTTCGGCAACCAATTGCTGAACGCCGTCCTGAATCGACGCATTGAGGGCATCAGCTTGAATAGCGGGCCCGTGCATTTTGCGGACAAGGTTGGCGGGCACTTTGCCGGGGCGGAAGCCAGGCATTTGCATTTGTGGCGCGATCTTTTTGATTTCGCTTTCAACCCGCGCTTCTATATCTTTGGCCGCAATCACCAGCGTATATTCACGCTTCAGGCCTTCGTTCACCGTCTCAACAATCTGCATAATCTGCCAACCAACCTTCGATAAAATTGAATTTGCCGCCGCGCGAACGCCTACGGACAAATGGTGCGGGCGAAGGGACTCGAACCCCCACACCTCTCGATACCAGAACCTAAATCTGACGCGTCTACCAATTCCGCCACGCCCGCACACGAACCTTCAAGGCGCGGGCTTATAACAGCGCGCGCGCGAAGGGCAAGGGCTAGACTGGCGAGCGGTATCGATCTCCGAGCTCCACATCCTCGGTCAAAATTTCTGTTGATCCGAGATTCCTCGGATGATAGCAAATTATGCAGAAAGGCAAAAAATTGCTATGATGTATTGGCTGAAATGGCGCGCAGGCTTGGGATTGTCAGCCGCCGTCTTGCTCTGTGGCACTTCGCCATCTGCAGCACAGGCGCAAATTGAACCGGCGGGCAGTTGTGAACTCCATATTTGGCCAAGCGCTGGATTGCGGTCTATTTTTTCGGGATGGTTCCACGGCGGCATAGTCGATGGAGCGGTTAAGAATCGCGAAGGTTATCCGCCAGTGCCGGGGGCCGTCCTGTCCACCGATGCGCAAGTCGCATTGCTGACGAAGATAGATTTTGCCAGCCTCTTCAATATGCCACCGCATAAGCAGATGGTCTACGCAGCGCCGCTCGCAACGCCATCAGCCGCTGCGATCAACACTCGCCAGATTGCCTCACCATCGCCTTGCTATGCAGAAGTGATGGTGAAGGACGTTTTTTATCAGGAAGACATCGTATCGGGGCGCTATTTGAAAATGCAAATTCGTTTCCGTAACTTTGGCAATGGGGAATCGCCGCAGCGTAGCTTTACAACATGGGTTCAAAGCCGGTTGACACTTTTTCCCCCAAAAACATCGGGCCAGGAAGCAAATGCCATCACGGAAGTTGGCAATGCTTATATAGAAAATATGAAAATTTTTGCAAAATTCCTGACGCGTCCGCCAAAAAAATAAGCAATTTTTTGAATTGAAATCGAATAAATATATCAGGAAATATGTTGAAAGGGAGACATTTTTGATGAAGTTCACGATTAGAAAGCAATCAATGTTGGTCGCAATGATGATTTCAAGCGCGATGATCGCAACCGGCGCACAAGCCCAAGACGCAGCGCCTGCCGCTTGCGAATTGCATGTCTGGCCTGCAGAACGAATGACATCGATAACAACCGGTCTGTTGGGTGGCGGTTTGCTGGATGCAGCGATACATAGTGGAAAAGATGCCAGCAATAAGGCACAGCTTGCCAGTGCATTGGATAGCCCAAGCCAGCTTGCCGCGCTGCAGTCGCTTGATTTGAACCAGCTGCTTGCACTTAAAGCGGGGACGACAATTGTGCCCCATGAAATGCCCATCGAGCGCAAAAGCATGAACAAGGTAAAAGCGCGCCGCTCAGATTCGAAGGCGACCTGTTATGCAGAGTTAATCGTCGCCGACGTTTTCTACCAAAAGGCCGCAATATATGGTCGATCGCTCAAGACACTCTTTTTGTACCGTGATTTTGGTAATGACCAAAAGATTGATACCGAATTTAAGGCATGGGGCGGCAACGGCCTCAAGCTTTTCCCACCCAAGCCCGGCGAAGACGCCACAGCCGCGCTTGATGAGCTAGGCTCGGTGTTCAAAAAGAACTTCGAAGAATATGCTGCGAATGCGCGCAAAGCGATGGCCGCCAAGCCCACAAAATAGACGTATGACAATCGGCTCACGTTCGACCTAGGTCGGGCGTGAGCCAGACTTGACGATTACCGTCTCAGCTCAATGCCTTCTTGAGCAATTCATTAACAACCCCAGGATTGGCCTTGCCCGCCATCGCCTTCATCGTCTGGCCAACGAAGAAGCCGAACAAAGCTTCCTTGCCGCCTTTATACTGGGCGACTTTATCGGCATTGGTTTCAAGTATCCCGGCGATAACAGCCTCAATCGCGCCAGTGTCGCTGGTCTGCTTAAGGCCCCGTTCTTCGACAATCTTGGCCGCATCTTCGCCGGTTTCGAGCATGATCTCAAAAACCTGCTTGCTGAGCGTATTTGACAGCGTACCGTCGGCGACCAATCCAATCAATTCAGCGCCCTGACGCGGCGTCACCGGGCTTTGATCGATACTAAGCCCCAGGCGGTTGAGCGCGCCGAACAAATCGGACGTCAACCAGTTGGAAGCCGCCTTCGCCATCTCTTTGGGTTTGCCTGTCGCCTCAATCAGCGCTTCAAACCAACGCGCTTGTTCGGCCTCGGCGGTGAGCACTGCGGCATTATAGGCGGATAGCCCGAGCTCGCTCTGATAGCGCGCGCGCTTGGCATCGGGCAGTTCGGGCAGGCTCGCTTTGCAATCGGCAATGAATTCATCGCTCAGCTCAAGCGGCAACAAATCAGGGTCGGGGAAATAGCGATAATCGTGCGCATCTTCCTTTGACCGCATTGACCGCGTTTCGCCCTTGTCGGGATCGAACAGCCGCGTTTCCTGAACAATTTTGCCGCCATCTTCAATCACATCAACCTGACGCCGCGCTTCAATCTCGATGGTCTGCATGACGAAGCGCACCGAATTGACATTCTTGGTCTCGGTTCGCGTACCAAATTCATCGCCGGGCCGCCGCACGCTGACATTGACGTCGGCGCGCATCGATCCTTCTTCCATATTGCCATCGCATGACCCGACATAGCGCAGGATCGAGCGCAGTTTTTTGACATAGGCACCCGCTTCAGCGGGCGAGCGCATATCAGGCTTCGACACAATCTCCATCAGCGCAACGCCGCAGCGGTTGAGATCAACATAGGACATTGTCGGATGCTGATCATGCATCAGCTTGCCCGCATCCTGCTCGATATGAATGCGTTCGATGCCAATTACCTTGGTCGCGGCATCGGCATCCTTTTCATCCAAACTGATCGCAATTTCGCCTTCACCGACGATAGGATGGTAAAGCTGCGAAATCTGATAGCCCTGCGGCAAATCAGCGTAGAAATAATTTTTCCGGTCAAAGCGGCTCCACGGATTAATCTGCGCATTTATCGCCATCCCCGTCCGCACAGCCTGCCGCACGCATTCGGCATTCGGCACGGGCAACATACCGGGCATCGCCGCATCAATCAGGCTCACCTGCGCATTGGGCTCAGCGCCAAAGGTAGTGTCGGCCCCCGAAAAGAGTTTCGATTTGGACGTAATCTGCGCATGAACTTCAAGGCCAATCACAACCTCCCATTCGCCGGTTGCGCCTTGGATTCGGTAAAGTGAAGTGGTCATTGGTTAACATCCATGAAGTGCAGTGGCTTGCGATTAACGCGACTTAGCATCAGACGTCCAGATTGAAATGTCATACCGCGCCGATTGCCCTGACCGAAGTTTGATCACGGGCAAGCGTTGCGTTTCGGTAAGCCACCCCGATGCGGCCAAAACCTCAGCACAGACGGGGTTGTAATAGATGATCCGCAGCGTCTTGGTGATATTGGCCGCCGCACGGTCGCGGCGAAGTTTCTCGATAACGTTGGCCATAGTGGGCGCACCGAAGGGGTGAAATAGGAATAGAACGCTGGCATCTGCTAGTTCAAAATGTGTGGCATCAGCATTGTGAAAGGCAATTCTGCCCTTATCGAGGCGGCAATTGGCGAGGTTACGCGTGGCCGCTTCGTGAAGTTCAGCGACATATTCGACGCCGATTGAACGGCGCGCGCCCCGATAGGCAGCAGCAAAAACGGCGCGGCCAAGGCCAGACCCAAGATCGACAAACACATCGTCTTTATGCAAGCCCACTGCACTGAACGCACGGAACAGATCAGCATAAACCGATGGCACGAAATGAAGGTACCAGCGCGCCTCGCCCTGTCGCCCTTGTGCGGGGTGAAAGCCGAAGGTCTTGATCCCCAACCGTATATCCCACGCCCAATCGACCGGATTCTTTATCCGTGATCCAAACCGCCCAAAGACCACCCTGCTTTGCGTTTCAGCCATGGTTACGGCGCCACATAAATTAAATTCTCGCCGTTGATAAACATCTCATAACCACGCGTGCCCATGACAGCCTGAAAATGCCGACTGGAAAACTGCCCCGGCATCATCCAGTCATGCGGTTCGATCAGCACAATCGCCATCGTATCAACCCAGCCAATATTGGCGGCAAACAGATCGCTTTCAAACCCTTCGATATCGATCTTGGCAATGAAGGGCGCTCCGTTCGGCACCACCGCAATCGCATCGTCGATTGCAATCGCTGCGATCGCCCCTTGATCGGATCGCTGGGTTTGAACATCCCATCCGGTTGATCCATCGCTGATGCTGATCTTGCCGGGCGCGCTGGCAATCGCTGCTTCAATAACGGTGATCCGGGGCCGACCCTGCACATTGCGACGCAACACCTCTGCATTGCCCGGCTCAGGTTCAATGGCGACAACCGCTGATTCGGGAAAGCGCCTGCTAAACCACAGTGCGGCCGCCCCCACATTGGCGCCAGCATCAACGATCACGGGCACTTTGCCGCTCGCGATGATGGCCCGGTAACGCGTTTCAACCCGGTCAATGGCACATCCAAGCCCGGCAAGATCATATTCAGCGTCGAGAAAAACTTGTTTGAACGTTGACACGTCACTGCCATCGATCCGCACATGGATTTGCCCAAAACCCTTTAGCGTGACAGCCTCGATCGGCTGCTTGCTGCGAAAATGGCGGAGGAGCACTGAGGGGCCGAACATGCGAACATGTTCTAGGTTGCGACGGATGCTGCCGCGCAATCGTGTGGCAAAATTTGGTGCTGTCATTGATCAATCTTTGCAGGCGTAATGAGCGATACAGTCGGAAAATAAGCCCGGTAAAAGCGTGGATCGCGCGTTAGGATAGCGGCTTTGAGTATCAGCGCGTGCCCACCAATGAAGAAATCGGGGAGGACCATGCGCGCTTCCGGTCTTCGGGCTAGGTATCCTTGAAACGCCACGCCAGCTACATATGCCGAATCCTCGGCAAACGCCAGGATATCAATCTCAAACGCCTTCAATTGCTTACGGAACGCTGCTACGGAACTCATGCGAGGTGCCACTTCGGCAAAGGCAATCTGATTCACGATCAACCGCTGTTCTCCAGCGAGCGAAGCCAATTGGCCAATCGACCAGTCTCGCCACGCCTGTTTGTCCCCTAGAACATCAATCAAGACGTTTGAATCAACAAGGATCATGGTTCCCAATCACCGCGCACTTTACGCATATATTGGTCGGTGGTCATACCGCCCAAATCGATTTTGCCAGCGGCAGCCTCAAGCGCGGCACGGATGCGGGCGCTGCGTTGTGCCTTGGTCTCAACCTCAGCATCATTGCCTTTGGATAGCGTAACACGCCCTTGCGCATCGCTTTCAAAACGCACCATATCCCCTGGCTTGACGCCAAGCACCGCGCGCACGTCTTTTGGGATAGTCACTTGCGCTTTTGAGGTTAGTTTGTGTTGAATGCTCACTGCGCGGTATTACTTTTTTCGGGTAATACCGTCAAGATCATTCACCACCATCGCTCGGCTCTCGCCACAAAACCAGCGCGTTGCTCGATTGCCAGTCCTGCATTCAACACGCCTTGCTCATCAAGCGCCTTGCCGATGATCTGGAGGCCAAGCGGCAGACCGTGGCCGTCCAACCCTGCGGGCACTGACATCGCAGGCAAACCAGCAAGCGAGCTGGGCACTGTAAACACATCGTTCAAATACATGGCGAGCGGATCATCGCTTTTCTCGCCCAAGCCAAACGCTGCCGAGGGCGCGGTGGGTGTGAGCAGCAAATCACATTGCGTCCACACCGCATCAAAATCCTGCGCGATCAGCGTGCGCACCTTTGAGGCTTGCGTGAAATAGGCATCATAGAAACCCGCCGAGAGCACATAAGTGCCAATCATGATCCGGCGCTTCACCTCTGGCCCAAAGCCAGCCGCGCGCGTCGCGGCATACATATCCTGCAAGCCCGCCCCATCGGGAAGCACCCGCTGACCATAACGGACGCCGTCATAGCGCGCGAGGTTCGATGAGGCTTCGGCGGGCGCGATGATATAATAAGCGGGCAGCGCATATTTGGTGTGGGGCAATGACACCTCAACCACCTCCGCACCCGCATCCTTGACCCAGGCAATGCCCTGTTCCCACAGCGCATCGATTTCGGGTGGCATGTTGTCGACGCGATATTCCTTGGGAATGCCGATCCGTTTGCCGCGCAGGTCACCCGACAAGCCTGCCTCCCAATTGGGCACCGCAATATCGAGCGAGGTCGAATCCTTAGGGTCAAACCCGCTCATCGCTTCGAGCATGATTGCACAGTCACGCACATCACGCGCCATAGGCCCGGGCTGATCAAGCGAGCTGGCAAAGGCGATCACACCCCAGCGCGAGCAGCGGCCATAGGTTGGCTTGATCCCTGAAATCCCGACGAACGCCGCAGGCTGGCGAATTGATCCGCCGGTATCGGTTCCCGTCGCCGCCGGGCAGAGTCGCGCGGCAATCGCCGACGATGATCCGCCCGACGAGCCGCCCGGCGCGAGCGCCGCATTGCCGCCGTCGTTGCGTTTCCACGGGCTGATGACATTGCCGAACGCGCTCGTCTCGTTCGACGATCCCATCGCGAACTGATCCATGTTGAGCTTGCCCAGCATCCCCGCGCCCGCGCCCCACAGCTTGGCCGATACGGTTGATTCATATTGCGGGACGAAGCCTTCAAGGATGTGGCTAGCGGCGGTGGTCTGCACGCCTTTGGTGCAGAACAAATCTTTCATACCGATCGGGACGCCTGACAGCGGCTTGAGGTTGCCATCGCTGCGATCACGGTCGGCTTGTTCGGCCGCGGCAATGGCGTGTTCAGGCGTTTCGACGATGAAGGCATTGAGTGCCTTAGCCGCCGCGACATTGGCATTGAATGCGTCCGCGACTTCGCGCGCGGAAAAATCGCCATCGCGAAAGCCGTCGCGGATTTCAGATACTTTTAGGTTGGTTAAATCGGTCATGCTTCTGCCTGCATTCTTAGCGCCTTCGCGGCTTCGCGTGAGAACAAACAACTATTGGTCACGCGAAGCCGCGAACACACGAAGTAAGGAACGGCCATCACTCAATCACCTTGGGCACGCCGAAAAAGCCATGTTCGCCCGCGGGCGCATTGGCGAGGATGGCGTCGCGGATGTTACCATCACTCACCACGTCATCGCGCAGCCGCAGCTGATTGGCGATCACCGCAGTCATCGGCGCGACCGATGCGGTATCAACTTCACCCAGCTGTTCGATCCAGCCGATGATATTGTTGAGTTCGGGCACCATTGCATCAACCTCGGTATCGCTGACGGCGATCCGGGCGAGCGAGGCGATTTTGCGGACGGTGGCATGATCGACTGACATGGCCTGCGCCTAGCAGGGGGTAGTCTTTGGTTCAAGCAGGCTGGCTAACGCTTTCGCAAAGAGGTATTTATCGGACTTCACCGGTTTGAGGAGTCCCGAGTCTATGTCTGACGTCAATCGCCGCACCATGATCGGTGCGACCATCGCCGCTACCGCCGCTTTGCCAGCCCTCGCCGCCGCGCAAGCCGCAGCCCCTGCTGCGCCCGCAATCAACTACGCGCCAAAGCCGCTGCCGTTCGATCCCAAAACGATTACGGGCTTGTCTGAAAAACTGCTGACCAGCCATCATGACAATAATTACATCGCTGCGGTTAAGCGGCTATCGGGCATTGGCAGTGAGCTCAGCAAACTTGATCTGCCCACCGCGCCGGGGTTTCTGATCAATGGCCTCAAGCGTGAGGAATTGTTCGCGCAAAATTCGATGTTCCTCCATGAACTTTATTTTAGCTGCATCGGCGCGCCGACCAAGCCGGGCACCGCCCTGTCGCAGGCCATCGAAAAAAGCTTTGGTTCGATGGATAAATGGCGCACCGAATTCAACGCGATGGGCAAGGCGCTCGGCGGCGGGTCAGGCTGGGTCGTGCTCAATTATATGGAGCGCGACGGGCGGCTGATCAACGGCTGGTCGATGGATCACACGATGAACCTCGCCGGGGGCACACCGATAATGGCGATGGACATGTATGAACATGCCTATGCGATTGATTATGGCAGCAAGGCCGGCAGCTATGTCGACGCGTTCATGGCGACGATCAATTGGAGTGCGGCAGACGCGCGCTTTGCGAAGCTGTTGGGTTAGGCTATCGCACATAGGGTGAACGACGGCCCGCCCACACGCAAGATCATCCATATCGATATGGATGCCTTTTTTGCGAGTGTTGAACAGCGCGATGATCCCGATTTGCGTGGCAAGCCCGTTGCAGTTGGCGGGATGGGCGAGCGCGGGGTTGTCGCGGCGGCGAGTTATGAGGCGCGCGTGTTCGGTGTTCGCTCGGCGATGGCATCGGCCAAAGCGCGGCGGCTATGCCCCGATCTTATCTTTGTGCCGCACCGCTTTGAGGTATATCGGCATGTCTCGCGCCAAATTCGCGCGATTTTTGAAAGCTATACGCCGCTGGTGCAGCCGCTCTCGCTTGACGAGGCCTATCTTGATGTCACCGATAATCTCAAAGGCATTGCGTCCGCCACCCAAATTGCCGAGGAAATCCGCGCGCTAATCCGCGCTGAGACCGGGCTGACCGCGTCGGCGGGTGTGTCTTACAATAAGTTCCTCGCCAAAATTGCGTCGGATATCAACAAACCCGACGGACTGTGCGTAATCAAGCCCGCGCAAGGCCCCGATTTCGTGGCGGCGCTTCCCGTGCGTAAGTTCCACGGCGTTGGCCCTGCCACTGCCGCGCGGATGGAGGCGCTGGGGATTGTGCTAGGCGAAGATTTGCGCGCCAAGTCGCTTGCCTTCCTCACGCAGCATTTTGGCAAGGCTGGCGGCTATTATTATAACGCCGCGCGCGGCATTGATCACCGCGCCGTCAATCCCGATCAGGAGCGCAAGTCGATTGGGTCGGAAACAACCTTTGGCACTGATTTAACCAGTGTCGATGAGTGTATGGCCGCGCTGAACCCATTGATCGAAAGCGTCGCGCGCCACTGCGCCAAACATCACACCGGCGGGCGCACGGTGACGCTCAAGCTGCGCTACGCTGATTTCAAGACAGTGACGCGCAGCCGGTCGGGTGCACGCCCAGTTGCCGACGCGCGCGACATACGAGAAATTGCCGCACAGTTGATCGCAGGGCTCGCCCCCTTGCGACAGGGTGTCAGGCTGCTTGGCGTTACGCTCCACAATCTTGGTGATGACGGCGATGCACCGCCGCTACTCGACATTTTTGGCGCGCACCCTAAATAGCGGGCTGCACTCCTCTGCAAGGCATCAAAACCCCCATGGCGCGTAAATTCCTGTATATCTTTGCTGGCCTCATCGTGCTTGTGCTCGTGGGCGCGCTCACATTTCGGCTCTACGGCGCGCAACTGATGCGTGCGGCGATGGTGCCCGCAACAGAATTTAAGGTGCAAGCGCCGCCCGCCCCGACCCTTTATGCCGACGTCAAAATGTGGATCGCGCGGCCCGAAATCGCCAACAATCCGAGCGAATGGCTGCCCAAGTCGCTGCGCCCGACCCCAGCCAGTGCGACGGACAGCGCGGCTGTCGCCGCCGCTGACGACGGCAAACCAAGTGGCAATGCGGCGATCTTTTACCTCCACCCGACATCGTTCATCACCGTAAGTCAAAGTGCACAGTGGAATGCCGCGCTTAGTGACCAAGAGACCAATGACCGCGCCGCCTTGTTCACGCGCGGCCAAGCAAGCCCGTTTAGCGCTGCCGGCACAATCTGGGCCCCGCGCTACCGCCAGGCCAATTTCGGTGCCTTCCTGACCGACAAAATTGAAGGCGTGAAGGCGCTCGACGCGGCTTATGCTGACGTGTCGGCGGCCTTTGATGAATTCGTCGCCCGCATCCCCAAAGGCGTGCCAGTCATCCTCGTTGGCCATAGCCAGGGCGCGCTTCATTTGTCGCGGCTGCTGCGCGAACGGATTGCGGGCACGCCCTTCGCCAAGCGCGTGGTGGCGGCCTATGTCATCGGCTGGCCGATTTCGGTCACGACTGATTTGCAAGCGATGGGCATGCCCGCCTGCACCGCGCCCGATCAAACCGGTTGCTTGCTCAGCTGGGCAAGCTTTGCCGAACCCGCCGACCCTGCGCCCGTTATCGCCGCTTATGACAAGACGGTTGGTTTCAACGGGACGACGCGCGCGGGCACGCCGATCCTGTGCACCAACCCCCTCACCGGCATGAGCGGCGGCGATGCCCCCGCCAGCGCCAACCTTGGCACGCTCAAGAACGAGCCCGATTTCAGCGACGGCGATATTGTGCCCGGCGGGGTCGGCGCGCGCTGCGACGAGCGCGGCTTCCTGATCATCAGCGATGCAGTTGATCTTGGCCCTTATGTGCTGCCCGGCAATAACTATCATGTCTATGATTTCAGTTTGTTCTGGGCCAATGTCCGCGCTGACGCGGTGCGCCGATTGACCGCCTTTTCTGCCAAATGATGGCAGCGCGGTGATCACGAGCGCACCCGCCGACTTCCGCGCCGTTCTGCCGGACGGAGGTCGCCTCATCGGGCTCGACGTGGGAACCAAAACCATCGGCACGGCACTGTGCGACGCAGGCTGGAGCTTTGCGTCACCCGCTGACCTGATCAAGCGCACCAAATTCAGCGCCGACCTGATCGCGCTGCGGACGATCATTACGGGCCAGTCGGTGGCCGGGATCGTCATCGGCTTGCCGCTCAACCTCGACAGCAGCGATAGCCCGCGCACCCAATCAGTCCGTGCCTTTGCGCGCAATGTTAACGTGCTGGACTTGCCGATCCTGCTCTGGGACGAACGCTGGTCAACCCAAGCGGTCGAACGGGCGATGATTGCCGCCGATATATCGCGCGCCAAACGCGCCACCCGCGTCGATAATGCCGCAGCCGCCTTCATCCTCCAGGGCGCCATTGACGCGCTCATGATGGCCTGAGTCGCCCGCGCAATCGCGGCGAAAAGGGTGGTTAGGAAGAGGAACAAGCGAATCATCATAAGAGAACATTAAAAGAACAAATGAAGTCTGTCAAGCGTGTGGCTTGACGTCGCCACGTCCACCCATAGGATGCGCGGGTCATCTGATGAACGCTCAAGGAAATCCGCGCATGAAGTCTCTCTCCGCCCTCGCGCTTATCGCACTCACGCTCAGCGCCCCCGCACAGGCGAGGGTGAGCGCCGCTGAGGCAAAAATGGCCGCGCATGTTGATGCCAATTATGAGGGCAGCGTCGCACTCCTCGAACGGCTCGTCGGTGTAAACAGCGGCACGATGAACTTTGCAGGCGTCGAGGCGGTGGGCAAGATGATGCGCGCCGAGCTGGAGCCGCTGGGCTTCACGGTCATGTGGAAACCAATGGCGGCGGCGAACCGCGCGGGTCATATCATCGCGACGCACAAGGGCAAGGCTGGCACCAAAAGGCTATTGCTGATCGGGCATCTCGATACGGTGTTTGAGAAGGATTCGCCTTTCCAGACATTCGTTCGGCAAGACGACCGCGCCACCGGGCCCGGCGCTGATGATGATAAGGGCGGGATGATCGTGATGCTCGCCGCGCTGCGCGCGATGAAGGCGGCGGGAACGCTCGCTGGTGCCAATATCGAAATCGTATTGACTGGGGATGAGGAGGATTCGGGCGATCCCATCGAAATTGCGCGCGCCGATTTGATTGCGGCGGGCAAACGCGCCGATGTCGCGCTCGATTTTGAAGGGCTGTCGATTGAAAATGGCAAGGATATGGGGTCAATCGCGCGTCGGTCGTCAAACAGCTGGCTGGTGCAGGCAACTGGCAAAACCGGCCATTCCTCGCTGATCTTCAACCCGACCTTTGGCGACGGTGCCATTAACGAACTCGTCCGCATCCTCGCCCGCTTTCGCACTGACCTGCCCGAGCCCAATCTCACCTTTAACACTGGCATCATAACCGGCGGGCAGGAAGCCTCACTTGACGCCGAAGGCATTCGGGCGAGCGCGAAGGGAAAGACTAATATCATCCCCGGAACAGCAATTGCGCGCGGCGATTTCCGCACCTTGTCGGAGGAGCAGACCGCGCGGGTGAAGGCGAAGATGGCCGCCATCGTCGCCGCGCATGCGCCGGGCACTGAGGCGACGATTATTTTCGAAAAGGGTGGCTATCCCGCGATGGCCCCAACCCCTGGAAACCGCGCCTTGCTATCCGCGCTCAACGGCATCAACCGCGATTTGGGCCTTGCGGAAATGGAAGCGCTCGATCCTTTGAAGCGCGGCGCGGGGGATATCTCCTTTGTTGCAAACGATGTCGACGGCCTTGTCGGGCTGGGCACCAACGGCAGCGGATCGCATGCGCCGGGCGAAAGCGTTGACCTGATCAGTATCAAGCGCCAGGCCAAACGAGCCGCCATCCTCATGTCGCGATTGGCAGCGTCACAATAGGGTGACACCACCCACGTCGCCGTTAGCTCTTACCCCGAGACAGGAATTGCCATGCCCCTCCTTTACGATGCCGCCACCCCTGCCCCCAATCCGCGCCGTGTGCGGATGTTTTTGGCCGAAAAGGGGATTGTAGTGCCGACCAAGACGCTGTCGATCGCGGCGGGCGAGCATAAGGCACCGGACTTTCTCGCGCTTTATCCGCCGGGCCAGCTACCCGTGCTAGCCCTTGATGATGGCCGGATGATTGGCGAGAGCCTGTCAATCTGCCGCTATTTTGAAGCGCTGCATCCCGAACTGCCCTTGTTCGGCAACAATCCGATCAGCATTGCGGAGATTGATATGTGGATCCGGCGGATTGAAATGACGCTGATGATCGCGATTGGGCAAGTCTGGATGCACACCCACCCATTCACCGCGCGCGTCGTCACCCCGCAATATAGGGACTTTGGCGAGAGCAACCGGCCCAAGGCAGTGGCGGCGATGCGGCGCTTTGATGCGCATCTGTCCGAGCAGCCCTTTGTCGCCGGTGCGGCATTTTCGGTGGCCGATATTGTGTTGCTGACTACGATTGATTTTGCGACATTCATCGGCCTGCCCGTGCCAGACGACACGCCAGCCCTATCGGCTTGGCACCGCCGGATATCGGCGCGGCCCAGCGCTGCGGCCTAACGCCAGCGCAGATTGTCGCGCGTTAGATTGGCGACAGACTTCGCCCCCATCAGTTTCATCGCGCGCTCAATCTCTTGGCGCAGCAAGGTCACCGCGCGGTCAACGCCGGGCTGTCCCGCGGCAGCGAGCGCGTAAAGATAGAGCCGCCCGCCCGAACAGGCCTTCGCCCCCACGCTCAAAGCCTTCACCACATGCGTGCCGCGCGTGATGCCGCCGTCGCAAATCACGTCAATCTTGTCGCCGACTGCATCGACAATTTCGACAAGCTGGTCAAAGGGCGCGCGGCTGCCATCGAGTTGTCGCCCACCATGGTTTGATATCATGATCGCGGTCGCACCGATATCGACCGCGCGCCGCGCATCTTCGACCGACATGATCCCCTTCAAACAGAATTCGCCGCCCCACTGCGCCCGGATCGCGGCGGCCGTATCCCAGTTCATCGATTGATCGAGCATCGTGTTGAAATAATCCGCCACCGATATCGCGACATTGCTCCCTTGCGCGATATGATCCTTGAGGTTCGACAGTTCGAACTTCGTGCGAAACATATAGTTGAACGCCCATGCCGGATGGAGCGCAAAGCTGGCAAGGCTCTTGGCTGTCAGCTTGATTGGCGTGGTAAAGCCAGAGCGCAAATCGCGCTCGCGCCGCCCGCCGACAATCGTATCAACCGTAAGCGTCAGCGCGTCAAACTTCGCCGCCTTGCACCGTTCGATCATCGCATGGTTGAGGCCCTTATCCTTATGGACGTAGAGCTGAAACATTTTGGGGCTGCTCACGCTTGCCGCTGTATGTTCGATGCTGGTGGTCGCGAGCGAAGAAATGCCAAACCAAGTGCCATGCTTTTGCGCAACCGCACCCACCGCATCTTCGCCGTCGGGATGAAACATCCGCTGGAGCGCGGTTGGCGAGAGGAACAGGGGCATTTCGATCCGCTTGCCCATGACCGTCGTTGACATATTGATCGACTCAACGCCGGCTAGCACGCTCGGCACAAGATCACAACGTTCATAAGCTTCGCTATTACGCCGCCGCGTCACCTCATCATCGGCCGCCCCATCGATATAGTCGAAAATGGGTGAAGGCAGACGTTTGCGCGCAAGGGTGCGAAAGTCGCTGTGGTTATGGCAATCGGTTAGGCGCATGGTGGCTTTTCCCCTTAGCGACTTGCCGTAGCGATATCTCCAAACCAAAATCAAACGATAAGCGGTATTGAGCCTTGCCACCTGCCGCGCTATCACCGGGCGACATTTCCACTAAGGATAAGCGAATGGCTGAATTTTTCCTGCCTAAGAATAGCAAGATCAAGAAGGGCAAAGATCATAAGGCGGCGGGGGGCAGCCGGATCAAGAAATTCAAAGTCTATCGCTATAACCCCGATACCGGCGAAAATCCGCATTACGACACGTTCGAGGTTGATCTCGATAGCTGCGGGCCGATGGTGCTTGATGCGCTCATTAAGATGAAGGCCGAACAGGATCCGAGCCTCACCTTCCGCCGGTCATGCCGCGAAGGGATTTGCGGGTCTTGCTCGATGAATATTGACGGATCGAACACGCTCGCCTGCACCAAGGCTATTGAGGATGTGAAGGGCGAGGTGAAGATCACGCCGCTGCCGCATATGGATGTGATCAAGGATCTGGTGCCCGATTTCACCCATTTCTATGCCCAATATGCTAGCATCGAACCCTGGCTCAAAACCGTCACGCCAACGCCATCGGGCAAGGAACGGCTGCAATCGCCCGCAGACCGGGTTAAGCTTGACGGGCTTTATGAATGCATCCTCTGCGCTTGCTGCTCAACCTCGTGCCCCAGCTATTGGTGGAATAGTGACAAATTCCTGGGGCCAGCCATCTTGCTGCAAGCTTACCGCTGGCTCGCCGATAGCCGCGATGAAATGACCGGCGAGCGGCTTGACGAACTTGAAGATCCTTTCCGTTTGTATCGCTGCCACACGATCATGAATTGCTCGAACGTCTGCCCCAAGGGATTGTCGCCGGGTAAGGCGATTGCCGAGGTGAAGAAGATGGTTGTCGAGCGCGCGATTTGAGGGTGAGTGCGTTTTTGTTTCCATCACCTCATCCGTCTTTCCCGAGCGCAGTCGAGGGACTAGACCGAGTGGAGCCGAGGCAGTTTTGGGGCAACACAGGCAGTCTCGGCTGCGCTCGACGAAGTCCCTCGACTGCGCGCGGGAAAGACGGCACGACAATTCATGGACGATAACCGCGGTTTCATCAGCGAACCCGATCCCGATAATCCGGGCTGGCTAACGTGGGAGCTACTCGATAAGCGCCGCTTCAATGGCCAGGTGTTAGGCAAGATGATCGTCCGCAAAGAAAGCGAGAGCAAAGCGCGGCTGCGGATGTTTCCGGGGATCAAACATTCGAACCTCTCCAACAATGTCCACGGCGGGATCACGCTTGCCTTTATCGATGTGTCACTGTTCGGTGCGTCGCGGATGTTCGGGTTGATCGAAGCGGGGACGGCGGTGACGCTTGACCTGTCAACACAGTTCATTGGTGCGGGCGCGATTGATATTCCGCTTGAAGCGGAGGTTGAACTGCTCAAGGAAACCGGGCGCTTGCTGTTTTTGCGCGGGCTGATCGTTCAGGGTGACAACCGCATCGCGGCCTTTGCTGGCACTATTCGCAAGCCGACAAAGCGCTGATGCCGACGACACTCGCACGCTATGAACGATTGATCGCGGCGGGTGAGCTGCGTCCCGACTCAGAACAGTATGCAGGGGCCGCACGGCTATCGCGCTTGCAAGAAGAGCTAGAGGCTGTCCCTGCGCGCGGCAGCTTGCTGTGGCGGTTGGGCCGCGCCAAGCCGATGACCCCCAAGGGCGTTTACCTATGGGGGGGCGTCGGGCGCGGCAAATCTATGTTGATGGACCTGTTCCACGATGCACTCACCATCAACCGCAAGCGCCGCGTTCATTTCCATGAATTCATGCTTGAAGTCCATGACCGGTTGCGGATCGAACGGATGAAGGAAGCTGGCGACCCGATTCCGCCAGTCGTGCGCGCGATTGCCGACGAAGCGCGTTGTCTGGCATTTGATGAAATGGTTATCAACAATTCGGCCGATGCGATGATCATGTCACGACTATTTGCGGGCCTGATCGAAGCGGGCGTTACGATTGTGACGACGTCAAACCGGCCGCCTCGGGACTTATATAAGGACGGGCTTAACCGCGAACATTTCCTGCCCTTCATCGCGCTCATCGAGTCGCGGCTTGATGTGATTGGATTGAACGGACCAACCGATTACCGCATGGAACGCATGGCGGGCGTCAAAAGCTGGCATGTGCCGAGCGGTGACGTGGCGACCGCAGCCGTGCGTGAAGCCTTTTTCAAAATGACCGATTATTCTCCTGATGACGCCGCCAATGTGCCGACGGGCGAAATCCAGCTTGGCGGCAACCGCAGCCTTCACGTGCCCAAAAGCCTTAAAGGCGTGGCCGTGTTCTCATTCAAACGCCTATGTGCCGAAGCGCGCGGCGCGGCGGACTATCTGGCAGTCGCGCGGAAATATCACACCGTCTTCATCGTCGGCATCCCAAAACTCGGCCCTGAAAACCGCAACGAAGCCGCGCGCTTTGTGACGTTGATCGACGCGCTCTATGAGCAAAAGGTCAAACTGATCGCGACCGCCAATGCCGATCCCGCTAAACTATATGCAGAAGGCGACGGCCGGTTTGAGTTTGAACGCACAGTAAGCCGATTGATCGAAATGCAAAGCGCTGATTATCTGGCTTTGGGGCACGGCGGTGGGTAGCCACCCAGGGCAATCGGGTGAACGGGTTTTCACGTGCAATGCGGCTCAAAAATCCTCCCCGAGCTTGTCTCGGGGAGGGGGACCGCTCGCGGAGCGAGTGGTGGTGGGGCGATTGTGAAAGAATACACCCCT
>JBJXDU010000058.1:0-20423 GCA_046153565.1 Sphingomonadaceae bacterium
TCGACACCCGCCTTGATAACTCTGGCACACACTCACTTGTCGCGCAGAAAGCTGATGCCCATCTCATCGCCACGCTGGAAAATCGCGGCTCATGTTATTTTGACCCGAATAGGTACTTGCATTTCGGTCTAACGCCCCTGCTTTTCGTCCGGATTGACCGAGATACCGTCCCCATCCAGCCGCACGCTCAGATCTACCCCGCCAACATCGGTCTTGAGCGTCACGCTATCATTGCCCAGCTCAACGCTTGAATTGCCGAGATCAATGGGGAGGTCGGGGATGTTGGGCAGTTTGGGGACGGGCCTCGGCGCAACCGGGCGGGGAATGGCGGCGCCCTTGATTGCTTGGCCCATGAAATCGGCCCATATCCGCGCGGGCAGGCCGCCGCCTGACACATTTTTGAGCGGCTTATTGTCATCATTGCCAACCCAGACGCCAACGACAAGATCGCCCGCAAAACCGACGAACAGCGCATCGCGATTGTCCTGGCTCGTGCCGGTTTTGCCATACGCCTTGATCCGCAACCGGGCGGCGCGACCGGTGCCCTGGCTGATGACTGACGATAGCAGATCAAGCAAATGGCCGTGCATCTCGCTGCCAAATGTCTTTTGCCCGCTCCACAATTGGCCGAAAAATCCGGGTTCCTCCTCGGGTATGCCGTGCGGCGTTATCGGGTAGCGATTGGCGGAAATCGCCGCGAAGGCCGCCGTTAGTTCGAGCAATGATGTGCCCGATGAGCCTAGTGCTACACTCGGATCGGCGGCAATCGGGCTGCTGATGCCCAGATCACGCGCGGCCTTGGTCACGGCCTTCGCGCCCAATTGTTGATATAGCTGAACCGCTGCGACATTGCTTGATTGGGCAAAAGCTTCGCGCAGCGTGATCTTGCCGCGATATTTGCCGCCGCTATTCTTGGGACGATAGGGGCCAGTGACGATTTCGCGATCGTCGATAATCGAAGTGGGGGTCATCCCCGCGCGCAATGCGGCGAGATAGACGATCAGCTTGAAGGTCGATCCGGGTTGTCTTTGCCCCTGCGTCACGCGGTTGAAGCGCGATTTGTCATAGCTGCGCCCGCCAATCATCGCGACGATTTCGCCATTTTGTTTCATCGCAACAAGCGCGACTTGGGCATTCCCAAGCGGCGCACCGTTGATCACGCCGCGCGCAATTTTTTGCAGGCGGAAATCAAGCGTCGTCTTGATTGCTTCTTCTTTGTAGCCGCGCGGCGCCAAAAGACGCGCGGCGGGCATCGCCCAATCGGCGAAATAGGTGCCTGTGGGC
Organism: Sphingomonadaceae bacterium; assembly: GCA_046153565.1. GTDB lineage: Bacteria > Pseudomonadota > Alphaproteobacteria > Sphingomonadales > Sphingomonadaceae > Aquisediminimonas. The sequence continues at coordinate 1,285 of JBJXDU010000058.1, forward strand.
AAAGTCTCCTTTGTGCGGACATCGAGCGCGGCAGGTTCGGTGGCGGCTGCTTGCGCGGGCGTGAGGAATTCTGCGGCGGCCATGGCGTTCAGCACCATCTTTGCCCGCTTGCGTGCGGCTTGTGGATTGCGTGTTGGCGCGAGACGAGAGGGAGCCTGGACCAACCCTGCCAGCATCGCCGCTTGCGGCAACGTCAATCGCTCGGGCTGGCGGAAGAAATAATGGAGCGAGGCTGCGCGCAGGCCGTACACATTGTCACCAAAATAGACGTTCGACAAATAGCGCTCAAGGATTTGATCCTTTGTCAGCCAGAGTTCGAGCCAGAAGGCGATCAACATCTCCTTGGCCTTGCGCACATAGGTGCGGTCAGACGACAGATAGGTGACCTTGGCGAGTTGCTGGGTGATCGTGCTTCCCCCTTGCGTGCCGCCGCCAGTCAGATTGTTCCAGAAGGCGCGGGCGAGGCCGATGGGGTCAATTCCAATGTGCGAATAGAAGCGCCGATCCTCAATCGCAAGAAAGGCTTGGCGGACATGGAGCGGCAGTTTCTTGGTTTCGACTTGGGCCTCGATCACAGCGCCATTCTTTGCAATCGGCTGACCATTGGCAGTGAGCAAGGTGAGGCGCGGCGGTGCAATCGGCCGATTGGACTGGGCAACGGGCGCGGCAATCGCCAGCCAGATAGTCAGCGCCATGAGCAGGAGGAACAAGAGCGCCAGTGCACGCTTGCCCCAATACCAGCGCCGTTGCCATTTGGTCGGAGGGGCAAGCGGCGGGATGAGTTCGGGTGTCGTATCGATCAGCGGCGGCGGTGTCACTGGCCCGGCGGCGGGAATCCAAGGGTTTACCAAATGCGGAACACCATCTGCCATCGTAAGAGGCGGTTTACCCGACTAATACAGTGATAGCGAGCGCGAATTTTGGGGTTCAGGCGCGGAGCCAATTTTCGATTCTAAGGCCATCAACGCGAGCGAATTCATCGACATTGTCGGTGACGAGCGTCATGTCGAGCGCCAAGGCATGGGCCGCGATCCACAGATCATTGGCACCAATAGGTGTGCCTTTGCGCTCGAGAGTGGCGCGAATCTCTGCATAATGCGTCTCGGTTGGCGGTGTCAGTGGGAGTATTTCAATCAGCGATAATGCGCGTTCGACTCGCGCCAAGAAGGTTGGATTGCCAATCTTTTGCGCGCCGAAGCGAAGTTCCCCGGCCACAATCAAGTTTGTTTTGTAAGTGTCATGGGATTGCGCTTGAAGCCGCCGCGAGATGGGAGATTGTGAGTGGCGCACGACAACTGACAAGATATTTGTGTCTAGCAAATAGCTTTGCATCAAATATCCACAGGCTCAGGATGCGGGTCTTCAATCTCGGGCCATTCAACATCTGAAGGCTCGAGCGTTGCCAGCCATTCGCCCAGTGTTAAATCGCGGGGAACCGCCTCAATCACCAATCGCGCGCCATCCTTGCTGATCAACACCTCGTCCTCCGCAAATTCGAATTCCTTGGGAATCCGAACCGCCTGATTGCGACCGTTGCGGAACAGGCTGGCGCGGCGTTGGATATTCATGGCCTATGCTATGGCATATGCCAACGCGGGCATCAAGCCGATTTTTTCTCGCCAAGCCGAGTGCTGGGCATGCCGTTTCGCTTGATGACACGAATTCGTTGAGGCGTTTCCAGTTGCTTAGTTGCCGCCTTTAACTGACGGTTGAAAGCTTTTATTTTAACCTCGGCTATTTTAACCTCGGCCATCGTTTTAAGGCGCGGCACATCAAATATGCCGCGTCCCGTTGCTTTTGATGTGTCCCATGTCAGGCCATCCTGCTCACTAACCACAAATCGGCTCCGGCGTTGCTTTTCATCCATAACACACCTTGGTTTCTATCAGCGAGTCGAGCACGTTATAGCGTATAACCTCAAGCATCGTATCGCGGGCTAATATCACTTCTTTCTCTTCAGGAAAAGCGGACCATGGCGCGACCGCAATTCCGCAAACTGACTGTTGCCCGGTTATCGATAGCACAAGGCCCTTTCTCGTTCCTAAATCGTGCGCTGCAAATCGGCGGGCGACGGTTCGGCTGAGCGTTGCACTCAAGAACCCGGCGTCCGAAAATCGCGTTCCCCGACGCGGATTTTTAGCGCGAATCAAGGCCGCGAAATCAGCACCTATTCCCCGGTAAAGCGTAAAAGGTGAAGCAATCATGTTGCGTGCGATTATGGCGTCGAGTTGTGACGCAATTTTTGCCTCGGGTGGCTGGTCAAGAGTGAACCCATGGCGAAGCCAATCATTGACCGCAATGGCCTCTCCTTGCGTCCAACTTCGGATAAGGCCGATGTCATGCGGCGAGAGATATATGCCACTCGCGTCCTGCATTTACGTCTTGCGATGTTCACCCTTGATCCAGCGTACCGTGCCGCTGCTCGCGCGCATCACGACGCTCTCGGTTGTCATCGTCCCGCCGGGCAAGCGTTTGACGCCTGCAAGCAAGGAACCGTCGGTCACGCCGGTTGCAGCAAAGATGCAGTCGCCCTTGGCAAGTTCGGTTAGATCATAGACATAGTCGAGATCGGTAATGCCCCATTTGCGCGCGCGGCCGCGTTCATCATCGTTGCGGAAGAGCAAGCGGCCCTTGAATTGACCACCAACGCAGCGCAAAGCCGCCGCTGCCAGCACACCTTCGGGCGCGCCGCCGCTGCCCATATAGATATCGATTGTGGTGGCGGGGTTGGTGGTAGCGATCACACCAGCGACATCGCCGTCAGGGATCAGCATGATACCACAACCGAGTGCGCGGAGCTCGGCGATTAGTTTTTCGTGGCGCGGGCGATCAAGCACGCAGACGATGATGTCGCCCGGGGGAACGCCCTTGGCCGCCGCAACGGCTTTGACATTGTCGCTCGGGCTTTTGTTCAAATCGATGATGCCATCGGGATAGCCAGGGCCGACCGCCAGCTTGTCCATGTAAACATCGGGCGCATTGAGCAGGTTGCCATGTTCGGCAACTGCCAACACAGCGAGTGCATTGGGGCCGGCCTTGGCGGTGATCGTTGTGCCTTCGAGCGGATCGAGCGCGATATCAATCTTGGGCCCCTTGCCAATCGCACTGCCGACCTTTTCGCCGATATAGAGCATCGGCGCTTCGTCGCGCTCGCCTTCGCCGATCACCACGGTGCCATCCATATAAAGCTCATTGAGCGCCGCGCGCATCGCTTCGACCGCGGCGGCGTCAGCGGCCTTTTCGTCACCATGGCCGACAAGCTTAGACGCGGCGACAGCCGCCGCTTCGGTGACACGCACCATTTCGAGAACGAGAACGCGGTCAAGGACGTCGCTAGCGGCTACCATGTGTGATGACTTTCCTGAATTTGTAACTAGGCTGCGCCGATAGGCGTTGGAGGTTACAATGTCGAGTAAGCTGCTTTTGTTTATATGTCTGCTGCCGATCAATGCTCAGGCGCAAGACGGCGTGAGCGCAGAGGCGGCGCTTGCGAAATATAAGGCCCTGACGTCGGACGTCATCGGCACGTGCGACCGCGCGACCGCACCCGATGAAATCACTGTCTGCGGGCGAGAGCGATCAAAATATGCCTTGCCATTCCCGCTAGCTGCCGAAGACCGCGATAGGCCGCGCCGGGCGACAGGGGAAATTCCTAGTGCCGTTCCTTCGTCGCCGCCTTGTCCGCCGCGTGGATGTCCAGGCGGGGGCAAGCTGTTCGACACGCTGGGCAAGTTTTTGGGGGCAGTTCTAGATCCCGAGGAATAAGCTCACACATCCATGATCGGCATCAACATCGGCGCGCCAACCAACGACACTGAACCCGCGAGCGATGACAGTGCATCACTAACCGAAGCTTCCGCGCAGACATGCGTTGTCATCACCAGCAAGACCCCGCCATCTGGCGCTTCGCCGCGTTGGATGAGATTTTCGATGGAAACATTCGCATCGCGCATCGCGGCGGTAATTTCGGCCAGCACGCCGGGGCGATCCGCTACGGTGAAGCGCACGTAAAACCGGCCCTGCTGTGCGCCTGATCTCGCAGTGCCCGCGTCGGCCAGATTGGCGACAGGCATGGCAAAAGCGGGGCCGAATTCGCCGCGCGCAATATCGATCAGGTCAGCCACAACCGCAGAGGCCGTCGGCCCTTCGCCAGCACCACGGCCTTCGAAGAACAAGCGCCCGACGAAATTGCCCTCAGCCACCACAGCGTTCATCGCACCTGCGACATGCGCCAGCGGATGCGCCACGGGCACGAGGCAGGGCTGAACGCTTTGGCGCAGTCCGTCAGCCGCCAACGCGGCACGACCGACCAAGCGCACGCGGAACCCAAGCGCCTTGGCTTGTGCAATATCGCCCGCCAAGATGCTGCGAATGCCCGTCGTCGCGACGCTGCCAAAATCGATCCGCGTACCAAAGCAAAGCGAGGCAAGGATCGAAAGCTTATGCGCGGCATCAATGCCGTCAACGTCAAAGGCGGGATCGGCTTCGGCATAGCCAAGCGCCTGCGCGTCGGCGAGCACCGCGCCAAAATCGCGGCCTTCGGTCTCCATCGTCGTCAGGATATAATTGCACGTGCCGTTGAGAATGCCGTAAACCTGCGCAATTTCATTTGCCGCAGCGCCTTCACGCAGGCCCTTGATCACGGGAATTCCGCCCGCCACCGCCGCTTCATATTTGAGCGCAACGCCCTTTACCTCAGCCGCCGTCGCCAGGGCAAGACCGTGATGCGCGATCATCGCCTTGTTTGCGGTCACAAAGGCTTTGCCCGCTGCGATGCTATTGTGCGCAAGCGTCAAAGCCGGGCCATCTGATCCACCGATCAATTCAACCACAACATCACCGTGGCTCGCGAGAAGTGTCGCGTCATCCACCCAGGTGAAACGGCCAAGATCAACGCCGCGATCTTGCGACCGGTTGCGCGCTGAAACCGCGACAATTTCGATAGGCCGCCCGGCGCGGCGCGTGATCAGTGCTTGATTCGCATCTAGCAATTTGATCACCCCGGCCCCCACGGTGCCCAATCCGGCAAGCGCAACGCGAAGTGGTTCAGTCATACAAATTCCCATGAATAATGGCGCGGCCTTAGGCACCTATCATCACGATTGCTAGGGGGCGGCGCAAGACTTTGCTAAGCCTCTCTCCACAGCCAGCGTTAATCTATGGGTAGCTATATGTCCCGCACCGGAACAGGCCGGAAATAGGGGGAAGCCAAAGCGGCGAAATGTCGCTAAGCGCCCTATTCTGTCATTTTTTAGCAATTGGGCGGCGGCAAAACATCAAAATGGTTCATCATAGACTCACCAAGCGACGCACTCTCGACAGGCGGTCTATCGCCGTCCTGCTATGGCTCGGTGTGCTCACGGCAGTAAGCTCGTGCGTGATGCCTGCCACCGCCACCCAAAGCGCCGCAAGTGCACGTGGCTCATCAGTAACGATCCAACTTGCCGATCCCACCCCGTTCAACCCGTCGGTGGACCCTGCTTTGCTGATGCCCGCTGCGCTTGATCCGGCGGCGGGTGGAACTGATCAAGTCGTTGACCAGGCGATTGCCGCGCAGCTCGCGGCGCAACAGCTTGACCCCACGCTTGTGAACCCGGCGGTCGTGCAAACCGGCGCCTTGTTCCAACCGGGTGCGGCGGCCACGCCGTTCAGCCTGGCGGGTCGCACATCAACCGATATGTTGCGCGCGTCGCTGTGCCTGACCTCTGCAATCTATTACGAAGCCGCGAACGAGCCCGATGATGGCCAGCGCGCAGTGGCGCAAGTGGTGCTCAACCGCGCGCGGCATCCCGCTTATCCAGGCACCGTGTGCGGCGTCGTTTACCAGGGCACCGAGCGGAATGATACGCTGTGCCAATTCACCTTCGGCTGCGACGGCGCGATGGCGCGCGCACCGTCGGCGGCAGGCTGGGCGCGCGCGCGCCGCGTCGCGCAGGCGGCTTTGGCAGGCTATGTGTTTGCGCCAGTTGGCTTGGCCACGCACTATCATACCTTGGCAGTCGCGCCGTCCTGGCGAACTTCATTGGTGCCCACCGGCATTTTTGGCGCGCATATTTTCTACAAAATGCCCGGCGGCGCTGGCAGCCCGCTGGCATTTCGCACAAGCTATCGCGGCTTTGAACCAACGCCTGCGCCCAAGCCAAAGCTGTATGTTCCGCCAACCTCGCTACCGCTGCCAGCCTATGCGAATGTGGTTCCGGCACCCTATCCGGTGCCAATCGCCCCGCCTGCGCAGCTATGGACGAACCCACCTGCCACGCAATCCAGCGCGTCAGTTGCCCCCATCGCCCCCACCCGCAGCGTGGCCGCGGATCGCCGCTATGTGCAGGGCGCTTTGCCTGAAAGCGACATCTTGCCGCAATATGAAAATAGCGGGCAGTGGATCACCAAATAACCCAGCCATCGGCGCGGCACGAGGGATAGGCGTCGCTTCAGGCGGGTCGCCGAACAAAATTCCTATTTGGCAAAATTTCTCTTGACGAATGAGAACATAAAGAATACACATCGCTAAGCGAGACGGCGAATCGCGACACAGTAGTGACCGCCTTTTGAGGCACCAGCGAGGGGGATCCTTTTGTAAAAATCTTGTGGGCGGGCTGTGGCTGCGTCTTGGGTCGGTCTCCCGATACGGCGGGGGCGGACGATCTGAGCAGCTTCCGGATTCACCAGCACGAGAGCGATGCCACGCGCGGCCCGCTTAGGAGATGCGAGGTGCTGAGCTTGGCAATATCAAGACCGATCGTGGTAAGTTGTGACACGGGTGCCACCTTCGGATGGTGTTCAACACCTCGCTCTTGACACATAGATGCCGTCGGGGGGGCGTCCACCCATCACAAAATCAGCCACACCAACCATAAACATCCGCCACATCGCATCGTTCGATATCGCGGTGATATGCAAATCGCCCCAATCGCGCAGTGGAGATACACATTTAGGCAAAGCCCGCTATGGCGTCGATGTGGATCGCGATAGTTGCACCATCCCCCGATCCCCCGCTACAGCTTAGCGATGCAACCAATCACTATCGCTCTTGTCCGCCTGCCCCACGGCAATGACCTCCCGCTCCCGGCTTATGCGACCGAGGGCGCGGCGGGAATGGATGTAGTGTCCGCAGAAGATCTCATCCTTGTTCCTGGCGCGCGCCACGCCGTGGCGACTGGCTATGCAATGGCCATTCCGCGCGGATTTGAGGTGCAAGTGCGCCCACGGTCAGGGTTGGCGCTTAGGCACGGGGTTACGTGCCTCAACACGCCAGGTACAATCGACAGCGATTACCGCGGCGAGGTGAAGGTGATCCTTGCCAATCTGGGCGCGGAGCCCTTCGCGATCAAACGCGGTGACCGCATCGCACAGCTCGTCCCCGCCGCCGTCGGGCATGCGACGCTCACTGAAGTTATGAGCCTTGATGAAACTGAACGCGGCAGCGGCGGTTTTGGCTCGACGGGAATATGACTCTCACCGATGATCAGCTTGACCGCTACGCCCGCCATATCATCTTGAGAGAGATTGGCGGCGCGGGGCAGATGCGGTTGCTGGCGGCGCGCGTCGCGGTGATTGGAGCTGGCGGGATAGGGTCGCCGCTGCTTCAATATCTCGCTGCGGCAGGGATCGGCCATATATCGATCATTGACGATGATGTGGTGAGCCTCTCCAATCTCCAGCGTCAAACGCTGTTTGGCACGGCTGACGTGGGCGCGCTGAAAGTAAGCGTCGCGGCAAAGGCGCTCGCGCATATAAACCCCGACGCTAAAATTTCGGCGATAGCGGCGCGACTGACGCGAGATAATGCTGCGGATCTGCTGCGCAACGTTGACGTTATCGTCGATGGCTGCGATAATTTCGCAACGCGACTGATCGTCAATGATGTGAGTGTCGCGATGAGAGTCCCGCTTGTCTCTGCCGCCATTGGCCAGTTCCACGGACAGATTGGCACGTTTCGCGGGTGGGAGGCGGACAAGCCCTGCTACCGTTGCTTCGTAGGCGACGCGCATGATCCCGATGACTGTGACAGTTGCGCTGAGCTAGGCGTGCTCGGCGCAATGGTTGGCATGATGGGCAGCTTCGCCGCGATGGAGGTGATCCGTGTCATCACCGGCTTTGGCGATGACCAAGCGGGTAAGCTTCAGATCGTCGACGGCGTTACCCCATCGATGCGCGCCATCACGCTGCCCAAAGATCCCGGTTGCACAACATGCGGCGGCAAGGGTCAGGACCCAGAGTGAGCTGCGTTAAATGTGAATCGACTTTGCTTGCTCCGCGAAGTCCGTCGTTGTGGTCGAAAAATCCGCGCACACCAACGACAATCGGCATGATCACCCTCTTGAAAAAGATAGGAGTGCGATCCGATTGTTGTATAAGAAATATTAACCATATCTACGCTATGTAGAAAGTGGCGGTGTATAGTGTGGCCTGCGCGTGGCACACGAAGCCTTTGTTACTGTTTCGTCGTTCGGGTTAGTGATGGATGCCTCAGTTAGACTGACGAAGTGCCTCATTGTGAGCCCGGCGTGAAAAACAAACAAATATTTGACCTGCTGAGTAAATTCACTAAGCAGAGATCACTAACGAGTAAAGTGAACCTTAATACGATATTTACTTACTTACCGTAAGCAATCACTGATATTTCAACGGAAATGATGGAACCATGTCAAGAAATATTCCCGTCCAACCATCATGGGCTCACGAAGGCCGTCGCGCCGACCGGATAGATGTCTGTGTTCAGGCGACAATTCGCGAACATGGATCAACCAAGTTCGATGTGGTTGTCAGCGACATTTCTGTCACCGGCTTCCGCTTTGAAACGATTTTCTCGCTTCGCGAGGGCAGTCGCATTTGGATAAGCTTGCCGCATCTCGCGCCACTCGAATCGGTAATCCAATGGCGGCGAGAACCGCTGTACGGCGCATCATTTGCGCATCCACTTCACCCCGCAGTGCGCGACCATGTCGTTCATCACTATGGGGGGAAGCAAGTTTAGCGCTTAAAACTCCGCTTCTGTCCCGGCCCGACGGCACCCGGGGTTCGTTCGCGGAAAATAATGCGACCCTTTTCAAGGTCATAGGGCGTCATTTCAACATGAACGCGATCACCCACCACTGACCGGATGCGGAATTTACGCATCTTGCCAGCGGTGTAAGCGATGATCCGGTGATCATTATCGAGTGCGACGCGAAAGCGCCCATCGGGGAGAATCTCCTCGATGAGCCCTTCGAGCGTCATCAATTCCTCTTTGGCCAAAAGCTTAGGCGGCCGAGAGGTTTACAGCAGAGCTTTTGCCGCGTTGATCAGTTTCAACTTCGTATGATACGCGTTGATCCTTATCGAGCGTCGACATGCCAGCGCGTTCAACCGCACTGATATGAACGAAGCTATCCGCGCCGCCGCCATCGGGAGCGATAAAGCCATAGCCCTTATCAGAATTGAAGAATTTTACGGTGCCAATCGGCATGAGATGTTTCCTTTCGCGAAACAGGTGCCCACCCCCGCAAAAGCACGGGCGATGGAGCCAGGGTCGTGATAAGGAAGGCGTTGCTCTGCACTGCGGCGAGCCTCAAATTCCGTCGCAGGCGACGATAGCTCGGTTCGGATAGGCTTATTATTGTGAAATAGCAACGTCGCAGAAAAACATGCGAATGAATAGCGGTTTTTCCGATCATGCTCTATCACTGTCCGCAAGGCATTTCGCCTTAAAGGACGCCATCATGGCAAAATCGCAGAAAAAATCGAACAAAGAAACGCGTAAACCAAAGGCGGACAAAGAGAAGAAGCCCAATGCTTCAAACCCTTCGACCAAGGCTGTTGGCATCACTACAATAGCGGGATAATTATGCGCGGCCCCGTCAACCTTCATCAAAGCTGGCGCCTGCCGCTCAACCCCTTTTTTGAAAGCGCCACGATGGCGGCGCTGCGTGCGTTTTTAGTCGCTGAAAAAGCGGCAGGGAAAACTATATTCCCAAAAGGAAGCCAGTGGTTCCGCGCGCTTGACTTAACCCCGCTTGAGTCAGTGCACGTCGTCATATTGGGGCAAGACCCCTATCACGGCGAAGGCCAAGCGCACGGCCTATGTTTCAGCGTGCCGCCCGGGGTTCGCCCGCCGCCCAGCCTTGTGAATATTTATAAGGAGCTGGTGAGCGATGTGGGCATCCCGCCCGCGCGCCATGGCTGCCTCGAAAGTTGGGCGCAGCAGGGCGTGTTGTTGCTCAACAGCGTCCTAACCGTCGAAAGTGGTCAGGCCGCATCGCACCAAAAGCGCGGGTGGGAGGAATTTACCGACGCAGTGATCCGCTTGGTCAACGATCAGGCTGAACCCGTCGTTTTCTTGCTATGGGGAGCCTATGCACAGCGCAAGGCGGCCTTCGTCGATACAGGGCGTCACTTGGTGCTGAAAGCCGCGCACCCTTCGCCGTTATCGGCACATAATGGCTTTCTGGGCTGTGCGCATTTTTCGAAAGCCAATGCGTTTTTGACGGCCAATGGCCGCGACCCAATCATATGGGCCTTGCCGGAGCATCCCGCCTGATGGCGCGCACGTCGCTCCGCTATTTGCTCGCGCTGCTCTACGTGATTGCAGGCATCATCCATCTCCGCGCGCCCGGCGGCTTCGTTGCGATCACGCCGCACTGGGTGCCATTCCCGCGCGAAGTGGTGCTCGTCACAGGTTTATGCGAGATTGCGGGTGCTATCGGATTGCTCACCAATCGCTTCCGCGCCGCCGCCGGGATGGGCCTCGCGCTTTACGCGGTCTGCGTCTTTCCGGCGAACATCAATCATGCCATCAACAATATCCCGATTGGCGGCGTGCAATTGAGCTGGTGGTATCACGCCCCGCGCTTCGCGCTGCAACCGCTGTTCATCTGGTGGGCGCTATGGGCGGGTGGGGTGATTGACTGGCCGTGGCGCGCGCGCGATGCTTAGCTAAGGCACGAATACCAGTTTTGGACCCGGATCAGTCATTGCATCGCCCGCCTCGGCAAATGGTGCCATTCTGTGTGTCACATGTTCGGGATGCAGCGTTCCGCACGCAATGCAGCCGAGTATGGCGGGCAACAAGGGCCGCGATTGGACGCGGCCTGTGTGGAAGGTGAGCCCCTTATAATAAGCTTGGGTCAGCGGCACCGGCGTTGTCGCATCGAAATGCATCGAGACACTGGTCAGCACGCCGTTCGCTGCCGTCGACCTGACCGCAAAAGCAAGTGCTGGCGCGGAACCAGCCGCCTCGACAACAATCTCGAACTGGTCATCGGCCTGGCGACCGTCGCCAAGGGCTAAAGGGGCAACTTCAGCCCCCATTGCGGCGGCACGGGTACGATTGATGTCATTATCATCAAGGTAAAGCACCCTGCCTGCCCCCAGCGCGACTGCCGACCCTGCCGCATAAATGCCAACGCTTTGCGCCAGTCCACCAATTACGAGCACAGAAGCCCCCGGCCTTGCCAACAGATGCGGCGCGACGCCCCGCCATCCGTCAGCGATGTTGTCGCACGCACTCGCCGCCATAACGGGATCGACCTCGGGAGGCAGGGGCACCAACATATGATCGGCATAGGGAACCAACATGAGATCGGCGAGCGCCCCACCAAAGTCCTGTCGACCTTTGCTCGCCAAACCATAAGCCGAATAGAGCGGCACTGCGCTGCACGAATTGGTATAGCCGCGTCGACAATTGTCGCAGTCCCCGCACGATATCTGGAACGGCACCACGACACGATCACCCGGCTTGACACCGGATTTGTCTCCAGCCTCAACCACTTCGCCGATCGCTTCATGCCCGAAAGCAAAGGGGCCAGCGAAGGGAGCTGCCCCAAGCGCAATATAGAGATCCAGATCACAGCGTGCGACCGCCAATGGGCGAACGATGGCGTGCCGATCGTCACGAATGCGGGGGGCGGCTACATCACGCCATTCAAAGCTGCCCGGCGATAGAAAATAAAGTTGCTGCATTGACCTATCGCTTCTGCGACGCCCACCGCGCCAGCAACGCTGCGGTGACCAACAGATACAGCGCGGTTGCCGCATGACGCATGATGATGGTCGGCTCTCCGCCACTCCTGAACACGAGCAACGCATCGCAGACCGGCATGATGATCGCAGCGGCGGCAAAATAGCTGAGTGCTGCAAACTGTCGCTTCCACAGCAGCAGAGCGGTAATTACGCCAAGAAACAAAGCGCGCGATGCGTAAACATAAACAAATGCTGGGTTAACATCGGCGGCAGCGACAATGCCGAAATAGCGCGCAAATGCTACCGGATCGGTCGCCGATCGCCATGTGTTGGACAGCATCAGTGCCGCGATGAGCGCCGCCATCCAAACGCCCGCTGATCGCCAGGCCTTTGGTTCGACCGATGCCGGTTTGGTCACTGTTTCGAACCCTTGATCACAGTGTCGATCTGGATTGGCGAATCATAATAGGTCAATTCAGGCTCAACGCCATAAGTGGCTTTAGCCCGCGCCCGCCATTCAGGCGTGTACCAAGCTTCCGCAGCCGCGCGATTCTTCCACAAATACATGCCGCCAAAGCTCGTTTCATTCACCGTGAAATATTTGCGGATGAGGCCGGGAATTTTTTGATAGGTTGGCACAGCTTTGGCAAATCCGCCTTCAATTAGGGCTCGCGAGACACCTGATGGCGTTTTGATGACGACGATGGTTGCCACGGGCTGATCCGCCTTTGGCGATTGTGCGGACAATGGCGTGGCAAAAGCCACGGCGATAAGGGCAAGACTGACAGGCGGTTTCATGCGGCATCTCCTCATTGATAGGGAGGTGCTAGGTCATTGCGCGCACATTCAAAATGCGCGATAACGCAAATCACTTTTTCGTTATCGCAAAGCCACTGCTGTGACAATCGATCCGCGTGACCTCGACGATCTGATCGCTATCCGCGATGCGGGCACGCTCAGTGTTGCGGCCAAGCGGCGCGGTGTTGCCATTTCGACCGTCTCCCGCCGGATCGAAACGCTCGAAACGTCGCTGGGCATTGTTTTGGTTGACCGCCGCGCAGATGGCGTGCGGTTGACCGAGCGCGGCCAGATAATTGCGCGCACCGCTGAACCTATTGCCGAACAGCTGCGCCGCATTGCGCGTGTGGCCGAAAGTCTTCGCGGTGGCGAATCACAAATTCCGGTGCGGGTGTCGGCGACAGAATTTGTTATCTCGGATGTGCTCGCGCCTGCGCTTAGTCAGCTTTGGGCCGCTGGCGCTGACTTTCCGCTGCACCTTCAATCGCAAGGCGATATTGTCAGTCTGGCGGGCCGCGATGCTGATCTCGCGGTGCGCATGGTCAGGCCCGACGGTGCCAGTCTTTACGCTCGCAAATTGCCCGAATTGCGACTCGGCCTCTTTGCGACCCCCACCTATCTGGCGGACCGCAAGCCGGAAGATGTTGATCTCGCTGCTGAGCGGCTTTTGATCTATGACGATAGTTATGGGCGCCTGCCCGAACTCGACTGGATCAACCGCGCCGGGTTGATGGACGCTGTCGCGATGCGCACGGGTAGTACGCGAGCATTGATCACTGCGGCTTTGGGCAACGCGGGAATCGCGCTGCTCGCCCATGCTTTTGCAGCGCGGACAAGCAATCTGGTCGAGATACCGGTGTCGCCAGCCCTGCCCGCGCGGCAGCCATGGCTCATCGTTCATCGCGATTTGCGAAAATTAGCTGCCGTCCGGCTGACACAAAGGTGGATTGTTGAGACCTTTGCCGCGCTGGCAAAGCGACGATAGGATTTATCGCTTTTGGTGCAACGCCCTTGACAATCGCAGGCAAATCGGCAAGCGCGAAGGGGTTCGAACAGGCCATTTGCCGGTTCGCCTTTTTTCCGGATGCCCTATGAGTTTTGCCGATCTCGGCCTTTCAGATGAATTGCTTCGTGCCATTACCGAGGCGGGATATGATACGCCCACGCCGATCCAGCAACAGGCGATCCCCAGCGTCCTCATGATGCGTGATCTGGTGGCGATTGCGCAAACCGGCACGGGGAAGACCGCTGGCTTTGTGTTGCCGATGATCGATATATTGGCGCAAGGGCGCAGCCGCGCGCGGATGCCGCGTTCGCTTATCCTTGAACCCACGCGCGAACTCGCCGCACAGGTTGCCGAAAATTTTGAGAAATACGGCAAGTATCACAAGCTTTCGATGGCGCTCCTCATCGGCGGCGTGTCGATGGGCGATCAGCAAAAGGCGCTTGAAAAGGGCGTTGATGTGCTGATCGCGACGCCGGGTCGCCTGATGGACTTGTTTGGGCGCGGCAAGATCATGCTTACCGATTGCAACCTGCTCGTCATTGATGAGGCCGACCGGATGCTCGACATGGGGTTCATCCCCGATATTGAGGAGATTTGCACCAAACTCCCCGCCAACCGCCAGACCTTGCTCTTTTCCGCGACAATGCCGCCGCCGATCAAGAAGCTGGCGGACAAATTCCTTTCCAACCCCAAATCAATCGAAGTCGCGCGCCCCGCCGCCACCAACGCATTGATCACCGAGCGGATCGTTGAAGTTGACGCGCGCAAAAAGCGTGATGTGCTGCTGCGAATGATGCGCGATGAAGGCGTCAACACCTCAATCATCTTTTGCAACCGCAAAACGACGGTGCGCGATCTCGCCAAGAGCCTCAAGCAAGCAGGCTTTCGCGCGGGCGAAATCCACGGCGATATGGATCAGGCGTCACGGATCAAGGAGCTTGATTTTTTCAAAAGTGGTGAGATCAACATCCTCGTTGCCTCCGACGTGGCCGCGCGCGGGCTTGATATCAAAGGCGTCAGCCATGTGTTCAACTATGACGCGCCGTGGCACCCCGACGATTATGTCCACCGCATCGGCCGCACGGGCCGCGCCGGTGCCACGGGTAGCGCCTTCACCTTCGTCACCCCGGCCGACGAAGACGCCATCGCCAATATCGAAAAGCTAACCAAACATAAGATCGAACGGATCGCCAAAGCCGGCAAGGCTGACGCACCCGCCGATGAGGCCGAAGCCCCTAAGCCAGCAAAAGCAAAGCGCGAACCTAAGCCAAAGCCCACCCCTCCCGCCGCAAAGCCCGAACGCGCGTCAAGACCAGAGCGCACGTCAAAACCCGCCCCCAAAACCAAGCCCGCAACCAGCGACGACAGCCCCGATGACGGCTGGAACGGCCCCGTGCCCTCATTCCTGAGTGTCAAGTTCGGCGGTTAAGCCGCGATGCGTCTCGGCTGAGGTCGATGGTTAGTGAGGCTGGCTTGTTGGGAATTCTAGGGAAAGAGTTTGCGCCGCCGGATTAAATCTTATCCGGTTGACGTGTGTCTTCGTGCTAGACCCATATTCGACCCTTCCGCAAAGCAGGTTCGTGCAAGGTGTCGAGACCGGCCTCCCTCGCATCAAGTCAATTCGAACCAATCACACAAGTCAGAGTGGCCGAAATCGATACCGACCGTTTAGATTTGCAGATCAAAAATCTATCCCAACCGATCGCGCAATTCGCGCTTAAGCACCTTACCGATCATACTGCGGGGGAGTTCGTCGCTTTCGACCAAGCGGCTGATCCGCTGGGTTTTGCCGAGTTTGGCGTTGGTTACCGCTAATATCTCGCTCGGGTCAGCGCCCTCGCGCAGCACGACGAAGCCCACCGGCGTTTCGCCCCATTCTTCGCTAGCGGCCCCGACCACCGCGCATTCGATTACGGCGGGGTGCGCGGCGAGCACGGCCTCCAAATCGCTTGGATAGATGTTGAACCCGCCCGAAATGATCATATCCTTCGCGCGGTCCATCAGGATGAGGAAGCCATCTTCGTCAAAGCGGCCAATGTCGCCGTGGCGGTAATAAAGCCGCCCTTCGCTGTCATACCAATGCATCGCCTTGGTCGCGTCGGGCTTGTTGTTATAGCCAGTCATCATCGCAGGTGAGCGGCCGACAATTTCGCCGACCGACCCGGGGGGCAGTTCGTTGCCATCCTCATCGATAATCCGCATATCATGTTCGGGCACGGGCTGACCCACTGTGTGGAGCTTGTCGGGGAAATGATGCGCCTGAAGCAAGCAGGTGCCGCCGCCTTCGGTAAGGCCATAGATTTCAACCAAGCCACCGGGCCAGCGTTTGAGCACATCGGCCTTGAGCGCGGCCGGGAAGGGCGCGCTGGTGCAATATTTCATGAAGAAAGATGACAGGTCAAAGCTGTCAAATTCGGGGAGAGCCATGATCCGCCGATATTGAACGGGCACGAGCATTGCATTGGTCACGCGCTCACGCTGCGCAAGCTGAAGGAAGGTCAGCGCGTTGAATTTCTTCATCAGCACGGCCTTGGCCCCTGATGCGATTGTCGGGAGGAAGGCCGCCATTGTCGTGTTCGAATAAAGCGGGGTTGAACTGATCGTCACTGATGCGGTTGTATAGGCCCCGACGCCGCGCGATATATGTTGCCAGCGCATGGCGTGGCTATGGACTATGCCTTTGGGGCTGCCCGTTGTCCCGCTTGAATAGATGATGTTGAACCCGTCGCTGGGCGCAACCGCAACCAGCGCGGGCGCACTACCCGCAGGATCGACCCAGGTCATCAGCGGTTCACCCGCCGCGCTGCCATCCATCGCGATCCGCATCGCGCCGGGCGTTGGATTGTCGTCAAGCGTGGCGGCGGCCTGCGCATCAAGGAATAGGTGACGCGCGCCGGTATCGGCATACATGGCGGCAATCGCCTCGCCCGTTGCGGAATTGGTGAGCAGCCCGGCGATGGCCCCGATCCGCAATGTCGCGATGATCACTGCCACTTGCTCGACGCTGTTGAGCCCGACAATCGCGGTCGCCCCGCCAGTGCCGACGCCTTCACGCTGCAACCGCGCGCCGATCCGGTCAGCAAGGGCGTTGAGTTCTGCCCAGCTCAGCTGACGCTCTTCATCAACCACTGCAATCGCCTCGGGCCGCTCGTTGCCGTGCGCGCGAACGATATCGCTCAATAAGGCGAAATCGCTTTGTAGCAAATCCTGTGCGGTCATATGCCCCCTCCTATCATGGTTCTCACCGTGTTAACCATGCTGCTTAGCGCTTTGTGTTAACCCTGTCTGCTAGCCATGTTGGCGATGAGCAAGACCCTCACCCTAATCGCCGCCATGCTGAGCTTGATCGCTAGCCCTGCCTTTGCCCTGCCATTTCGCGAGCCGCCGCCGCGCGACCACTGGGAATGCGTGACCTTCGCGCGCGAACTTTCGGGCATCCAGATTTACGGCGACGCGCTGAGCTGGTGGGATCAGGCAGCGGGGCGCTATGCGCGTGGCAACAGCCCGCGCGTTGGTGCGGTGCTCAGCTTCATTCCGCACGGCAATATGCGGCTTGGCCATGTGGCCACCGTTACCGAAATCGTCGACGCGCGGACGGTGCGGCTGACCCACGCCAATTGGTCACCAATCAACGGGCGGCGCGGTCAGATTGAACGGGGTGTCGAGGCAATCGATGTCTCCGAAGCGGGCGATTGGAGCCGTGTGCGCGTCTGGTTTGCGCCGCTTGGCGCGCTTGGCGGCACCCAGTGGCCGACCAACGGATTCATCTATCCGTCAGGCGCAGCGCCCGCTCCCGCGCCCAAGCTGATCTTTGCCTCGTTGCAACTGCTGCCGCCGCCTTTGCTTCGTCCGACGGGGCGGCTGAGCTATTTGCGACCAGTGCTGGCGAAGCTACAGAAGCTGCCTTGACAACCAATCACGCCAAACTCTTGCTAGCCTGCTCAAACACATCCTTGCTCAGGCCCGGCGTCGCGATGATCCGTTCGAGTTCGCGCTTCATCAGCGCCTGACGCCCCTCGTCAAAGCGCCGCCAGCGGCCAAGCGGTGGGGTCAGTTTGGCAGCAGTTTGCGGGTTGATCGGGTCAAGCGCGATGATCGTATCGGCAAGGAAGCGATAGCCTTCACCGCTGGCATCATGAAACGCATTCTGATTGCCAGAAAAGGCCCCGACCAGCGCGCGAACGCGGTTGGGATTGGTCAGCGCGAAATCGGGATGCGCCTCAAGCGCGCGCACCGCCGCCACCGTATCGGCGCGGCTTGAAAAGGCCTGCGTGCTGAACCATTTGTCGATCACCAGCGCATTGGTGCGATACCGGTCATAAAAGGCCGCGAGCGCGATGGGGCGCTCGGCGGCATCGCCATTTGCCAGCGTACCAAGGGCGGCGAGCCGGTCGGTCATATTGTCGGTCGCTTCAAACTGCGCAAAGGCAAGCGCCCCCGCATCCCTAGCACCGCTGCCGCTGATATAGCCAAGCGCCACGTTGCGCAGGCGTCGCGCGCCCTTGGCACCGGGCGAATAGACATAGGCTCCTGCGGTATGCTGTGCATAAAGCGAGCGCCACTGCGGCAATAACGTGGTGCCAATCGCTACTCGCAATGCCTCGCGCGCGCGGTTGATCGCTGGCGGATCAACGACCAGCATCTGATCACCGATAAAGGCTTCGCTCGGGAGCAATGTGGCTTCGGCGACAAAAGCAGGCTCTAACCCCGCTTCAGCAATGGTATCGCGCACGGCGGCAATCACCGCGTCATGATTGGCAACACCCCCCGATACAGCGGAAACCAATGTATCAAGCATCAACTGCTGCATCGCTTCATAGCGCGCGAACCGGTCATCATCATGCTGCGCGAGGAAAGCGAGATCGGCGATCGTCCGGTTGGTCTCGACAATTACCGGTGCCGAAAAATCGCGGTTGATCGACAGGATCGGGCGCGTGTTGTGACCGGGAAAGGTGATTGTGTCGCTCACCTTGTCAAAGATCAGCAGCTGCTCGCCCGACGAAGCACCGCTCGCCGCGTCGAACAAAGTGAGCTTGAGCGGGATCGGCATGGGTGCCTTGTTCGATTGGCCCGGCGTATCGGGAATCTGCTGAGCGAGCCGCACCGTCGCCGTTGCGGTGGCGGGGTCATGGTCAAGTTCGGCGCGCAGCTTGGGCGTGCCGGCTTGCGCATACCATAGCCGGAAAGTGGTGAGATCAACGCCGCTCGCCTCCTCCATCGCAAGCACAAAATCTTCGCAGGTCACCGCTTGGCCATCATGGCGCGCAAAATAAAGGTCGCTTCCGGCGCGGAATTTACTGGCCCCGAGGATGGTGTGCATCATCCGGATGACTTCGGCGCCCTTATTATAGATGGTCGCGGTATAGAAATTGCCGATTTCCATATAGGATTCAGG